>NZ_LT976854.1:1002513-1073221 GCF_900249755.1 Cupriavidus taiwanensis
CCGCCGCCAGCAATCCGGCAGCGTTTAATCCAGGTCAAGTCGGTGGCCATGTCCCCCACCTAGAATCCACTACGTCATGGGTGCGGGGGCGCTCCCCATGACAGAGCTTCCGGAGTCTTCCAGAAGCTTCCGCCCGCGGCCGCAACGGCCGCGGGTTTTTTATTGGGCGGCCGCCGGCGCGCGCACGATTCACGCCACCACTTGCTTGGCGTAGGTTGCGCGCACCATCTCGCACACCTCCACCGATACCTGCACGTTCTGGCCGGTGCCGCCGCCCGAGCGCACGGCTTCGGCCACCACATCGCATACTGCCTGCGCCAGTGCCTGGCGCACGGCGGTATCGCGCCCGTCCAGGATCGACAGGCGCGCATGGACAAAGGCGCGCTCGACGGCATCGATGCCCTGGCGGTAGGTCGACAGCGTGATGCAGCGCGACTTGATATCCGCTTCCTGGAACTGCCCGGAAGCCAGCAGCGCGGCATTGGCTTCGTCCAGCAGCTCTTCCTGCGAGCAGTTCAGGCGCGTGTTTTCAGTCAGTTCGATGACGAGGTGAGGCATGGCGGGTCCTGGCACAAAGCTCCGGCATGGGGCCGGCGACAGCGAGCATGATACGGGATCGCTGCCGCAGCATGGCCGCCGGGTAGCGCGGCTTCAGGATCGCCGGATGCAAAACGGGGCGCCCGTGGGCGCCCCGTTGGGGACAACGCGACCGCGGCAGCTCAGGCGTGGACGGCCGTCACTTCGCGCGCCGGGGCCAGCGCGCCGCCGAAGCGGGCCGGGTTGTCCCGTGCCAGTTGCTGCAGCTGCGCCAGCTTGGCCTTGAGGCCGGCATCCAGCTTGGGCGCTGGCATCACCGTCGACGGGCAGGCGACACCCAGGATATCGAGTGCCTGCTGGAAATTCTCCAGGGTCAGGCCCACGGCCGGGTCGACCGTGACCAGGTGCTCGCGCAGCGCCTCGGGCATCGACTCGGCCGCAGCGCAGGACAGGATCACGTAATGGACCGGGCGGGCGCCCTGGGCGAAGAAGGCTTCGATCTCCGCGCCGTGACCCCCTGCGGCCGGCGGCGTCATGGCTTCGACCTGCAGGTCCAGTTGCTGCAGGATGGCCGCCGGCGTACCGCGGCGCCAGGCATCGGACACCACCACACGGGCGCCGGCCACGCCGAACAGCCTGCGCACGAAACCCAGCGCGACCGGGTCGAAGAACCTGACATCGCGCGGCGTGCCCGAATCCGGAATGCCGCCGAGGCGGGCGCGGGAGCGGTCGGAGTACAGGACGCCGGGTACGTCCAGCATGATGAGTCGTTCAGCCATGGTTTCCTGTGCGGGTGCCAGTTCAGTTGGTGTGAAGCAAGGTTACTCGCCGCAACCGGGCTGTCACGTTACCAGGGCTGGTTCAGTTGCAACATATCTGTAACTTCGTCGCGCAAGACGTAAATGCCGGTTACGTCGTCATGACAAATGTTTCGACCCGACACATCTTGCGCGCGAGTGCCGGTCAGGGCTGCCGGAAGCGAAAGCGTGCAACGTCCCCGGCCAGCGCGGCGGCCTGCTGGTCGAGCCGCGCCGCCTGGCCGGCCAGTTCGTCGACCAGCGCAGCGTTCTGCTGTGCGGTCTGGCGCAGCTGCGCCGCGGCCTGCCCGGCGGCGTGCACGCTGTCGGCCTGCTCGTCCGCGAGCGTGCGCAGCCCCTCGGCCAGCGCATGGCTGTGGCCCACCGTGGCGGCAATTCGGTCCATCGCCGCCACCACGCTGCCGCTCAGGCTGGCGCCCTGCTCGATCTCATGCGTGGCATTGCCGACGATGCCGCCGATCTCGCGCGCCGCATCGGCGCTGCGCTGTGCCAGCGCGCGCACTTCCTGCGCCACCACGGCAAAGCCGCGGCCGGCCGGGCCCGCACGCGCCGCTTCCACGGCGGCGTTGAGCGCCAGGATATTGGTCTGGAACGCGATGCTTTCGATCACCCCGACAATCTCGGCGATATGGCGCGAATGCCCATGCAGGGCATCCATCGCGGCACGCATGCGCTGGACCACGGCAGCGCCATCCACGGTGGCGGCGCGGGCCGCGCTGGCCATCTCGCTCGATTCGGTGGCCTGCGCATGCGCAGCGGTTACGTGTGCCGCCAGCGCCTGCATGCTGTCGGTGGTTGCGTCGAGGGCGCTGGCCTGCTGCTCGGTGCGTGCCGACAGGGCCTGGTTGCCCGCCGCGATCTGCTGGCTGGCCGCGGTGATCTCGCGGGCGCTGGCCTGGATGCGTGCCAGCACGCCGGCCAGCTGGTCGCGCATGCTGGCCACATGGTGCAGCATGCTGCTGCGGTCCGAAGCGCGCAGCGCGATCGGGGCGGTCAGGTCGCCGGCGGCAATGCGGCGCGCGATCTCGGCGGCATCGCGCGGCTCGCCGCCCAGCTCGGCGCGCAGGCTGCGCGCGGCAATCCACGCCAGCGCGGCAGCAGCGAGCAGGCTGGCGCCGAGCAGCGCCGCCATCCAGGCCTGCGCGCGCAGCTGGCTGGCGGCCACGCTGGCGACGGTGGCGGCGGCACGTTGCTCCTGCTGGCGGCGCACGGCCTCGACCTGGCTGCTGAGCCGCTGCAACTGCCCGGTCACGAAATGGCCGTCGACCGAGACCGCGCTGTCGAACTGCAGCGGGTCCAGCGGCTGCTTGCGCAGCAACGCCACGTAGGCCTGCGCCAGCTCGCCGGCGCGCTCGCGTTCGCGCAGCAGTGGCGCCGCCTGGGCCGGGGCGGCCCGCTGCACGCCGGCCAATGCAGCGTCCAGCTGCGACAGCGCCGTCGCGATCTCGTCGGCGGCGCCGTCGCGCTCGGTGCTGCTGGTGGCCATGGTCAGCGCCAGCTGGGCACGCCCGAGCGCAGCCAGCGCGGATTGCGCCCGCTCCGCCGAGATGGCGCCGTGCATGTCGTGCTGGTACAGGGTGTCGGTGCGGGCCTTGATCGAGACCAGGTTGGCGATGCCGGTCAGGCCGACCGCGGCGCCAAACAGGTAGACCAGGGCAAAGGCGGCGCACAGGCGCGCCACCAGCGGCAGGCGGCCCAGTCGCGCCAGCCAGCGCGCAGGGGCAGCTGCCCGGCGCTGGCCGGGCAGGGATGTCTTGAAAACTTGCAACACGGAGAAGACTCCAGACGGGCGCGCCGGCGTGATCAGCCTGCGCAGCCCGGGCTTGACCCGATTCGCCGGCGCCGCCCTCTGTACGGGGCAGTCGCTGCGGCGCACGGGATCGTCGTCGATCAACGTGACGCCGACGTGACATCCTCGGAATATGGACTGTCATCGTGCTGTCATGTGGATGTCATGCAATGTGGGCCGCGCTTGCGCCCCGATCGCTTCACCCATCCGCCCGCTTGCTCCCTATGAATGGCCTGTCCGTCGCCACGCTCCAGCACGACCCCGCGCCCGCCTTGGCCAGCCTTGCTCCGGGCGCAACGGCGCCTGCGCCGGCGCGTCTGCCGCCGCTGCATGCCGTGTTCCAGCCGATCGTGCAGGCCGACAACGGTGCCATCCTCGGCTACGAAGCGCTGATTCGCGGACCGGTGGGCTCCGCCTGGGCAGCGCCGGACGCGTTGTTCCGGCTGGCGCAAGGCGTCCCGGCCACCATCGCGCTGGAGGTGGAAGCGGCGCGCACCGCGCTGGTCACCTGGCGCAGCCTGGACCTGCCCGGCAAGCTCTTCCTCAATTTCAGCCCGCAGACCTTGCGCCAACTGCTGGCCGACCGCGGCCGCCTGATGGCGGCGCTGCTGGAAGCCGGCATTGCACCGTCGCGGCTGGTGATCGAAGTCACCGAGCAGACCCCGATCGGCGACGCCGCCAGCTTCGGCATGGCCATGGCGGTGTTGCGCGAACTCGGCATGCAATACGCGCTGGACGATTTCGGCACCGGTCACGCCAACCTCGACTTGCTCGCCCACCTGTCGCCGCATTTCGTCAAGATCGACAAGTCGCTGGTGCGCGGCATCGCGTCCTGTTCGCGCAGGCTGGAGATCCTGCGCGCGCTGCTGCGCATGATGAGCGCGTTCGGCGGGCGCGTGATCGCCGAAGGCATCGAGGACGAAGATGAGCTGGCCGTGGTGCGCGACCTGGGTGTGACCGGCGCCCAGGGCTACTACGTGGGACGGCCGGTGGCGCAGCCGGCGGCGCAGGCCGCCCTGCATGTGCGGCAGGCCCTGGCATCGCGCCGCATTGCCGTGTTTCCGCAGATGGTGCGCTCCGGCTGGTCGGGCATTACCGCGGGAAGGCTGCTGCGCCCGGCGCCGACGGTGTCGCCCGCGGCCAGCAACGATGCGGTGCTGCGCACCTTCCAGGACCAGCCCGAGCTGCAGGCCGTGGCGGTGGTCAATGACGAAGGGCGGCCGCTGGCCATCATCGGCCGCCAGGCTTTCATCGACCGCTACGCGGCGCCGTTCCACCGCGAGCTGTATGGCAAGAAGGCCTGCATCGCCATGGCCAGCCGCGATCCGGCGTGCTTTGACCAGCGTGCCAGCCTGGAGGACATGGCGCAGATCCTGTCGGGCGAGAACACGCGCTCGCTGGCCGACGGCTTCGTGATCACCGACCAGGGCCGCTATATCGGCCTGGGCACCGGCGCCGACCTGATCCGGGCGATCACCGAGGTGCGCATGGAAGCGGCGCGCTACGCCAACCCGCTGACCTTCCTGCCGGGCAACATCCCGCTGAACCAGCATATCGAGCGCCTGATCGAGGCCGCCAGCGAATTCCATGCCTGCTATGTCGACCTGAACCACTTCAAGCCGTTCAACGACAAGTACGGCTACTGGAAAGGCGACGAGATGCTCAAGGGCGCGGCGGCGATCCTGGCCGAGGCGTGCGACCCGGCCCGGGACTTCCTGGGCCACGTGGGCGGCGACGATTTCCTGGTGCTTTACCAGAGCGCCGACTGGGCCGAGCGCATGCGCGCCGCGATCCTGCGCTTCAACGATGCCGCGCGCGCCATGTATGCGCCGCCCGACCGCGCCGCCGGCGGCATGCACGGCGAAGACCGGCACGGACGGCCGGTGTTCTTTCCGCCGGTGTCGATGGCGGTGGGCGTGGTGTGCGTCAGCGGCGACGGCGTGGCCGGCCTGCAGCGCCTGGGCAGCCAGCAGATCGGCGCCGCCGCGGCCGCGGCCAAGCGCGAGGCCAAGCGCTCCGCCGACGGCATGGCCGTGCTCGACTTCCTGGCGCTGTCGGCGACGCTGCCGGCGTAGTGCGGCTCAGTTGCCCGAGGCTTCGGGCACGCTGGCGCGGGCTGTCGCCTTTGGCAGCCTGGGCGCGATGCTTTCTTCCAGCACGTCGAGCCGGTAGCCGTGCGCGTAGACCACCGTGATGACGATGCCGTTGGCCACGCCGATGCGCAGGGTCTTGCGCAGGCGCGAGATCAGGCCCGCCAGCGCGCGCGACAGCGGTGGCAGTTCGTGCCGCCAGATCGCCTGCTGGATGCGCTCGCTGGCCAGCACCCGGCCGACGTTGGAAAACAGCATCATGGCCAGGTCGAATTCCTTCGGGGTCATGGCGATGCGCTCGCCGTGCAGCGTGGCGAAGCGCCCCATGCTGTTGAGCTGGTAGGGGCCGGCCTGGACCACCAGGCCCTGGCGCACGCGTTCGCCGGTAACGCGCCGGCGCAATGCCGTGATGCGGGCCATCAGCACGCGCGCATTGAGCGGGCGGCAAACGTAGTCGTCGGCGCCGGCATCGAGCGCATCGACCAGTTTGTCTTCGCAGTTGTCGGCAGCCAGCAGGATGATGGGCACGTCGCGCGAGCGGGCGCTGCGCACCGCGCGTACCACATCCAGCACTGGCAGGTCAGGCAGGGTGTCTTCGATCAGCAGCATGTCGTAGGACTCCTGGCTGACGCGCTGGATCAGCTCCCGGCCGGTCTCAAACACGCTGCAACGAAAACCGGCGCCCTCCAGAAGTTCGGCCACGGTACGGAGTTCGGGCGAGAAGCCCATGAGCAGCGCAATATTCATCGAAGGCGGACCACAGGCAAGAGTCGAACGTGGGGCGAAGGCGGGGCAAGGTGCGCCGCAACGAACGCCTGGGCGCGGTCGGACAGCCATGGCCGCGCCGCGTTGGCGGCACCGCGTTGCCCAGCCAGAAAGCGTATTAAAAGTGCGGTCGGCTAAACAATCAGACATTGCTGAAATATCTGTCGATTTTTGTGATTCGCGCGTTCGAAGCGGAGTGCATTGCCAGAATCGGCAGGTCGCGAGGTGCTACGGAAAGTTGTCCACAGTTCCTGTGGACAAGCCGGGGGACGCTGCCCGGACAGCCGCCTGCTACCGTGATGCCATCGGCGTGCCAAAAAAGAAGGCAGCGACGGCAGGCCGCTGGGGGCGGGTGGGGGGCCGGCCGCCTACATCCTGACCACGCTGTGCCAAAATAGCGCGCATCGCGACCCGGTCAGCGGACACAAGCCCACCGATGCTGCAGAGCCCCAGTGTCATCGCCATCATCGTGCTGGCCTTTCACGTCGTAGGCGTGGTGGCCGCGCTGCATGCCGTCATGACGGTGCGCACCGCGCCGGGCGCGATCGCGTGGGCCGGCTCGCTGCTGATGATGCCGTACTTCACGCTGGTGCCTTACCTGATCTTCGGGCGCAGCACCTTTGCCGGCTATGTCGATGCCCGCCGCTTCAACGACGACCGGCTGCGCGAAATCCGCCACGGCATGACGCCGCGCGAGCGCGAGGCCCGCAGCGCCTGCGTGGTCCACGCGCCGGTCCAGGCCTGCATGCGCGCGCTGCCGCGCCTGACCGGCATGCCGTGCCTGGCGAACAACGATGTGCGGCTGCTGATCGACGGCGAGCAGACCTTCGAGGCGATCTTCGCGGCGATGGCGCGCGCCAGGCAAGTGTTGATCGTGCAGTTCTTCATCGTCCACGACGACGCGCTGGGCCAGCGCCTGCAGGCGCTGATGTGCGAGCGCGCGCAAGCCGGCGTCAAGGTGTACTTCCTGTTCGACCGCATCGGCTGCCACGCCATGTCGCGCCGCTACGTGCGCACGCTGCTCGATGCCGGCGTCGAGGCGAGGGCGTTCTCGACGCACCGCGGTTTCGTCAACCGGTTCCAGCTCAATTTCCGCAACCACCGCAAGCTGGTGGTGGTCGACGGGTGCGAAGCGTTTCTCGGCGGCCACAATGTCGGCGTCGAATACCTGGGCCAGCGTCCGCCGCTGGCCCCATGGCGCGACACCCATATCGCGCTGCGCGGCAGTGCCGTGCTGGACCTGCAGATGGCCTTTGCCGAAGACTGGTACTGGGCCGCGCGCGAGGTGCCGCATCTGCTGATGCCGCCGCCCGAGTCGGGCGGGCGCATGACCTGCCAGGTGGTGCCGTCGGGACCGGCCGATGCGCAGGAAACCTGCTCGCTGTTCTTTGTCGAGGCGATCCAGTCGGCGCGCCACCGGCTGTGGATCACGTCGCCGTATTTCGTCCCCGACGAGGCCGTGTTCGCCGTGCTGCGGCTCGCGGTGCTGCGCGGCGTGGATGTGCGCATCCTGATCCCGGCGCGGCCGGACCACCTGGTGGTCTATGCCGCTTCCACGCTGTACGCCCACCAGGCCATTGCCGCGGGCATCAAGATCTATCGCTACCAGCCGGGCTTCCTGCACCAGAAGGTAATCCTGATCGACGACGAGGCCGCCGCCATCGGCACCGCGAACCTGGACAACCGTTCCTTCCGGCTCAATTTCGAGCTGATGGTGATGACAGCGGACCAGGGCTTTGCCGCGCAAGTGGCGGCGATGCTCGAGGCCGATTTCGCGCAGGCCCGCCGTGTCGGGCTGGACGAGTTCCTCGCCACGCCGGCACCGCTGCGCGTGGCGATGCACGTGGCCAAGCTGTTCGCGCCGATCCTCTGAGCCGCGGCCTTCCCGCCCCCCATCCTTCGATGCAACAAGCTTGTGACAGTTTGATTGTGTACACTGTTCACTATAAGACTCCGCACATCATGAACCGTTATTCGTTCTCCAGGAGGCCCGCATGAACCGGGAAGCCTCCGCACCGCCCGCGCGGGCGACCTACCGCCATGGCGACCTGCGCCGCGCGCTGCTCGACGCCGGCATCGACCTGGCGCGCGAGGGCGGCCCAGACGCCATCGTGCTGCGCGAAGCGACGCGCCGCGCCGGCGTGGTGCCCAATGCCGCGTACCGCCATTTCGCCAGCCGGCAAGACCTGCTGCAGGCGGTGCGCGCCTGGGCCTTGTCTTCGCTGGCGATGGCCATGGAGGCCGAAATCGGCGGGCTGCGCCCGGGGCGCGGTGCCGCGGCGCATGCGCGCGCCTGCCTGCGCGCGGTCGGCACGGGCTACCTGCGTTTTGCCCTGACGGAAACCGGCCTGTTCCGCACCGCGTTCTCGGTACCGGACCAGGTCGAGGACGACGCCGACCCGGCCAAGGCCGGCAACAGCGGCCTGAACCCGTTCCAGCTGCTGGGCGCGGCGCTGGACCAGTTGGTCGAGGCGGGCGTGCTGCCGGCCGAGCGCCGCCCGGGCGCCGAATACCTGGCGTGGTCGGCCGTGCACGGCCTGGCGATCCTGCTGATCGACGGTCCCCTGCGCGGCCGCGCCAGCGAGCAGGCGGAGGTCCTGGGCCAGCGCGTGCTCGATATGGTCGAGAAGGGCCTGTAGCAAGGGCCTGTAGCAAGGGCCAGCAGCAGCCAGAAGACGCCGCCTAAAAAAATGCCACGATGGCGGGGACCATCGTGGCAACGTAAGGAGCCAGGAAGGGGGGCAACCTGGCTCGATCGGGCACCCAGGGTCGGGTGCAAGACCAATGTAATCCGTTGTTTCTCATGTGAATATCGGACACTTCTTAAATATGCCTTTGTTTTGCCGCGATCTACGCACCTGAGCGCCGATGGCTCGCCCCGGCGCGTCACCGTAGGACGGCTAGCGGAATGCAGCGGTCGCCGCGCGGTCTAACTTCCGTGCCTGGCAGGCGGCAGGCGGAACGCTGACGGTGGGAGGGCACCATGCAATACGGAATCGGAGTGATCCTCTTAGCGACCGCCATGGCGGGGTGCGTGGCGTATCCGTATGCTGGCGACCCGTATCCGGCATATCCCGGCTACACGGTGTCGACGCCGTACTACCAGACCTACCCGGCCTATCCCGCCTATCCGGCTTACCCCGCCTACGGCTATCCGTACTACCGTCCGTGGCCGGCCTATGGCAGCTTCGCCTTCATCTACGGCGGCGGCGGACGCGGGGGGCATCACTGGCACGGCAACGGCCACCGCGGGCGGGGTGGCTGGCATGGCGGCGGGCGTGGTGGCGGTAGAGGAGGGGGCGGCAGAGGCCGCTGAGCGGTGGACGGCCGCATGGCGATGCGGTGCCGCCAGGGGTACCATCGATTCACGGTCGCCAACGGAGCCCTATCGCCATGAGCAAGCCCGCACAGAAGCACCCGCCCCAGCCGCGCACACCCGCGCCGCAGCCATCCAGGGACGAACAGATCGAGCGCGAACTGGATGAGGCGCTGAAGGATACCTTCCCCGCCAGCGATCCGGTCGCGGTCGATACCGACACTCCACGCCGGCCCGGGAAATCGAAGCCAGGGAAGTAAAGCGCCCGGAGGCGCGCGCCTCTATCTTCCTATGGCAGCTGGCGCAGCTGCCCGATGACGGACATCAGGCGCCCGTGCGCGACGATGACGCCGGACTCGTCCTGCAGGGCTTCCTGGTAGCGCTTGCGGAACGCGGGATCGGCACCGTCGCTAAAGAGTTTTTCTGCGGCGCGCCCGACGGCACGGCAAGTGTCGTCGTGGTGTTCCTGGGCTTCCAGCTCTTCGTCGATCTCGATGATCAGGCGCGACAGCGGGTCGAGCCAGCGAAAGTAGTCGTCTTCGGTCACCAGCTGGACAAACAGGCCGGCCGGAATCGGCCCGTTCAGCCGTTCATACTGCGCCCGGTCATAGCCGATGACTTCCTTGTGAACCTGCAGCAGGGCCGCGCGCAGGGCCTTCAGCCCTGAGCGGCGCGTTTCCTGCGTGGCGAGGAATTGTTCGTTGGGCATGCCCATCTCCGCGTTTCCACTTGATCGGGGTCCGCGCAGCGGTGCGTCGTCGCGCGCCTGTACCGCCAGCGTCTTGCGCCGCGGTGACTGTCTGCCGGATTTTCCGCGCGCGGCGTCCGGCCTGTGCCGGCACTGTCCCGCGCGCCTGCCAGTATAGGCAGGCCCCGCAGGCCGAGCCAGCGCCACCGGCTAGCGAAATACCCGTATTTGCGCCGGCCCCGGCGCATGGTTGGCGGACATGGCGAGTCGCTCAGCGGCCGTCGCTGGCATCCGGCTGCGCCAGCAGGTCGGCCGCGCGCGAGCGCCGTGCGTCGGCCGCACGGAAATAACGGACCACAGTCGATACGCTGGCGTGCCCGGTCATGGCCATGGTCTCGGCCAGCGGCACCTGCTGCGCCGCGGCTTCCGTGACGAACCCCGAGCGCAGCGAATGCGCGGAATAGTCGCCGTCGAGCCCCGCCAGCGCGCAGCGCGCCTTGACGATGCGGCTGACCGCCGCATCCGACAACCCTTCTCCCACATGCCCGCCGCGGCGGATGCGGCGAAACAGCGGGCCGTGGTCGATGCCCGCGGCGGCCAGCCATGCCTCGAGCGCCTGCCCGGCGGCACCGGTGACGGGCCTGGCGGTCTCGGTGCGCGCGCTGCCCGACTGGTTGGTCTTCGACCACCCCAGCATATAGACAAAGTCTCCCGGACCCACGCGCGTGAGGCGGTCCATGGTGGCGCGCGCGACTTCCGAGCGGCGACGCCCGCCGCTGGCCCACGCGAACAGCAGCAGCGCGCGATCGCGCAGCCCTGTCAGCGAGCCATCGCAGGTATCGAGCAGGCGCAGCAGCGGCGCGCGCGTGAGCGCGGCCTTGCGCGTCTGGCGGTGGCCGCGACGCGCGTAGGCGCGGCGGGTACTGGCCATCAGTTCGCGCACGCTGGCATCGGCGCACGGATTGGGCAGGTCTTGCATGCGGTGCGCCCTGGCAATGACCGCGAGCCGGTGGGTCAGCGTGGACAGCGCGGGCGGCCCGGGTCGCGCCTTGTATCCATCAGCGACCAGCGCCTGGTCGATCGCCGCGGGCATCTCGCAGACCAGGCCCTGCGGCGTCTGGCGCGTGGCGTGGTCGACGATGAACTGGATAACGACGGCAGGCGCAAGCGGGAGCTGCACCGGCTGCCGGTAGCGCAAGGCATACCAGGCAGTCCAGTAGCGCAGTGCGGACCGGTAGCTCGCCACGGTGTTGCGGGACTCGCCTTCGCGACGCAGGGCGTTGGCCGCCTGTTCGGCCAAAGGATCCAATTGGGACGTGCGAAGCGGGGCCGGTAGATCGACATCGGCGACATCAGCGGGGATGGGAGGGAAAAAGGCCTCGTGGGCGTCTCGAATTCTTATCATATTAAATATGATGTATGCTGTAATATATCATACGTAGATAAGGGATAACAACCGATAAGCCTCCATTATCGAACCTTATTTGTGATTCTTCAGGAATTCGCCGGATCTCAACCATGGAAACGCTCCGCAGCCGAGGCATTACCCGCGACGACGTCTGGCAAGCCGCCGACAGCCTGCTGAAGGCCGGCCAGCGGCCGACCATCGAACGCATCCGCCTGCATCTCGGGAGAGGCTCGCCAAACACGGTCAGCCCGCATCTGGATGCGTGGTTTGCCGCGCTGGGCGGGCGCATCCAGGATCCGCAAGGCTTTGCGCCGGCGCCAGGCTGCCCCGAACCGGTCACCGAAGCCGCGCGTTACCTGTGGGAGGCGGCGCTGCAGAGCGCCCGGACCTCGGCCGAGGCCGCATTGGCGCAACGGGAAGCGGCGCTGGCGGAGGCAAGCACGGCGCTGCAGCAGGAGCGCGAAGCGCTGGCGCAGGAGCGTCAGGTCATGCAGGCGCGGCTCGAAGGCGCGGAAGCTTCCATGGCGGAACTGACGCGGGCGCGCGACGAGGCCGCGGAGCGCGCGGCGCGCGCCGAAACCGCTGCCGCCGGCTGGCAGCAGCAAGCCGAGGCGCTGCGCGCGGAACACGCGTCGGCGCTGGCCGCGCGCCATGCCATGCAGGAAGATTTCGACGCCCGGCGCGCGGCATGGGACCAGGAGCGCGAAACGCTGACGCAGCGCAACGCCGCCAACGAGCGCCGCATGGCGCTGGAGCTCGATGCCGCGCGCGTGGCCGCCAGGGAAGCGCAAAAATTGCTCGAGGCCGAACGCAAGGCGGCAGTGGAACGGTTGACACGGGCCGCGGAGACGGCGTCGCGCCAGGGCAGCGAGATGACCCGGCTCGGCCAGGCGCTTGCGGTGCTGGAAGAACGGGTGCGGCAGCGCGAAAGCCTGCTCGCGGAGTATCGGGAGCAAGCCGGCACGGCGCCGTCCGATCCCGCTGGCGCCGTGGCCCCGGCACGGCGCCGCCGTCCGGCCCGCATTGCGCTGTCCGCAAGCAAGGGGCGACGGCGTGGCCGGGGGTTGTAGCCCCCGGGTTCCAACGGCGGAATGCGCAGCGCAAGGCACGTGGGCAGTAAGTCAATTGAGCTATACTGAAGGCTCATTTGATGAGGTCTGCCATGCCGCGCACGCTCACCCCCGAAGGCCACTATCCACTCGCGCACGAACGCCCGGCGTCGCGCGAACTGGGCGTCAGTAGCTACATGGCGGTCTACGAGGCCACGCTATCCACCGAAGGCGCCATGTCGGTGATCCACGCCATCCGTGAAGGCGTGCCCGCATCCGACCTCAATCAGCTGGCCGATTCCATGGGCACGAGCAAGGAACAGCTGATCCGGACGCTGGACTTGCCGCGCGCCACCGTCGACCGCAAGGCGCGCGCGCACCAGAACCTGTCGAGCGAGCAGAGCGAGCGCGTGCTGGGCATGGTGCGGCTGGTTGGCCAGGTGCAGGCGATGGTGGAAGGCTCGGGCGATCCGCGCGGCTTCAATGCGGCACAGTGGCTGGCGCAGTGGCTGGAGCAGCCGTCGCCGGCGCTGGGCGGGCAACGTCCCGCCGAATTGATGGATACCGTCGCAGGCCAGCGCATCGTCTCCGACCTGGTCGCCAGGATGCAGAGCGGGGCCTACGCTTGAGGGCAGCCTGGCGCATCGCGACCGACACGCCAGCCTACACCGCGGACGATGCCTCTGGCGCCGGTGCCAGGGCCACCGGCGGACGCTGGAACCGGCAGGGAACGCCGCTGGTCTACGCGGCGTCGAGCATCGCGCTGGCTTGCCTGGAAACCCTGGTCCATCTCGGCTCGGCCGGGCTGCCGCTGAACCGCTATCTGGTCAGGATCGATATCCCTGACGAGCTGTGGGCTTCGGCGCGCCAACTGACGGCCGGCAGCGCGCCAATCGGCTGGGATGCCATTCCCGCCGGCAAGACGAGCCTCGACACCGGCGAGGACTGGGTCCAGTCCGGCACCAGCGCCTTGCTGCTGGTGCCTTCCATCGTGATCCCCGAAGAGCCCAACGTGCTGATCAATCCCTTGCATGCGGATGCCCGGCGGCTGGCCTATACCAAGGTTCGCCGCTGGCAATACGATGCGCGCCTGGGCTGAGGCGAACTGTCGCGGCGCTCAGGCCGCGGCGCCCGTGTGCAGCAGGTGTTTCTGTATTTTGCCGCTGGTCGTCTTGGGCAGCGCTTGCAGGAAATGGTAGCGGCGCGGCCGCTTGTAAGCCGCGAGCCGGTCGCCTTGCAGCAGGAAGGCATCGAGCTGGTCCGCGCTCAGCGCGGCGTCGCCGCGCGCCACCACGTAGGCGCCGACCACCTGGCCCCAGGTGGGATCGGGCTCGCCCAGCACCGCGACTTCCAGCACGCCGGGATGTTCGATCAGCGCGTCTTCCACCTCGCGCGGATAGACGTTCTCGGCCCCTGAATTGATCATGTAGTCGATGCGGTCGCGGATCCACAGGTAGCCGTCGGCGTCCAGGCTGCCGAGGTCGCCGGTGTGGTACCAGCCGTGCGCCAGCGCGCGGGCGTTCGCGTCGGGGCGGTTCAGGTAGCCCTGCATCATGCACGGGCCGCGCACCAGCACTTCGCCGACTTCGCCCGGCGCGCAGGGCTGCGACGGATCGGTCGGTTCGCCGTCCTCACGCAGCCTTGCCACCACCAGTTCGTGCCCCAGCGCGGGCAGGCCGGCCGAGCCGGCGCGGCTGAGCTGCTCGTGCGGGTAGAGCACCGACATGCAGGGGCCCATTTCCGTGGTGCCGTAGACCTGAACCAGCCCCGCGCCGACCTTGCGGTCCCACTCGCGGATCAGGTGCGGCGCCATCGAAGCGCCGCCGTACTCCACCAGCCGCAGCGACGACAGGTCGCGGGTTTCGGCGTCCGGGTGGTCGAGCAGCATGCCGACCATGGTCGGCGCGGCGAAGAAATGCGTGACGCCCTCGGCTTCCACCAGTTGCCAGGCTTCGCCCGCGTCGAAGCGGCGCTGCAGCACCTGGGTGGCGCCGACCTGCAGGCGCGGCAGGAAGCTGGTGTGCAGCTCGGCGGTATGGTTCAGCGGCGCAATCGACAGGCCCACGTCCTCGCGCGACAGCATCATGGCCTGGTGCATCATCGCGTTGTGCTGCAGCTTGCTGCGATGGGTGTGCATGACGCCCTTGGGCCTGCCCGTGGTGCCGCTGGTGTACATCAGGATGCACGGGTCGTTCTCGTCGACCGTCACCGCTGGCGGCGTATCCGGCTGGCCCGCCGCCAGCGTGTCGAGCCGGTGCGTGGCGAAGGCCGGCGCCGCGTCGGCATCGGCGTACAGGCGCAGCGCGGTGCCGGGCGCCAGCCCGGCGGCCTTTTCCACGACGGCCGCGCCTTCCCGTTCGAACAGCACCGCCCTGGCGCCGCCGTCGGTCAGGATATAGGCCAGCTCCTGCGCGGCCAGGCGGTAGTTGACCGGGTTGTAGACCGCGCCCAGGCGGGCCGCGGCCAGCAGCGTAAAGACAAAGGCCGGCGTGTTGTAGAGGAAGGCCGCCACCACGTCGCCCTTGCCGATGCCGAGCGACTGCAGGGCATGCGCGTGGCGATTGACCTCGGCGTCCAGTTGCGCATAGGTCCACGCGCGCCGCCCGGCGCCGGTGCCGCTGACCAGCGCGGTCTTGCGCGGCAGGTTGCGCGCGGTCCAGGTAAGGGTGTCGCCAAGGGTGATACCGCGGGTCAAGGTCGGGCTCCGGTGGTGTCCGCCGCCGGGCGGGCGGGCGCGTGTTGTCTTGTCAGCCGGACAATATAGAGCGGCGAGTGGAACACATGGAAATAACCATTTGCTCTTTCTTTATGCTCGTTCGAGGGTAGGGCGTTCGACAGGGCGGTCCGGTACTGTATATTTGTACAGTTTCCCGCGTGCCTGTGGTTGTGTCCGCCATCATCCCGCCCCCTCCCATTACGCCCTCAGTTGCGTCCCCAGTCACGCCCGCACCGGCCGCTGCGCCGGCGCAGCCCACCTACGTCGTCGCAGTGCGCGCGCTGTGCGAGTTCACCGCCAAGGCGGGCGATCTGGACCTGCGCTTCGTGCCGACGCCGTCGGCGCAAGAGGGGGTGGCCGGGCATGGCGTCGTGACCGGCCGCCGCGGCGCGGGTTATCAGGCGGAAGTGGCGCTGTCCGCGGATTTCGGTCCGCTCCATGTCCGCGGCCGTGCCGACGGCTACGATCCCGCCGCCAACCGGCTCGAAGAAATCAAGACGGTGCGCGGCGATGCCGCCGTGCCGGACAACCACCGCCACCTGCACTGGGCGCAAGCCAAAATTTACGGCTGCCTGCTATGCCGCAAGCTGGGGCTGCCGGGGCTGGAGATCGCGGTGGTCTATTTCGACATCGTCAGCCAGCGCGAGCACCCGGTGGTGGCGCATTTCGACGCGCCGGCGCTCGAGGCGTTCTTCGTCCAGTCCTGCGAGCGTTTCCTGCACTGGGCGCAGGCCGAACTGGCGCACCGTCAGGCGCGCGACGCCGCGCTGGCGCAGCTGGCATTTCCGCACCAGGGTTTCCGCCCCGGGCAGCGCGAACTGGCGCAGGCGGTCTACAACGCCAATCGCGCCGGACGCCATTTGCTGGCGCAGGCGCCCACCGGCATCGGCAAGTCGGTCGGGACGCTGTTCCCGGTGCTCAAGGCCATGCCGGGCCAGCGGCTCGACAAGGTGTTCTTCCTGTCGGCCCGCTCCACCGGGCGCGGGGTGGCGCTGCACGCCGCGCATGCCTTGCGCGGCCATGGCGCGCAGCCGCTGCGCGTGCTGGAACTGACCGCGCGCGACAAGGCCTGCGAGCATCCGGAGCTGGCCTGCCATGGCGAATCGTGCCCGCTGGCGCGCGGCTTCTATGACCGCTTGCCGGCCGCGCGCGAAGCGGCGCGGGCCGTGCCGGTGCGCGATCGGGCCGCGGTGCGCACGCTGGCTAAGGAACACGGCATCTGCCCTTATTACCTGGCGCAGGAGCTGGTCCGCTGGAGCGACGTGGTGGTGGCCGACTACAACTACTACTTCGACCGCAGCGCGATGCTGTATGCGCTGACCGTGGCCAACGGCTGGCGCGCCAGCGTGCTGGTGGACGAGGCCCACAACCTGGTCGAGCGCGGCCGCGCGATGTACACGGCGGAGCTGGATCCGCAAGCGCTGCGCGAACTGCGCCGCAGCGCGCCCGCCGCGCTGTCCCGGCCGCTGGCAAGGCTGGCGCGGCAGTGGAACGCACTCGCGCGCCAGGGCGACGATGCCTACGAGGTCCTGCCCGAAGTTCCCGCGGCCTTCCGCCGTGCGCTGGACGAATGCTGTTCGGCGGCACTGGCCTACATGACCGAGCATCCGGGCGCGCACGACCCGGCGCTGCAGCGCTTCTACTTCGACGCGCTCCATTTCGGCCGCCTGGCCGAGCAGCTCGATGCGCATTCGCTGTTCGATATCCAGCGTGCGCCACGCAGCCGTGGCGGCCACCACGCCAGGCTTTGCCTGCGCAATGTCATCCCGGCGCCGTTCCTGCGCCCGCGGCTGGCCGCTGCGCATTCGGTCACGCTGTTTTCCGCGACGCTCGATCCCGCCGGCTATTACCTGGACACGCTGGGCCTGCCGGCCGATTGCGCACGCGTGCAAGTGCCGTCGCCGTTCAGCGCCGAGCAGCTGTCGGTGCGGATTGCCGCGCGCATTTCTACCCGCTATGCGCGGCGCGAGCAGTCGCTGCCGGCCATCGTGGCGCTGATGGCGGACCAGTTCCGCGCGCGCCGCGGCAACTACCTGGCCTTCTTCAGCAGCCACGAATACCTGCAGCAGGCCGTCGCCCGCTTTGCCGCGTCGCACCCGGACATCCCGCATTGGGTCC
This sequence comes from Cupriavidus taiwanensis, assembly GCF_900249755.1. NCBI lineage: Bacteria > Pseudomonadati > Pseudomonadota > Betaproteobacteria > Burkholderiales > Burkholderiaceae > Cupriavidus > Cupriavidus taiwanensis. Next base: position 1,019,808 of record NZ_LT976854.1, read on the forward strand.
AGGCGCGCGGCATGGACGAGGCCGCGCAGGCGGCGTTCCTGGACGCTTTTGCGGAGGGTGGCGAAGGGATCGGCTTTGCGGTGCTCGGCGGCGCCTTTGCCGAGGGCGTCGACCTGCCGGGCGAGCGCCTGATCGGCGCCTTCGTCGCCACGCTGGGGCTGCCGCAGTTCAACGCCGTCAACGAGCAGTTTCGCGCGCGCATGCAACAGGCGTTCGGGCAGGGCTACGCCTATGCCTACCTGTATCCCGGGTTGCGCAAGGTGGTACAGGCTGCCGGGCGGGTGATCCGCACGCAGCAGGACCGGGGCGTGCTGTATCTGATCGACGACCGCTTTGCCGCGGCCGACGTGCGCGGCTTGCTGCCGCAATGGTGGGAAATCGCGCCGGCGGCGTAGAAATTACACGGTGGCGCCGCGGAGGCGGCATGCTGCGGCCATGGCCGGGCCCGGCACTGGCCTGGAACGAATCTGGCAGGCAGACCGTCACGCGCCAAAGCCACGGAAACAAGGAAAACACAATGCCGATGACCCAACACTACGCCGCCACCGAGCCCACCCGCACGGAAGTGGATACGCTGTCCGGCGCCACCGTGCTGGAGTTCGGCGCACCCTGGTGCGGCTACTGCCAGCGCGCCCAGCAGGCGCTGGCCGAGGCCTTTGCCGTGCATCCGGACCTGCGCCACCTGAAGATCGAAGACGGCAGCGGACGCCCATTGGGCCGGTCCTTCCGCATCAAGCTATGGCCGACGCTGGTTTTCCTGCGCGACGGCCAGGAAGTGGCCCGGCTGGTGCGCCCGACCGCGGCCGAGCCGATCCGCGAGGCGATGCGCCGCATCGCCTGACCTCTGCGCCCGCCGCCACCTTACTTCGCGAACACCTGGCTCAGGTCGCCGAATGCCTTGAACTCCAGCGCGTTGCCCGACGGGTCCAGGAAGAACATGGTGGCCTGTTCGCCCACCTGGCCCTTGAAGCGCACGTGCGGCTCGATCACGAACTGCGTGCCGGCGGCGCGCAGGCGCCCGGCCAGCGCCTCCCATTCGGCCATCGGCAGGATCGCGCCGAAATGGCGCACCGGCACATCGTCGCCATCGACGGCGCTGGTGGCACGGTGGCCGCATTCCTCGGGCGCCAGGTGGGCCACCACCTGGTGGCCATAGAAGTTGAAATCCACCCACGCCTCGGAACTGCGGCCTTCCGGGCAGCCCAGCAACTCGCCATAGAAACGCCGGGCTTCGGCCAGGTCGCGCACGGGAAACGCCAGGTGGAACAAGGGGATAGTGGAAGTCGTGCTCATGGGGCTTTTATTGAGGGAAAGGTTCTGACGGGGCTGGGGATCGGCCTGCGCGTTGATTGTAGTCAGCGCAACCCGTAATATGAAGCGAATCATTTTTGCCCTGAGCATCAAAGAATTCGATAGATGATCCGCTACTTCCAGACCTTCCTGACGGCTGCCGAGACCGGATCGTTTTCCGCCGCGGCGGCGCGGCTGGCGTTGACGCAGTCGGCGGTCAGCACGCAGATCCGGCGGCTTGAGGAAGACCTGGACTGCCAGCTCTTCGAGCGCACCGGCAAGTCGGTCGCGCTCAGCGAAGCCGGGCGCCGGTTGGTGCCGGAGGCGCGCCGCTTTGTCGAGCTCTACGCCGCGATGAAGGACCGCGCCGGTCCGCACGCCGATGCCGCACCGGTCGAGCTGGGCGCGGTGTCCACGGTGCAGGCCACCTTGCTGGCCGGGGCGATGCGGCACTTTCGCCAGCGCTTTCCGGATTCGCACGTCAACGTGGTGCCCGGCATGTCGACCCAGCTGCTGACGCAGGTCGATGCGCGCGAACTCGACGTGGCCGTGCTGATCCGGCCGCGCCTGGGTTTGCCGCCGGACCTGAAGTGGGTGCCGCTGGTGCGCGAACGGTTTGTCGGCATCGGGCCGGCCGGCGCGCCGGCGGAATTGCGCGCGCTGCTGGAGGCGCTGCCGTTTATCCGCTACAACCGCCACAGCACCGGCGGCCAGCTGGTCGACCGCTACCTGAAGCGGCAACGGCTGTGGGTCAGGGAGGGGATGGAGCTGGACGAGCCGGCGGTGATCCTGCAGATGGTGGCGGCGGGACTGGGCTGCGCCATCATTCCGGCCGAGCTGGTGCCGCTGCGCGAGGCGGCTGGCGTGGTGCAGGTGCCGCTGCCGGGCGGGCCGCTTTATCGCGAGGTGGGCGTGCTGGTGCGCGAATCGGCGCTGCGCCGCGCGCCGGTCGCGGCGCTGATCGACGCCTTCGTGGCTGCCAGCGCGCGCTGGCAGCCGATCGAGGCTTAGGGAAGGCTCACAGGCTGCCCGGCAACACCATCGTCACCAGCACCGAGGCATCCGACACCGCGGTCACGTCGTAGCGCACGCAAGGTCCCAGGTAAAGCAGGTCGCCCTGGTGCAGCTGGCGTTCGGTGCCGTCCACGCGCACGCGGACCTCGCCCTCCAGGCACTGCACGGTCATGGGCCCGTCCACGGCGTGAGGGGGCACATGCTTGCCGGCTTTCAGCACCAGCCGCATCACTTCAAGCGGACCTTCCTTGAACAGGGCCTGCGTGGCCGTCTGGTCCAGCCGTGCGCCCAATGGCAGCACGCTGGCGATCTGTCCGGATGCAAGATGGGGAAGGGACATGCGCGGCTCCTCGCGATTCTGGTGGGGTGGCTTGTCAGGCGCACCGGCGCCGGGGCGGCGGCACGCCTTCTCAATCTAGCACCGGAGCGCGCGTATCAGTAGCGCGCAGCGTGGTGTCGCCGCCGGACCGAATCCGGTCTCCCAGCTCAGTCGAGATGTTCATTGCCCGATGCCGGGACCGCCGCCAGCTTGCGCGCCGTCTGCCAGCCGCCGCCGAGCGCGAGGAACAAGTCGACCTGCCGCGCGGCAACCTGGCCAGCGGAGGCCGCCAGCGCAGCCTGTGCCGCAGCGAGGTCGCGCTCGGCATCCAGATGCGCCAGACAGGACACGCGCCCCGCCAGCCATAGCCGGCGCTGCAGCCGCGCGGCCTGCGCGGCGTGCTCGCTCGCGGCGTGCAGTGCCGCGTGGCGTTCCAGTTCACGCGTGTAGGCCGACAGCGCGGTCTCGGTTTCCTGCAGTGCGCGCAGCACGACGCCGTCAAAGCGCGCCAGCGCGGCATCGGCGGCGGCTTCCAGGCCGTGGATGCGATGCCGCACGCCGTTGGTGGGCCAGCTCCAGCTCAGCAGCGGCCCCAGGCTCCAGCGCGCCGTGGGCCCGCTGCCAAGGTGGCTCAGCACGCCGGTCAGTCCGGCGCTGGCGCCGATGCGGATCGACGGATACAGGTCTGCCGTGGCCACGCCGATGCGCGCGGTGGCGGCGGCCAGCTCGCGCTCGGCCTGGCGGACGTCGGGCCGGCGGCGCAGCAGCGCGGCGCCGTCGCCGACCGGCAGCGGCGCGCGCAGCGTGGGTTCCGCTGCGCATGCCACCTCGGCCTCCGGCAGTGCCGCCGGCGCCTGGCCCAGCCACAGCGCCAGCCGGTAGCGCGCGGCGCTGCGTGCCGCTTGCAGCGGGGGCAGCGCGGCGCGCAGCGCTTCGGTGCGGGCGTGTTCGCGCGCCGCCTCGGCGGGCTCGGCGCGGCCCGCGGCGAGCAGGCGGCGGCTGGCGTCCAGCGTGCGCTGCTGCACCGCCAGCTGCTGCGTGGCGGCGTGCAGTTGGTGCGTCGCGGCGCAGCCTTGCACGTAGGCGCGCACGGTTTGCGCGGCGACGGCGACGCGCACCATGTCCAGCGCCGCCGCGCTGGCCTGCGCGCCGGCCAGCGCGGCCTCGTCGGCGCGCGCCAGCTTGCCGAAGAAGTCGATCAGGTAAGACGCGCCCAGGCCCACGTCGCCCAGGTTGAACACCGGCGGCTGGGCCTGCTGCAGGTAGCTCTCGCCTGACAGCTGCGCGCGCGACACGCCGGCGCCAATGCTTCCCTGTGGCAGGTTTTCGGCTTCGACTTCGTGCAGCAGCGCCTGCGCGCGGCGCAGGTTGGCGCCGGCGGCGCGGATGTCAGGGTTTGCCGCCAGCGCCTTGGTGACGAGCCGGTCGAGCCGTTCGTCGTCATAAAGGCGCCACCAGTCGTCGGGCACGGGTGCGATCGCAACGTCCGGTCCCTGTGCGCCTTGCAACGGCCCGTTGGCCGCGGCCTCGCGTACCGCCGCCTGATCGGGCACGCGATACTCCGGTCCCACGGTCGTGCAGGCACTCAGGAAAGCGCACAGGCACGCCGCCCAGGCACGGCGCGGCGTCACGATCGCGGCCCCGCGCGGCGCGCAACGCCGGGGTCGCGCGCCGGTTCGCGCACGGCCACGGTGGCGGTGCGGCCCGAGACCAGGCGCACCTCGGCAGGCACGTCTTCCAGCACGATGCGCACCGGCACGCGCTGCGCCAGCCGCACCCAGTTGAACGTCGGGTTGACGTTGGGCAGCAGGTTGGAGCCCGCGCTGCGGTCGCGGTCCTCGATGCCCGCAGCGATGCTCTGCACATGGCCGCGCAGGTGCCGGGGCTCGCCCATGATATGCACGTCGACGGGGCTGCCGATGCGGATGCGGTGCAGCTTGGTTTCCTCGAAATAGCCTTCCACGTGGAAGGAGCCGGCATCGACCATCGACAGCACCGGTCGCCCGGTGGATACGTAGTCGCCCAGCCGCGGCAGCCGGTCGTTGAGGTAGCCCGCCACGGGGCTGCGCACGCTGGTGCGCTGCAGGTTCAGCCGCGCCAGCCGCACCGCGGCTTCGGCCTGCGCCAGCGTGGCCTGGCCTTGCTCCACGCGCGCGCGGCCTTGCTCCGCGACTTCGGCGGCGACCAGCCCGTCCAGGTTGCGGTTGCGCGCGGCCTCGCGCCGCGCCTGCGCCAGCGCGGCACGCTGGGTCGCAAGCACCGCCAGCGCCTGCTCCAGGGCCAGCGCGTAGCGGTCGCGGTCGATCTCGAACAGGACGTCGCCTGCCTGGACGTACTGGTTGTCGCGCGCCGGCACGCGCGTGACCAGTCCCGAAACGTCGGGCGCCACCTGCACGATGTCGGCGCGCACGTGGCCGTCGCGGGTCCAGGGCGCGGCGGTGTAGTAGTCCCACAGGTGGCGCAGCACCAGCAGCGCGGCGATGGCGGCCAGCAGCGTCGGCAGCACGGGAAGCAGGGGGCGGAGTCGGAAGGTCATGACGGCAGTCCGGGCACCGCGGCAAAAACGGCGGCCACGGCGCCCAGGACGATCACATAGAGGGAAAGGTTGAACAGCGAGCGGTGCCAGATATGCCGGTAGCAACCCAGCGCGGCCAGCACCATGCGGATTGCCGTGGCCGCGGCAAAGGCCAGCACCGCCAGCACCAGCACGCCGGGAACGAACACGCCGTAGAGGTCGATTTCACTGAGCATGGGATCGAGCGAAGAGGGCGTGGATCAGCGGGACGGGGTCATGGCCAGGCCGGGCAGCAGCGTGACCTGCAGCACCACCAGCGCGCCCAGCGTGCCGCGCTGGCCGGCGCGGCCGCTGGCGGCAACCGCGGCCATGGCTTCGCCCACTGCGGTGGCCAGGCCTGCGGGCACCGGTACGCGCCGGCCCGCGCGCCGTTGCGCGCGGAAATGCCGCGCCACCGCGGCCAGCACGCGGCGCACCGGCTTGCGCGCCGGCGCTGGCAGTTCCGGCAGCGCCTTGTGCAGTACCAGCGCGCAATAGCCCACCTGCAGCGCATGGAAGCCGTCCGCGGACAACGGGTCGCCGGCCGCGCCCAGGCGCGGCACCAGTTGGCCCAGCCGGTCCAGCATGCGCGCGCCCAGCCGCGCATCGCCATCGCTGGCGCGCAGCGTGGCGGCCTGCGCGAGGTCGTGCCAGCTCGCGCGTACCAGCCGGCGCGCCGCGGCGCGGGCACCGAACGGGCGTGCCGCCACCGACCACAGCGGCGCGAACACCATGGCCGCGGCGCTGGCCAGGCAGGTATTGAACAGGGCGAGGAAATCCGCGTCGAACACGGCCTGCACGTTGGCGAACGCGGCGGTGTTGACCGACAGCAGCATCGCAATCAGCTGGAACCCCGGCCGCGCCACCAGCAGGCCGATGCCGAGATAGGCCAGCGCCAGCATCGCCGCCAGCGCTTCAAACGTATGCGCATGCGGCACCACCAGGAACAGGTAGGCGGACGAGATCAGCAGGCAGATCGTGCTCCAGCGCACGAAGGCGCCGGCCATGCGGCGCGGCTCGTCGATGGCGGCAAAGAAGCAGCACGCGATCGATGCCACCACCACCGCGCCGGCGCCGTCCTCCCAGCCCGAGAAGATCCACAGCAATCCCGCGCAGAACACCGCCAGCCCGCTGGACACCGCGCCGAACAGCAGCATGCCGTGGTCATGGTGATGGTGCTGGCCGGCAGCTTCCGGCCCGGGTTCGGTGCGGGCCAGCGCCGTGCCGGCGCGATGGTCGCCGATGCCATGCTGCAGGGCGCGGCATTCGCCGTACAGCGCGCACAGGCGCTGCAGCTGGTCGGCCGCCGTGGCGGCAAGGCGGTCCTGCCAGCCGCTCGCGCCGCGATCGCTTCGCCAGCCGTCGGGCGCAGCCGGAGGCGCCGTGGCGGCAGCGCCGGCGAGCCACGCGGCGGTTGCCGCCAGCGCCGCGCGCAGGTCCGCAGGGATGCCGCCGGCATGGCAGCGCAGCGCCTGCAGCACGCTGTCCAGCGACGACAGCAGCGGCATCAGCATGGTCATGCGCCGGCGCAGCGCGCGCGCGTGGCGCAGCGTATGGCTGCCCTCGGTGTCGTAGGCGAGCTGGCTGATCAGCTGGTCCAGCTGCAGGATGTCGGCGGCCAGCCGGTGGCGGCTGTGCCCGGCGCGCGGGCTGCCGCCGAGGATGTCCGTGGCCCACGCCGCGGCGTCGGCCAGCCAGGTATCGGCACGCGCGCGCAGCGCCGGGGCGACCTTGGCCGGGAACACCACCGAGCCCACCAGCCCGGCGCAGACAATGCCGATCACGATCTCCTCGATCCGTGCCACGGCGATATCGAAGATCTGCGCCGGCTGGCTGACCGCCGGCAGCGCCACGATCGGCAGCGTGTAGGCTGCCAGCAGGCACACGTAGCTGCGCGGCGAGCGCTGCAGCAACGACAGGTACACCAGCACGCTGATCCACAGCGCGATCGCGGCCATCAGCACGATCGGCATGTTGACCAGCTGCGGCACCGTCGCCACCGCTGCGGTGGCGCCCAGCACCGTGCCGGCGACACGGTACGCCGCCTTGGAGCGGGTTGCGCCGGTCAGCGGATGCGAGACGAAGTAAACCGTCGCCATGGCCCAGTACGGCCGCGCCAGGCCCAGCGCCAGCGCGATGTAGAGCGCGAGCATCGCGGCGGCGAATGCCTTCAGCGAGAACAGCCACTGTCGTGCATTCGGCCAGCTAGCCATGGGGCAGGGTCTTGACGGGAAGTTTGGGGGCGCACGCCGCCTGCCGCTGCGCGCTTCATCGGGGGCGCGCTCGGGCAGGGGCGACATGTGGAAGCGAAGTGTAGCCGCACCCTCTGCATTCCATTCATGATTTAATATTGGCCTTTCCATTCGCATTTTTCATGGAAGTGCGAGACTGCCCGCATTGCCGGCGCAGGCGCCTTCCACGCCACCATGCCCATCGATATCCGCGCGCTGCGCTATTTCGTCGAGACCGCCCGGCTGCGCAGCTTTACCCAGGCCGCGTCGTCGCTGTTCGTGACCCAGTCGACCATCAGCAAGATGGTTCGCCAGCTCGAGGATGAAGTCGGCCAGCCGCTGCTGATCCGCGAAGGCAAGACCGTGCGCCTGACCGACGTCGGCCGCGTGGTGTACGAGCGCGGCCAGGAGGCACTGGGCGTGGTGCACCGGCTGACGCTGGAGGTCTCCGACCTGTCCTCGCTGGGCCGGGGGCAGCTGACGGTCGGCATCCCGCCGATGGTCAACCTGTTCTTCTCGCCGGCGGTCAGCGCGTTCCGGCAGCGCTATCCCAACCTGTCACTGACGCTCGACGAGCACGGCGGGCAGGTGGTGGAACAGCTGGTGGCCAGCGGCGAGCTGGAAGTCGGCGCCACCGTGCTGCCGGGAGACAGCGGCCTGGCGCTGGAAACGCGCCAGTTCGGCCGCCATCCGATCTGGGTGGTGGGGCCGCGCAAGGCGGCCTGGGCGCGCGGGCGCACCGTGTCGCTGGCGGCGCTGCGCGACGAGCCGCTGGTGATGCTGACCGACGATTTCTCGCTGACGCGCAAGCTGCGGCAGGCCTTCCTGGAAGCCCGCATCGAGCCGAAGGTAGTGGCGCGCAGCGGGCACTGGGACTTCCTGGCGTCGATGGCAGCGGCGGGGCTGGGCACCACCTTCCTGCCGCAGCCGCTGGCCGAGCGGCTGCAGGCGCAAGACACGCTGGCCATGGCCCGTCTCACCGAACCGGCGGTGGACTGGACCATGGCCCATATCTGGTCGCCGGGGCGCTACCTGTCGCACGCGGCCCGCGCGTGGCTGGCGGTCTGCGAAGAGGTGCTGGGGGACGGGCACGGCTGAGGCCGCCGGCGCAATGATTTCCTCACTTGCCGCGGCACTGGTCAGGCGGGATGTCGAGCAGCACCAGTTGCTTCTGCCCGGCCGCATAGTGATAGCGCAATCTGACGCCCAGCTTGCCCAGTACCGGCACATCCGGGTTGCGGCAGATGCCGCGCTCGAGAATCGGCTTGGCCGCGGCCATGAAGTCACGGGTATCGTCGCGGCTGGCATCGATGCCGGAGACCTTCAGGTGGAACTCGACGATCTTGCCGGGCCGCGCCACGCAGCCGTCGAAGCGCGTGGTGTCGTCGAGATCGACCGGGCCCGCGCGCATCAGCTCCTGGCAGGCCAGGCGCAGTTGCCGGTCGGCGTCGCCGGTGGTCAGGCGCGTGACCCCGTGCATGCCGGTCGGCTTGCCGCGCACCGTGCCCAGCAGCAGCGTGGCGAGTTCCGATAAGGGCGGCGGCGCGGCCATGGTCGCTGCCTGCGTGGCGGGAACGGCAAGTGCCGTGGCCAGCAATGACAGGGTCAGGCGCGCCGCAGTGCTGCGCCAGCGACGGAAAGGGTGGGTGGGGCAGGCGTGGACGGCGGCGGGGTCAGGGGGCATGAGGCAGACAAAACGGGGGCGGCGGTTGCGCTGCTACTTTAGCCCTGTGTCCTTGCGGCCGTTGTCAGGCTTTGTCCTACGGCGCAACGGGGTGCTTGCGGTGCCGGCCCCCGGCATGCCGGGGGGCGTAGAATCGCGGCTTCCCCCACCGTTGACCGCGCTTGCCGCATCGAATCGCCATACCCATGCAAATCCGCCCCGAGGTCCCGACCGACGCCGACGCCATCGCCCGGCTGACCACTGCCGCCTTCCTGGCCGCGCCGCACGCCAGCCAGACCGAGGCGTTTATCGTCAACGCGCTGCGCCGGGCCGGCCAGCTGACGGTGTCGCTGGTGGCGCAGGACGGCGAGGCGCTGGTCGGCCACGTCGCGGTCTCGCCGGTGACGGTGTCGTCCGGTGCCGCCGGATGGTACGGGCTGGGGCCGGTCTCGGTGGTGCCGCCGCGGCAGGGGCAGGGCATCGGCGCGCAACTGGTGCGCGCGGCGCTGGACGCGCTGCGCCGCCAGGGCGCGGCCGGCTGCGTGGTGCTGGGCGAGCCGGCCTATTACGGGCGCTTCGGCTTTGCCGCGCAGCCCGGGCTGGTGCTGCCGGGCGTGCCCCCGCAGTATTTCCAGGCGCTGGCGTTCGGCGGAGCCTGTCCGGCCGGCACGGTCAGCTATCACGACGCCTTCAACGCCACCGCCTGAGGCTGGCGCGCTCAGAGCTCCAGCACCAGCCGGCCGCCGCCGCAGGCGCGCGAGCAGCACGCCATCATGCGATGGCTGGCGTCGCGCTCGGCGCGCGTCAGCACCACGTCGCGGTGGTCGACCTGCCCCGCCAGCACGCGCACCTCGCACGAACCGCACAGGCCTTCCTCGCAGTCGCTCTGCACGTCGATATTGGCGGCGCGCAGCGCGCCCAGCAGGGTCTGCCCCGCCGGCACTTCCAGCACCAGGCCGGAATCCTTCAGCTCGACGGTGAAGGGCTGTTCCTTCGACGCATCCAGCGCGCCCAGCCGCGAGACGAAATGCTCCACGCGCAGCGCGTCCGCCGGCCACGCCGCGCAGCATTCGGCCAGCGCATCCAGCAGGCGCTGCGGGCCGCAGGCATAGATCTGCGTGCGCGGGTCGGGCTGCCCCAGCAGCTTGCCGAAGTCGGCGCGCTGGCCCTCGTCGCTGGCGTGGACCTGCAGCCGCGCGCCGTGCAGCGCCTGCAGCTCGTCCAGCAGCGCCATGGCCTGGCGCGAACGCCCGCAGTAATGGAAGGTGTAGTCGATGCCCAGCGCCCGCGCGCGCCGCGCCATCGCACTGACCGGCGTGACGCCGATGCCGCCGGCGATGAAGATGGCCCGCCCGCACTGTTCATCGAAGCGGAAATGGTTGCGCGGCCCGCGGATGCGCAGGCGGTCGCCGGCCCTGACGCTGCCATGGACCCAGGCGGAGCCGCCGCGGCTGGCCGGGTCGCGCAGCACCGCGATCTCGAGCGCCGCCCCATCGTCCGGATCGCCGCACAGCGAATACTGGCGCGACAGCCCGGTGTCGCCGCATTCCACGTCGATATGCGAGCCCGGGGCCCAGCGCGGCAGCGGCTTGCCGTCGGGCGCTACCAGCCGCAGCCGCAGTACGCCGTCGGCGGCGGGCGTGGCGCGCTCGACCACCACGGTGCGGGCGATGGTGTGCGCCGACGGCTCGCCGATGCGCACCGGCTGGCGCACCGCCAGCAGCGCCGGGTCTTGGCGCTCGGGGTTCTGCGCCGGATCCCATTCCACCAGCAGGTGCTCGGGCCCGCGGAACGAGGTGTTGGGCACATAGGTGAAGGTCTGCTCGGCCAGCCGCATATGCGGCAGCCGGCGCGTCAGCTCTTCCAGGAAGATCTGCATCTCCATGCGCGCCAGGTTCTTGCCCATGCACTGGTGCGAGCCGTAGCCGAAGGTCAGTTGCTCGCTGGCGTTGTCGCGGCGGATGTCGAACAGGTCGGCATCGGCGAAATGGCGCTCGTCATGGTTGGCCGAGGACGTCACGATCAGCAGCTTGCTGCCCGCCGGCAGCCGGATGCCGCCGACCTCGGTGTCGCGCGTGACCAGCCGGCGCCACGCCGCCACCGAGCCGTTGTGGCGCAGGCATTCTTCGACCGCGTTGGGGATCAGCGCGGGATCCTCGCACAGCTCGCGCCAGGCGTCCGGATGCTGCAGCAACAGCTTGATCGCGTTGGCCGAGGCGTTGGCGGTGGTCTCGTGCGCGGCGACGATGCCGGCCATCATCATCGAATGCAGGTAGGAGTCGGTCACCACGTCGGGCAGCTCCTGCTGCTTGCGCAGGCCGTACTGCATCCAGCCGGGGCCGGACGGGTCTTCGCGCATCTTGTCGAGGATGCGGCCGGCCAGCTGCCAGAAGTTGCCGACGGCGTGCGCCACCGCGACCTGTTCCTCCGGCTTCGGCCGGCCCCAGGTGTTGACGGTATGGGCAATCGAGTACTGGCGCAGCAGGTCCATGTCCTCTTCGGGCACGCCCAGGAAATGCAGCGCGACGGTCAGCGGCACTTCCCACAGCATCTGGTCGACCAGGTCGGCGCGGCCATCGTCGATAAAGCGGTCGACATACTCGCGCGCAAGGCGCCGCACCAGCGGCTCGTGGTGCGCCAGTTCGGCGGGCGTGAACGGCGCCATCAGCGCGCGCCGGCGCGGCATGTGCGCGGGCTCGTCCTCGTTGACCAGCGTGCGGTTCATGGCGTAGCCGTATGACGCCAGCACGGCGTTGGCTTCGTCGCCGGTGGGGGTGATCTTCTCCAGCGCGATCGACGGGCTGAAGGTGAGGTTGTCGCGGAAGATCGCCTTGATGTCGTCGTAGCGCGTGACCACCCAATAGCCCAGCTGCGGGCTGTAGAACACCGGTTCCTGCTCGCGCGACCAGCGCACGTATTCGGGCGGGTCCTGCTGGTAGCCGTCGCCGAAGGGGTCGAACTGCGCCGCGTTGTGGCTGACCGGGCAGCCGTTGGGTGCGGTGAGCGTGCTGTGGTCGATCGGGCAGCCGCCGCGCGCGGTGCCGGGGGAGGGGGTGGTCATGCTGGGTACTCCTGGCAAACATCGGTGCCTGGCGGAACATCTGGTGCCCGGCAGAAAAACAGTGCCGCCCGGGCGCGCCGGACGGCCAGGCGGTGCCGCGGCCGGACTCAGTTGTCCAGCGTGATCTTCAGGTCGCGGATCAGCTTGGTCCAGCGGCCGGACTCGCTGCGCAGCAGCTCGCTGAACTGCGCCGGCGTATTGCCCACGGGCTCGACGCCAAAGTCCACCAGCCGCTTGTTGACCGCCGGCTCGCGGATCGCCGCGACCACATCCTTGTTCAGCGTGTTGATCACCTCCGGCGGCGTGCCGGCCGGCACCACCATGCCCACCAGCGCGGCGGCTTCCACACGCGGGTAGCCCAGCTCGGCAAAGGTCGGCACGTCAGGCAACTGCGGCAGCCGGGTGGCATTGGCCACGGCCAGCGGGCGCACCTTGCCGCCCTTGATAAAGCCGGCGCCGGCGGCGTAGTCGACCATCATCGCCGCGACCTGGCCGGCGGCGACGTCGGACAGCGCCGGGGCGGCACCGCGGTACGGCGCGTGCGTCATCGGCAGGCCGGCCTCCACCTTCAGCAGTTCCATCGCCAGGTGGTGCGGGCTGCCCGCGCCGGCCGAGCCGTAGTTGATGCCGCCCTGCGTGGCCTTGGCCTGCGCGATGAAGTCCTTGGCGCTCTTGGCCGGGCTGGCGGCACCCACCACCAGGATCATCGGGAAGCGGCCCAGCAGCGTCACCGGGGCCAGGTCCTTGCCGGGATGGTAGGACAGCGACTTGTACAGCACGGGATTGAAGACCAGCGTGCCGTTGTCGGCCGACAGCACGGTATAGCCGTCGGCCGGCGCGCGCGCGGTTTCGGCCGCGCCGATGGCGGTATTGCCGCCGGGCTTGTTGTCCACTACCACCGGTTGCCCCACCTTGGCCGACAGCCCCTGGCCAATGGTGCGCGCGAGGAAATCCGAGCCGCCGCCGGCGGCATACGGGACGATCCAGCGGATCGGCTTGGCGGGATACGGATCGGCGGCGTGGGCCGGGGCGGCGGCCAGCAGCGGAAGGGCCAGCGCGCCGATGGCCAGGCGCACGGAAAGAGCGAAGCGGGGGCGGGGCATGGGTTTTTGTCTCCTGATGGATGGACCGGGTCTTGGCACCGGTGTTTTCTGGTTTGCGTAAATCATATACGCATTGCGTAATGATTGAATGCGGGTTAACCTTGAAGCGGCCCTGCGTCACGGCGTGGCATCTTCCGCTGTCGCCGTGAAGCCCCCGCACCGCTGCGTCCCATCTTCCCGCCATGCCACGATCCAACGCTCCCGAACCTGCCGCTGAAGCCGCCACCACCCGCACGCGCGAACGACGCCAGCGCGTGCAGTCGGCCGTCACCGGCATGGCCGTTCTGAAAGGCCTGGCCCGGCTGGGCGGCCGCGCCAGCCTGACCACGCTGGCCGCGCACATCGACGAAAGCCCGGCCAAGGTGCATCGGTACCTGGTCAGCCTGGTGGAAGAAGGCCTGGTGGCGCAGGAACCGGGCACGCAGCAATACCACCTTGGCTTCGAGGCCCTGCAGATCGGCATGGCCGCGATGCGCCAGGCCGACCCGATCCGGCTGGCCGAAGCGTCGCTGGTGCGTCTGCGCGAAGCGCTGGAGGTGACCTGCTTTGTCGCCGTGATGGGCAACAAGGGCCCGACCATCATGCGCTTCGAGGAGCCGGGCCTGCCGGTGACGGTGAACGTGCGCGCGGGCTCGGTGATGCCGCTGCTGTGGTCAGCCACCGGACGCGTGTTCCTGGGGCTGCTCGATGAGAAAGGCGTCCACGCGCAGGCCGGGGAAGAGCTGGCGGCCGCCAGCCCGGCGCGGCTGGCGCAGCTCGATCCCAGCGACCCTATCGGCGCGTTGCGCCGCGCCGTGCAGGCCGATGACTGCGCCTGGGTGCGCGACACCAACCTGACCGGCATCAGCGCGGTGGCCGCGCCGGTGCGCGACTACACCGGGCGCGTGTGCGCGGTGCTGACCGCGCTGGGCGCCACCGGCGGCTTCGACCCCGCCATCGACGGGCCGATCGGCAGCGCCGTGCGGCGCGAGGCGCGCGCGGTCAGCGCGGCGCTGGGGTTCAATCCCGCGGCGTGACGCCGGCCAACGACGCGTCCGGGCGCAGCGCCGGGCAGGCGCTTGCCACCTCGGCGTCGATGCGTTCCGGCCGGCCCAGCAGCGCGATCGGCCCGCACGCCAGCGTGCCGCGCCACTGCAGGTAATCGTGCCCGCTGGCATGCTCGGCATGCACCACCGGATAACCTTTGGCGACCAGCACATCGCGCATATGCCGCGTCGTGGTCAGGATATTGACGGCGCCGCGGCCCTCTTCAAAGCGCCCGGATTCCAGGTAGAAGCGCAGCGGCAGCCGCGGGCTGGCGGCGTATTCCCGGATCAGCCATTCCGGCTGCCGTGGCGGCTGGTCCGGCGCGCCGCCGGGTCCCCACCAGAACGAGCACGCCACGCACCACGTCGCCGGCCTGCAGCGACAGGGTGTAGCGCAGCGGTGCGCCGGGTTGCCAGACGCCGCGCGCGGGCTGGCCGACGGCCAGGGTCGGCTCCGCGGCAAGCGGCGTGGCGATGGCGGCGAGCGAAAGCAGCACGGACACCGACGGCCTGGCGGCACCGCGTTGGATCAGCACAGGAAACTGCATCAGAGTTCCACCGAGGTTGTGAACTTGAACAGGCGCGGCGCGTTCTGCGTGACGTAGCCGTCGCCAGTCGCGCGCAAGGTCGACCTCGGCGTCGCACTCCTGCCGTCGGAATCTATACGCACGTGCTGGACCAGCACGGAATCGCCTATAACCAGCCCATGGTGCTCAACGAACGCCAGGCCGGCTGCTCCGGCTCGCGATCAATACGCACGGATACACGAGCGTTGGGATGGCGGCGTCCAAATTGCTCGCGTTGATCTATGCCCATGGCTGCGCAATCTGTCGGAGCGCAAGCTGTATTTGCCGCGCGGTGCACCAGCTCCAGCGTGCCATTTACTCGAGCAAGGTACACCATGATCGCGGGCGCCGTCAGGACGAAATAATCGCGATCGACGGTCCGCCGAACGCGCGGCATTACTCCGTCGCATGGAATATATGCCGTTTATCAATACCAGCATCGCCTGGAGAGCCCCCGCATTGAAAACTTAGGCATGGCTTCTAAACTGGGGCAGTCGATAAACCGGCTTGTTCGTCCGATATTCCAACTGGCGGAGTATCTTCGTGCTGTTGTCGGCTTCCTCATAAAAATAAGGAGACCACCATGTTTTCGCAAAACGCCTCGCACAAGGAGGACAACCGATCCGCCGGACGGAAAGGCCGGCACGGAACGCTGTATGCCGTGCCATTTCGCGTCCTCGCGTTGGGGGCGTTGGTGCTGTTGGTTTCCGGATGTGGAGAAGACCGGGACGAACCCCTGAAGCCGGCGGTCACGGTGAAGAGCCTGTCATCGCCCGAGGGCATGGTCAGTGGCGACGACACGCTGATCGAACTGACCCAGGCCAATGGCAGCACGATCTCCGACGCGAAGATCAAGCTGAACGGTGCCGATGTTACGGGCAGCTTCAAACCCAATGCTGCAAGGAAGTCGATGCTGGGGCTCGTGTCAGGGCTGAGGCCGGGTGAGAACAAGATCGAGGTCGTCGATGCGGCGGCCGAAGCGAAGATGCGCGGATCCTTGACGCTGACCGCCTATCCGGTCCAGGGGCCGATTCTCTACGCGCCTCGGGAAGGCAGTTTCCATTGCCAGACCGACACGTTCGCCGTCTATCCGGGCGGCCCGATGCTCACCGCCGGACCGAATACCGATCCAGACTGTGCGGCCCCGACCCGGGTCGACTGGGTGTATCACGATGCGACGAAGTCCGGAACCGCGGTGTGGCAGCGGTATGACCCGGCGAATCCACCCGCCAATGTGGAGACCACGACGCTGCTCGATGGCCGGTCGGTGCCCTATATCGTCCGGCTCGAAACCGGCGTCATCAATCGAGGCATCTACCAGATCGCGGTGCTGGGAGATCCCGTGAAGAATCCGGATCCCAGCGCGGTGAATCCGCCCGGCGACTTCAACGGACGACTGGTCTATCCCTTCGGGCAGAGTTGCGGCGGCGGCTGGTATGTGCAGGGCAGGTCGATGGGGCCGGTGGGCGGCTCGAGCAACTCCGCCAACGGTACTGCCGGCGACTTCAACGCCTTGAACGACTTGCCGCTCAGCAAGGGTTTTGCGGTCGCCAATTCCACGCTGAATTATTTCGGACAGAACTGCAATCACATCATCTCCGCGGAGACCATGATGATGGTCAAGGAGCGATTCATCGAGGCCAACGGACCGGTGCTGTACACGATGGGTTGGGGTTCCTCCGGATCGGCCATGCAGCAGAGCATGATCGCCGACACCTATCCAGGACTGCTTGACGGCATCGTGATGCTGGCGGGCTTTCCGGATAACGGGGGACCCCAGAGCATGGAGGGACGTCTGTTCTACAACTTCCAGCTCAATCATACGAAGGGCGGAACAACGCAGAACGGTACCTACTCCCCGGTTCCCAACACGCCTTATGACCCCACCTACGACAATGCCACGGCCGCGTCGAGGTCTGCGGATCCGACGCTCCTGAACTGGACCAACGCGGAGATCGCGGCTGCCTCCGGCTACGGGACCTACCACAGCGTTCGCCAGCAAGCCAGTTTCTGGGCCGCGCGGACCGACTCGGTGCTCAGGCCGGCGAACCAGGGCGATCGAGATAACGTGATGGGGGGCACCGGAAACAGCTCCGTGTTCAATGCGGTCATTGGCAATGCCGAGAAGTACAGCCCGGCCAATGTGGTGACCAGCGCCCCCATGGGCGTGCTCCCGGCGCCCCCGGTCAGCCTGCTGCCAGCCAACCCTGCCGGCCTGCGGCCGAACGTGAACGATCACAACAAGAATATTCTTGGCGTGGATCCCACGACTGGTTTCGCGCGCTCGTTCACAGCCAATGTCGGCGTCCAGTACGGGCTCAACGCGCTCAACAACGGCCTGATCACCATGGCCCAGTTCATTGACCTCAACCGAAAGATCGGTGGACAGGACATTGACGGCAATCTGCGCACCGAACGCATGCGCGCGGATTCGGACGCGCTCAAGCGAGCCCATCAGACGGGAATGATCATGTACGGTGGCGCCGGGCTTCGCAGCACCGCGATCCTGAACCTCGATGGGCTCAATAACGAGTTTACGGGCGGCGGCGACATGCATCTGAAGTTCTTCCACTTCATTGTCCGGGCCCGCATCGCCGCCGCCACCGGCCAGTTCGACAACCATGTCATGTGGACTGGCACGGCCAATGTGAGCGCTTTCGCGCACGATCCGAACGCCCACCATACGATGCCCGTTCAGGCGCCGCGCGCCGCTCATACGGGGCGGTCCCTGCCAGCCATGCAGAAAGCGTTCTTCGGCATGGACCGATGGCTCACAGCGGTGGTCGGCGACGCCACCACGGAATCGCGCGCGGCAAAGGTTGTAAGGAACAAGCCGGCGGACATCGTCGACGGATGTTTCGGCGCCACCACAGCCGGCGCGGCGGACGACTTCATCGCGGAGCCGCAGCGGTTCGGCGGCTTCAGCACCGTGTTCCGTAACGGCAACGGCAGCAATTCGCCGGCGGGAATCGTCGAGGTGAGCGATACACCGTCGCGCTGCAATTCGATGTTCCCGGCGTCGTCGTATCCCCGCTTCGAGGCAGGTGAGCCGCTCCATGCCCGGCCGATGCAATGCCAGCGCAAGGCCGTGACGGCCAGCGACTACGCGGGCTATGCACAACGCAATGCGTCGTGGACCGGCTCTCAGCAAGAGGCCGATTTTGCGGCGTTGCGCGCGGTGTTTGCCGACGGGGTGTGTGACTACAGCAAGCCGGGAGAGCAGGAACAACCGCTGGCAGGCACATGGATCCGGATCGCACCGGACAACGGAATGGTGGTCGGACATCCGCTCGCCCCCTGATCTTGCGAGACGCGGCGGCGCTGGACGCGCCGCCGCACGGAGCCCGGGGCACGGCCTGCGCTTTCTCGAGTACCACTGGTATTCGCATACAGATCATTGTCTGGAACGAACCATGGGACGCAGACGAATCGATCCAGTGACCGCCATGGATCCCGCCGCGGACCCACGCTTCATTACCGCACTCGCACGCGGGCTTGCATTGCTTCGATCCTTCCGCCCCACGGACCGCTGGCTGGCCCACCAGGAACTGGCGCGTCGCACCGGGTTGCCGTCCGCGACGGTCTCGCGTCTGACATTCACGTTGGCCGCCGCAGCGGTTTGCTGCACCAGGACTTCGCGCCGGCGCTGGTGAAGACAGCGCGCGCTATCGTCGGCGCCATCCAGGCGGCGGGATGGGAGGATTGAGGGGACCGCCGCATCAGGTCACGGCAAGGGTAGTGACAATACGAGGCAAGCGCATCACGGGCCGGCGCCGGCACGCTACCTCACGCCACCTCGCGCAGCGCCGCCGTGCGCGGCATGGCCGCACACCCCGCGGGCCGCAGCGACGGATACCCAGCCGCGAACACCAGCCGCCCGCCCGACCACGTGTGCGTGACCATCGGCTGGCCCGCCACCTCGGACACCGCGATCACATCGGCGCGCAGCCCCGGCGCCAGGCGACCGCGGTCGGCCAGTTGGCAGGCATCGGCGGGGTGGGCGGTGACCAGCGCCAGCGCCTGGTCCAGCGGCAGCCCGGCCTGGCGTCCGGCGGCATACGCGGCGGCAATCAGCGTGGAGGGCTGGTAGTCCGAGCACAGGATGGTGCCGGCGCCCGCGCGGATCGCGTCGATGGCGCGCATCGAGCCGCTCTGGCTCTTGCCGCGCAGCACGTTGGGCGCGCCCAGGATGGTGGGCAGCGCGCGGGCGCAAGCGGCCTGCGCGGTTTCCAGGTTGATCGGGAACTCGCTCATGCGCACGCCCAGCGCGTGCATCGCGGCGATGCGCTGCGGCGAATCGTCGTCGTGGCTGGCGGTGGGGATGCCCAGCGCGTGCGCGGCGGAGACGAGCCGGTTGACGCGCTCGTGCGCGCCCTCCAGCGCGGCGGCCTTCTGGCGGGCGGCATCGGCGGCCGCGTCGCGGCTCATGCCGTGGTTGCCCATCATGTAGGCCAGGTAGGCGTCCAGGGTCTTGAACTGGCCCTGGCCGGGCGAGTGGTCCATCACCGAGAGCAGGTCGACCACGCCTTCGGCCATCAGCGCTTCCAGCACCGGCACGGCGCTGGCGTCGGTGACCTCGTAGCGGCAATGGATGCGGTTGTCGACCAGGCTGTGCTGCCGGTAGGCGGCCACCGTG
Source organism: Cupriavidus taiwanensis (assembly GCF_900249755.1). Lineage (NCBI taxonomy): Bacteria > Pseudomonadati > Pseudomonadota > Betaproteobacteria > Burkholderiales > Burkholderiaceae > Cupriavidus > Cupriavidus taiwanensis. The sequence continues at coordinate 1,039,270 of NZ_LT976854.1, forward strand.
CGCGCCACCGTGGCCGCGGTGTCGACGTTGCGCACGCCGAACTGGTTGCCGGCGAACGACAGCGCGTGATAGGGCGTGGTGATGCCGGCCGCGGCGTTGCGGCGGTCGACCTGCGCCACGGCGAAGTCCAGCGGGAACAGCACGCTGGCGCGTGGTTCCACCTCTTTCTCGATGGCGTCGCAATGCACGTCGACCAGGCCCGGCATCACGGTGTGGCCATGCAGGTCGACCACGGCGGCATGCGCGGGCACGGCCCCGGGCGCCGGCTCGATCGCGGCGATGCGGCCATCGTCGAGCAGCAGCGCGCTGTCGTGCAGCACGCGGTCCGGCAGCACCAGGGTGGCGTGGGTCAGGTAGGTCGCGGGCATCTCTGGCTCCGTTCTGGGCGGTTCGGTTCAGGCGAGGGCGCTGGCGCTGGCGGGGCGCAGCGGCAGCAGGCGCGTGGCCACGGCGTCGCGCACGGCTTCGTCGTGGAAAATGCCGATCAGCGCGCGGCCTTCGGCCAGCGCTTCGCGGATCAGCGCGACCACCACGGCGCGGTTGTCGGGGTCCAGCGATGCAGTGGGCTCGTCCAGCAGCAGCACCGGATGGCCGCCGATCAGGCCGCGCGCGATATTGACGCGCTGCTGCTCGCCGCCCGAAAACGTGGCCGGCGGCAGGTCCCACAGCCGGCGCGGCAGGTTCAGCCGCGCCAGCAGTTCGGCGGCGCGGGCGCGGGCCTGGTCGTGGCTGGCGCCGCGCTGCCGCAGCGGATCGGCCACCACGTCGAGTGCGCCCACGCGCGGGATCGCGCGCAGGAACTGGCTGACATAGCCGATCACGTCGCGGCGCAGCTGCAGCACGCGCTGTTCGGTGGCGTCGCGCAGCTCGACCCACGGCGCGGCGTCTGCGCTGGTATCGCGCAGCCGGATGCTGCCTTCGGTGGCCAGGTAATTGCCGTACAGGCAGCGCAGCAGCGTGCTCTTGCCGGTGCCGGACGGCCCGGACAGCACCAGGCATTCGCCGCGCGCCGCATCGAAATCGATCGCGCGCAAGACCGGCAGGCGGATGCCGCCCTGGTTGTGCAAGGTAAACATCTTGCCGAGGCCGCGCACCTCGACCAGCTTCTGTGGGTGTTCTGCGTGCATCGTGGTCAGCCCTGCAAAATGGAAGACACCAGCAACTGCGTGTACGGGTGCTGGGGATCGTCGAGGATCTGGTCGGTCAGGCCCTGCTCGACCACGCGCCCGCCCTGCATCACCAGCGTGCGGTGCGCCAGCAGCCGGGCCACCGCCAGGTCATGCGTGACCAGCACCGCGGCCAGGCCCAGGTCTGCCACCAGTTGGCGCAGCAGGTCCAGCAGCCGCGCCTGCACCGACACGTCGAGCGACGCGGTGGGCTCGTCCATGAACACCAGGCGCGGGTGCGTGACCAGGTTGCGCGCGATCTGCAGCCGCTGCTGCATGCCGCCGGAAAACGTGCCGGGCACGTCGTCCAGCCGCGCCAGGTCGATCTCCATCTTCTCCAGCCAGTTGCCGGCGACCTCGCGCAGGTGGCCGTAGTGGCGTTCGCCCACGGCCATCAGCCGTTCGGCGATATTGGCGCCGGCGCTGACCTGCATGCGCAGGCCGTCGCGCGCGTGCTGGCGCACGAAGCCCCAGTCGGTGCGCGCCAGCAGGCGCAGGCGCGCACTGGACAAGGTGGCCAGGTCGGTCAGGCCGGATTCGCGCATGGCGTAGCTGACGCTGCCGCGCTGCGCCGGCGCCTGCATCGACAGCGCCTGCAGCAGCGTGCTCTTGCCGGAGCCCGACTCGCCCACCACGCACAGCACTTCGCCCGGGTACAGGTCGAAGCTGACGTCATGGCAGCCATGCAGGCCATCCCAGGTGCGCGTCAGGCTGCGCACCGACAGCAGCGGCGCGGCTGTCATTGCGCACCTCCGGCAGCGGTGCCGACGGCCTGCGCCGCCTGGCGGCCGGCGCAGTACTCGGTATCCGAGCACACGAAGCGGCGCGTGCCGGCGTCGTCGGTGATGATCTCGTCCAGGTAGCTGTCGGTGGCCCCGCACTGCGCGCAGCAGTTGGACCACGACTCCACGGTGAACGGATGGTCGGCAAAGTCCAGGCTCTTGACGGCGGTGTACGGCGGCACCGCATAGACGCGCTTTTCCCGTCCGGCGCCGAACAGCATCAGCGCCGGGCTGCGGTCCAGCTTGGGGTTGTCGAACTTGGGGATCGGCGACGGCCGCATCATGTAGCGCTGGTTGACGATCACGGGATAGTCGTAGGTGGTGGCGATGTGGCCGTGAAGGGCAATGTCCTCGTACAGCTTGACGTGCATCGCGCCGTATTCCGCCAGCGCATGCATGGTGCGGGTCTCGCCTTCGCTCGGCTCCAGCCAGCGCAGCGGCTCGGGAATCGGCACCTGGAACACCACGGTCTGGCCCGCGCGCAGCGGGGTTTCCGGAATCCGGTGGCGGGTCTGGATGATGCTGGCCTCGGCGGTGCGCTCGGTGGTCGGCACGCCGGTGACGCGGGCGAAGAAGCGGCGGATATTGATGGCGTTGGTGGTGTCGTCCGAGCCCTGGTCGATCACCTTGAGCACGTCGTCCTTGCCGATGATCGCGGCGGTCACCTGGATGCCGCCCGTGCCCCAGCCGTATGGGAGCGGCATCTCGCGGCTGCCGAACGGGACCTGGTAGCCCGGGATCGCCACCGCCTTCAGCAGCGCGCGGCGCAGCATGCGCTTGGTCGATTCGTCGAGGTAGCCGAAGTTGTAGTGCGCGTCGCGGGCGATGCCGGCGGCCAGCGTGGTGTCGGCGGCGGTCATGCCAGCGTCTCCTCTTGCGGCTGGGATTGCGGCTCGGTTTGCAGCGGCGGTGTTCCCGCGGGCGGGGCAGCGCCCTCGGCGCGCAGCCGGCGCAGCAACTCGAGGTTGGCCTGGAAGTCCACGTAATGCGGCAGCTTCAGGTGCTGCACGAAACCCGAGGCCTCGACGTTGTCGCTGTGGTACAGCACGAACTCGATATCGTTGGCCGGCGCGTCGGCGGCCTCGCCGAGCTCGCCGGCACGCATGGCGCGGTCGGCCAGCGCCATCGACATGGCCTTGCGCTCGTTGTAGCCGAACACCAGCCCATAGCCGCGCGTAAAGCGCGGCGCCTCGCCGGCATTGCCGGCGAACTGGCTCACCATCTGGCATTCGGTCAGCTCGATCGCGCCGATGGTGACGGCGAAGCCGAGCTCTTCGACGAACAGTTCCACCTCGGCGGTGCCGTAGCGGATCTCCGCCGCGAACGGGTGCGAGTTGCCGTAGCCGCGCTGGGTGGAATAGCCCATCGACAGCAGGAAGCCCTCGTCGGCGCGCGCCAGGTTCTGCAGGCGCGCCGCGCGCCCGGCAGGAAAGGTCAGCGGCTCGCGCGTCAGGTCGGGCGGCGCGGGGTCGCCTGGGGGAACGTGGTCGGCTTCGACCAGTTCGTCCGCTTCCAGCAGGCTGGTCACGCGCGGCATGCTGGCGGCGACGTGTTCCTGCGCAGCGGGCAGCGCCTGCGGCTCGCGCCCGCTCTCGAGCGAGAAATCGAGCAGCCGCTGCGTGTAGTCGTAGGTGGGCCCCAGCACCTGGCCGCCCGGCACGTCCTTGAAGGTCGACGAGATCCGGCGCTGCAGCCGCATCGCGCCGGTATCGAGCGGCTGTGTATGGCCGAAGCGCGCCAGCGTGGTGCGATACGCGCGCAGCAGGAAGACGGCCTCGATCTGGTCGCCGGCGGCCTGCTTGAGCGCCAGCGCCGCCAGGTGGGGGTCGTACAGCGAGCCCTCGGCCATCACGCGCGCCACCGCCAGCGGCATCTGCTCGCGGATCTGCGCCAGCGTCAGCTCCGGCACCGCGGTGTCGCCGCGGCGATAGGCGTCGAGCATCCGGTACGAATTGAGGATGGCGCGTTCGCCCCCCTTGACGGCTACGTACATGTCAGTCCTCCACGATGGTGGTGCGTGTCAGCGCGCAGAACCGGTCGCCGCTGCACAGCAGCAGGTCCACGCCGAGCGGGAAGCCGGCGTTGTTGGCGCGCCAGGCCGCGCGAAAACCCGCCGGCAGGCCGGTGACACGCAGCGCTTGCGCGTGCTCGATGCCGGGGCCGCGCAGCGTCAGCGTGTCGCCGTCGGCGAGCGAGGCCACTTCCACCAGCAGCGTGGCCGAGCGGTCGGGGAAGGCCGGGTCGCCCTGCGCGCAGTCCGCCAGCGCCGGCATGGCATGGCCGGCGGGCACGCAGACGAAGGCCGCGGCGCCGGCTGCATCCGTGAGCCGGCAGCCGCAGTGGAAGCGCAGGAACGCCCGCGCCGCGTCCGGCACGCCGGCGGGCAGCCAGACCGGCGTATCGGCATCGGCCAGCGTCAGCAGCAGCGCGGCCAGCGCCGGCGACAGGCCCTCGGGCAAGCCGCTGCGCGCCGGCAGCGTCTGCAGCCGGCCCGGGTGGGCAAACGCGTCCAGCGCGGCGCGGAACACCTGCTGGGCGTCGTCGACCGGGTCGCTGAAGCCGGGCAGCAGCGCGGCGGCGGGCGTGGACAGCATCGGTTGGGCGGTGTGCATGTCAGTCTTCTCCGCGGACCATGGTGAAGAATTCGACGCGGGTCTGCGCGGCCGTGGCCGCGGCGTGCGCGGTGCGGCTGGCGTGCGCGTCGGCCAGCGGCGCGAGCACCAGGTCCTGCACGCGCTGGTGCCAGGCCGGTCGCTGCAACAGCGCGTCCAGCACGGCGGCCTGCTCGGCATGGCGCGTGCTGCGTCCCTGGACATAGGCAACACCCGCGGGCGCGTCGGCGGCGCCATCTTCCAGCACGACCGCGCAGCGCGTCACGGTGATCTCGCCAAGGTTGAACTGGGCGCCCGTGCCGCCCGCGCGGCCCCGCACCATGGCCATGCCGGATTCCGGCTGGCGCAGCAGCCGGTAGGCCGGCAGGGGCTGCGCCTGCGCAAGCCGCTGGTAGGCGCCGTCGAGTGCTTCGGTTGGCGCCATCGCCAGGATCCGCAGCCGCGCGGCGCGGGCCGCATGGGCTGCGGGCACGTCAGGCCGTGCCGTTTCGCTTTGCATCATCACCCCTATACGTCTATACGTTTAGATGTCGTTGCCGGAACACGCAGCCACTAGACCACAGGCAAATGAAGCTTTCATGACGGGGCAGGGGATTGCTCGGGCACGCTGCCAGCGCGGCATGACTGAGGCACAATCGTACGGCATGGGTCAACGCTTGATGACAAGAGGACAGCGCAAGATGTCGGATCGAGAAGTGGAACGGGGCTCGGGCGTCGCGGTGTGGCGCCAGATCGGCGAGGCACTGGCGGAAGACATCCGCAAGAAGCTGTACCTGCCCGGCGAACAACTGCCGCCGGAACCCGAGCTGGCCAACCGCTTCGCCGTGAACCGCCATACCATCCGCCGCGCCATGGGCGAGCTGGAACTGAGCGGGCTGGTGCGGATCGAGCAGGGCCGCGGCACCTTCGTGCAAGAGCACGCAATCGACTACGCCATCGGACGCCGCACGCGCTTTTCGCAAAACCTGGCGGCGCAGGGCGTGCGCGGCCACACCGAGATCGTCGCCAGCCAGGTGGTGCGCGCGCCGGAGGTGGCCAGGCAGCTGGGGCTGGCGCGCACCGCCGAGCTGCTCCATGCGCAGATGATCGGCAAGGCCGACGAACGCACCATCGACGTGGCCGAGCACTACTTCGACGTCAAGCGCTTTCCCGGCATCGACGAGGTGCTGCGCGCCAAACAGTCGGTCTCGCGCGCGCTGGCGCATTTCGGCATTGCCGACTACACGCGCAAGTGGTCGCGCATTACCGCGGCGATGCCCAGCGCGCCGGTGGCGCGGATGCTGAACCAGCCCAAGACGCGCCCGGTGCTGCAGGTCGAGGCGCTCAACGTCGATATCGACGGCAACCCGGTGCAGTACAGCGTGGTGCGCTTCGCCGGCGACTGGGTGCAGCTGACGGTGACCGACGATGACTGACGCGGGCGTGCGCGATTGGTCTAGACATCCGGCTGTCATCTGCCTGCGTTACCGTCTGCGGTCAACCCCACCAAACCGGGGCAGTCTGCGCCTGCGCGCGCAGGACGCCGCTGGTAACCTTGCCGCATGACTCGAGCCGCGTACCGCTACGCCATCTACCTGTCGCCATCCGGCCCGCTGCGCGCCTTCGGCAGCCAGTGGCTGGGCCGCGACGCCGACACCGGCGCCACGCTGCCCCCGGCCGGCGACACGCCCGCCGCGCCGGCGGACTGGGTCAGGGCGCCGGCCCACTACGGCCTGCACGCCACGCTGAAGCCCCCGTTCCGGCTTGCCGACGGCGCCAGCGGTGCGATCGTCGACGCCACCGCCCGAGAGCTGGCGCGCCGGCAGGCGCCGTTCGACGCACCGCTGGCGCTGCGCGCGCTGCGCGGTTTCGTCGCGTGGGGGCTGGCCGATGGCGGCTCGGCGCCGATGCAGGCGCTGGCCGATGCCTGCGTGCTGGCCTTCGATCCCTTGCGCGCGCCGCCCGCGGCGCAGGAGCTGGCCAGGCGTGCGCCGGACCAGCTGAGCGATGAAGAGCGCCGCATGCTCGACGCCTGGGGCTATCCGTATGTGTTCGGCACCTTCGTCTTTCATATCACGCTGACCGGCATGCTCGATGCCGCCAGCCAGCGCGCCGCGATGGCGCAGCTGGAAGCGGCCAGCGGCAAGCTGCTGCAGGCGCCGTTGCAGGTCGACCGCATCAGCGTGTTCGTGCAGCCGGCGCCGGGCGAGGACTTTGTCGTCGCCCGGCACTACGGCTTCGACGGCAGTACCACCGATGGCGCCGGCGCGGCGTACCTGGGCGCATGAGCGTGGCAACCGTGGCCGACGGACATGGCCTGTTCTACCTGATGGGCCCGTCCGGCAGCGGCAAGGACGCATTGCTGCGCGCGCTGCGCGAGCGCCTGCGGGCGGATCACCGCATCGTCATCGCGCATCGCTACATCACCCGCGCCGCCGACGCCAACGAGGCTTCGGTGGCGCTGACGCCCGACGAATTCCACCGCCGCCGCGCGCTGGGCTGCCTGGCGCTGCACTGGCACAGCCACGGGCTGCACTACGGCATCGGCATCGAGATCGAGCAGTGGCTGGCGCGCGGCCTGACGGTGATCGTCAACGGCTCGCGCGAGTACCTGCCGCAGGCGGTGGCACGCTACCCCAGGCTGTGCGCGGTGCACGTGCGGGTGCAGCCGGAAGTGCTGGCCGCGCGCCTGCGCCAGCGCGGACGCGAAGCGGAAGACGCGATCGCGAAACGGCTGGCCCGCGCGCGGCAGGCGTTCGATGTGCCGGCCGGATGCCGGCTGGTCGAGATCGACAACAGCGGCGCGCTGGAGAGCGCGGTGGCGGCACTGGCACAACTGGTCGGCGCCGGGCCTGGCCCGGCCACTGCAGAGGCCCGGCGCGCCTGATTTCAGGGACCGACGCTGAAGCTGATGGTCAGACCAGCACCTTGCGGATCTGCGCCGACAGGATGTCGATGGCCGAGACGAACAGGATGATGATGATCATCACGGCACAGGTCTGCCCGTACTGGAAGCTGCGGATGATTTCCCACAGCACGGTGCCGATGCCGCCGGCGCCGACGATGCCTACCACCGACGCCGAGCGCACGTTGGACTCGAACCGGTACAGCGCGAACGACAGCCACAGCGGCAGCACCTGCGGAATCACGCCATAGACGATCTCCGCGACCGGGCCTGCGCCGGTGGCGCGCACGCCTTCCACCGGGCGCGGGTCGATGGCTTCGACCGCTTCGGCGAACAGCTTGGCCAGCACGCCGGTGGTATGGATCCAGATCGCCAGCACGCCGGCGAACGGGCCCAGCCCGACGGCGACGATAAACAGCATGGCGAACACCATTTCATTGATCGCGCGGCACGCGTCCATGATGCGGCGCGCGGGCTGGTAGACCCACGCCGGCACGATGTTGGCCGAGCACAGCAGCCCCAGCGGTACCGCCATCACCACCGCCAGCGCCGTGCCCCACAGCGCGATCTGCACGGTGACCAGCATCTCGTCCAGGTAGTGGCGCCAGTCGCGGAAATCCGGCGGGAAGAAGTCGGCCGCGAACCTGGCCATATTGTCGGAATCGCGCAGCAGGTCCAGCGGGCGCATGTCGGCGCCTTGCCAGGACAGGGCCAGCATGGCCAGCAGCACCGCCCAGGTCAGCGGCACGGCAAGGGAGGTGCGCGGCGGGCGCACCTGGCTTCGGGGCGTGGGAGGCAGGCCGGGCGTGGCGGTGGCGGTCATGGAGCGGTCCGGATGCAACGGGGGAAGGGAATTGGTGCGAGGCGGGCGGCGCGGGGCCGCCGGCCTCGGTGAGACAGGGCGATCAGGGTGCAGGCAGCGGGCGGCTTACTGCGTGCTGGTGGCGTTGCCGGCGGCCTTGTCCAGTTCCGCCAGGCGGCGGGTCACGTCGGACAGGCGCTTTTCCTTGTCGGCAGCGGCCAGCGTGGTGTCCGATTCGATCTTGGCCTTCTCGCGCGCCAGCTCGATCTGGCGGATCGGCACCAGCTGCGCATCGCTCGACGCGCGGAAGCCCTGGTACGTCAGCGCGGCCAGCACCTGCTTCTCGCGCGCCGCGTCGGCGCCCTTGCCGTAGTTGACGAAGAAGGCCTGGATCTTCTTCTTCAGCTCAGGGGCCAGGTCCTTGCGGTAGACCATCGGGTCGGCCGGGATCAGCGGCGACTTCCACAGCACGCGCACCTGGTCATAGGCGTTCTTGCCGGTGTTGATGCGGTAGCGCTCCATGTTCTCGGTGTTGTTGACGGCCACGTCGACCTGCTTGTTCAGCACCGACAGCAGGTTGGTTTCATGGTTGCCGATGCGCACGGCCTTGAACAGCGTCTTCGGATCGACCTTGTTGGCGCTCCACAGGTAGAAGCCCGGCACCGCGGTGCCGGAGGTGGAGTTGGGGTCGCCGGCGCCGTAGGTCAGGTCCTTGCCGCGTCGGATGACATCGTCGACGCTCTTCAGGTCGCTGTCCTTGTTGACCACCAGCACCGACCAGTAGCCCGGGTTGCCGTCCTTGTCGATCACCGACGCAAAGACCTCGCCGCTGGCGCGGTCGACCGCCTCCATCGCCGACTTGTTGCCGAACCACGCGACCTGCACCTTGTTGAAACGCATGCCCTCGATGATGCCGGCGTAGTCGGAGGCAAAGAACGGCTTGACCGGCACGCCCAGGGTCTTGCTCAGGTCTTCGATCAGTGGCTGCCAGGCGGTCTTCAGGTTCGACGACGATTCGGTCGAGATAAAGCCGATGTTCAGGGTCTTGCCCTCCTGGGCAATAGCGGGCAGGGCGGGCAGTGCGACCGCGGCGGCGGCCGCGAAGGCGATAAAGGTTCTGCGAAGCATGGGCAACTCCGGTGAATGCGGTTGGGGTAGCGGGGCGGCGGGCAGCCGTTCAGGCGGCAGCCAGGTGCATCGTGACCAGCGCCGGCGCCGGCATCGGTGCGATCGACGCGTCGTCTTCCGGCGCGGCATCGCGCAGCAGTTCGTCGGCTTCGGTGCCGTAAAGGTCGCGCAGCATGGCCGGCGTCAGCGCCGCCGAGGGGCCGTCATAGACCACCTTGCCGTGGCGCAGCGCCACCACCCGCGGGCAGTAGCGCATCGCCACATCGACCTGGTGCAGCGACACCACCACCGCCACCTTGCGCGTGCGGTTGATCTGCCTGAGCAGCGCCATCACGCGGCGTGAGGATTCCGGATCGAGCGAGGCGATCGGTTCGTCGGCCAGGATCACGCGGGCGTTCTGCACCAGCGTGCGCGCAATCGCGGCGCGCTGCTGCTGCCCGCCCGACAGCGTCGAGGCGCGCTGAAAGGCATAGTCGTCTATACCAACCTGCGCAAGCGCATCGAGTCCGCTGCGGATTTCATCGGCCCTGAACACGCGCAGCAGGCCGCGCCATTTGGGCACGCGCGCTAGCATGCCGACCAGCACATTGGTGATGACCGGCAGGCGCCCCACCAGGTTGAACTGCTGGAACACGAAACCGATCTCGCGCCGCACCTGGCGCACGTTGGCCGCGAGCCGGCCGTTGCGCTGCACGTGGCGGCCGTTGACCACGATCTCTCCGGCATCGCCGGCGACGAAGCCGGCCACGTGGCGCAGCAGCGTAGACTTGCCGGACCCGGACGCGCCCAGCAGGGCGACCATTTCGCCCGGCGCAACCTGCAGCGTGACATCGTCAAGCGCCTTGCGGTCCGCACGGAACGATTTGCTCAGCCCGCGGACTTCAATGGCATGCGTCATGTCGGCTCCCCTGACTTGAATGACCTGCGCATTCTGGCCGGGGTGGATGACAGAACGATGACTGCGGGACCGATGCGGGGCGGGCGTCGTGCGCCGCTTTCCGCCGGCCGGGGCGGGGGAAGCCGGTAAAGTCTCGTATATTCCCGGCACCGGCTGCGCCGGTACACCACGCTCCTGCTGCCAGATATGAACCAACCTCTTGAAAGGGCGATGCAAGGCATCGCCGCCGCCGCGGTGCTGCTTTGCTGCGCCAGCGCTCATGCTGCCGTCGATGCCGCTGCGCTCGAACGTGTCGTCGATTCCGCGATCCAGCCGGTGATGCAGGCACACGGCGTGCCGGGCATGGCCGTGGCCGTCACCGCCGGCGGCAAGCAGTACGCCTTCCACTACGGTGTCGCCGCCAGGGCCAGCGGGCGCAAGGTCGACGCCGACACGCTGTTCGAGATCGGATCGGTCAGCAAGACCTTCACCGCGACGCTGGCCGCTTACGCGCAGGCCCGCGGCAAGCTGTCGTTGGCCGACCCAGCGGCGAAGTACCTGCCTGCGCTCGCCGGCAGCAGCGTGGGTGCGACCAGCCTGCTTGACCTCGGCACCTATGCCGCCGGCGGGCTGCCGCTGCAGTTTCCCGCGACCGTCACCGATACCGGCACGATGGTCGATTATTTCCGCAACTGGCGTCCCGGCCATGCCGCCGGCACCCACCGGCAATATTCGAATCCCAGCATCGGCCTGTTCGGCTACCTGGCCGCGCGCAGCATGGGCCAGCCGTTCGACGTGCTGATGGAGCAGACCCTGTTCCCCGCGCTGGGCCTGCGCAGCACCTACATCACGGTGCCGAAGGCGCGCATGGCGGACTATGCCTATGGCTACGCCAGGGACGGCAAGCCGGTGCGCGTGACGCCCGGCGTGCTCGATGCCGAGGCCTACGGCGTGAAGACCACGTCGGCGGACATGATGCGCTTCGTCATGGCCAACATCGACAGCACCGGGCAGGACGAGACGATGCGGCGCGCGCTGGCCACCACCCGCACTGGCTACTTCAAGGTCGGCGACATGGTGCAAGGGCTGGCGTGGGAAATGTACGACTGGCCGGCGCCGCGCGACAGCGTGCTGGCCGGCAGCTCGCCGCAGGTCGTGTTCGAGGCCAACCCGGTGACGCGCCTGGAGCCGCCGCAGGCAGCGCGCAGCGGCATGCTGGTCAACAAGACCGGCTCGACCAATGGCTTCGGCGCCTATGTCGCGTACGTGCCCTCGCAGCGCATCGGCATCGTGATGCTGGCGAACAAGAACTACCCGGTCGCCGAGCGGGTAAAGGCGGCGTTCCAGGTGCTGAAGTACCTGGACGGGCAGGCGGCGGGGGACGGCAAGCCGTAACAACGGCGCTGGCGGGCCGCGGCCAGATTTTTTTCTTCCGTGACGGAATAGTCCCGGCGCCTCGCGTGTATACGCAGGTAACCCTCCCGGGCCGGGCACATGCCAGGCCGGGCCAACCGGAGACCCTGCGATGCAACGGAGTTCCCCACGCCATGGCGCCTGCACGGCAGCACGCGCCATGGCAGCGCTGTGCCTGTCGGCCGCAAGCCTTGCGGCGCCGGCGCAAAGCCATCCCCAGCACACCGGCCACGCGGCGGCACCGCCGGCCTTTGTCGCCAGCACGGCGAAACCCTACGCGGGCCTGATCGATGACGCCATGGGCGTGATGCATCACGGCATGACGCAAGCCCCCACCAACGGCGTCCCGGACCACGACTTCGTTGCCATGATGATCCCGCACCACCAGGGCGCGATCGACATGGCCAAGGCGCTGCTGCTGTATGGCAAGGACCCGGCGTTGCGCAACCTGGCGCAGGGCATCATCACCGAGCAGCAGAACGAGATCCGCCTGATGCAGGCGTGGCTGCAGCGCCACCAGGCCGGGCAGTCGCAAGCCACGCCGCCGCGCTGACCGGCCCGTGCCTGGTCCGCTCCTCATCCCTATCGCACCCCCCGCTACCGCCATGAAGAAGACAACACTTGCCGCACTGGCCATTGCCCTCGGCGCGCCGCTGGCCGGCGCCGCCCCGCAACCGCAGGACCGCGTCTACACCGCGGACCAGAACAGCAACACCGTGTCGGTGATCGATCCCGCCGGCAACAAACTGCTGGGCCAGATCCGGCTTGGCAATGCACGGCCCGACGTGCTGTCGCCGCTGTACAAGGGCGAACTTAACGTACACGGCCTGGGGTTCTCGCCGGACCACCGCACGCTGATCGCGGTCTCCAACGGTTCCAACTCGGTCGCGTTCATCGATACCGCCACCAACCGGGTCAAGGGCATTGCCTATATCGGCCGCTCGCCGCATGAAGGCTTCTTTACCGCGGACGGGAAGGAGGTCTGGGTGGTGGTGCGTGGCGAGGACTACATCTCGGTCATCGACCCCGCCACGTTCCGCGAGACCCGGCGCATCCCGACCACCGCGGGGCCGGGCATGGTGCTGTTCCACCCGGCGGGCAAGCTCGCTTTCGTCGTATCCAGCTTCAACCCGGTGGTCGACGTGATCGACGTCCGGGCCCACAAGGTGGTGAAGCGGCTCGACGTGGCCAGCCCGTTCTCGCCCTTCCTGCAATTCACGCCCGACTTCAGGGAAGTCTGGATGACGCACAAGGACGTGGGCAAGGTCACGCGCATCGATACCGCGACGCTGGCCGTGAAGGGCGTATTCGATACCGGCTTCATCACCAACCACCTGGCCTTTGCCCGCACCGCGCGCGGCACGCTCGCCTACGTCACGGTCGGCGGCGAGAACGTGGTCAAGGTCTTCACCACCGGCGACACGCCCACGCTGGCCGCGACCATTCCGGTCGGCGCGCTGCCGCATGGGATCTGGGCCGCCGACGATGGCTCGCGCATCTATGTCGGCCTGGAAAACGGCGATGCGGTCGACGTGATCGATACCGCCGACAACCGCGTCATCGCGCGCGTGCCGGTGGGGCAGGCGCCGCAGGCGCTGGTCTATGTCAGCAATGCGGTGCCCGCCGGCGCCGGCACCGGCAACCTGGTGCCGAGAGCGAACAGCGAGCCGGTCAACGTTGCGCTCAGGCCGGTGCGCGGCGAGGCCAAGGGCTTTGTCGTGGCGCGCAACCTGGGCGTGGTCGACGCACTCGAGGTCTCGCTGTTCAAGCTGAAGCCGGAAACGCAATACAGCGTCTATGTGGGCGGGGAGAAGGCGCCGGTGGCCAGCTTCAGGACCAACGCGGCTGGCATGGCCAACGGCACCGCGATCGGGCCGTTGCGCGAGGTAGTGCCGGCGCTGTCGCCGCAGGCGCCGTCACCGTCGCAACTGGTGGTGATGGAGGGCACCGCGCCGCCGGACCCGGCCAACGCGGTGCTGGTCAGCGCGCCGTGACCACGGTCACGACCTGCGCGGCAGCACGGCGCAGCGTGCTCACGGCACATTGCTCTGGGTGAAATCGAACGGCTTGCCGGGCACGTCATAGGCGCCGCCGAACTCGAAAGGCGCATTGCCCGACTTGCCGACGCCGATATGCAGCGGCGAATTCCCGCCTTGCAGGCCGATCGGCGCGTAGCGGTAGTTCATCACCTGCCTGCCGGTGTAGTCGGTAATCGTGATCACGCTGGTCAGCAGCGGGTTCTGCTGGGTCTCGTCCACCGTGATGGGGTCGACGATGCGCGAGTCCTGCAGCGTCTTCTCGACGGTCAGGCCCACCATGTCGACCAGCTGGACCTTCTGCGCGCCACGCGATACCACCCATAGCTTTGTGTTGGAATTGCCCAGTCCCACGTTGACATGGTGCTTCATGCTGGTGGGGTTCTTGCCGACCTGCACGCTCAGCATCTCCTCGATCAGCCTGGGGTCCGGGTTGCGGCCGGACTGCAGCCCCGCCACCGAGAACGCGCGGATCTTGCCTTCTTCCGTCGCCACCCAGGCGCGGCCCGGGATCGGCAGGATCGAGATCCTGACCGCGGTGGGCTTCTGCGGCAGCCTGACGGACTTGACGATGGTCGGCGCGTAGTTGTCGACGGCGAATACCGGCGGCCACTGCGAATCGCCCAGGCCGGTGTTGGCCAGGGTCGATTGCAGCGACGCGTGGCTGCTTTCGAAGTAGGCCCGGTTGACCTTGTCGAACAGCGGCTTCAGGTCCAGGAAGATCACCTTTTTCTCGGACTTCGAGATCACCGCGGCCACCCCCGCGCGCGACACCAGCTTGCCATTGATGCCGGTGCGCGTGAAGCTCTTCTGGTTGACGCTGCTGGTGGCCGGGTTCACGTCGGTCATGGTCCGGCTGGCGCCGCGGCGGCCCACCGGGTCGATCAGCCAGCCTTGCGTGCTGTTGTCCTGCATCACGCCGAAATCCGTCACCGCCGAAATGTCGGTGGGCGCCACCATGCCGGGCAGGTCGATAAAGCCCAGCAGCTTGATAAAGACAAAGTTGGAGATATTGCGCAGGCCGGGGTAAAGGCCTGGCCACGAGCCCGCGCTGGGATCATAGGGTCCGCCCACCTTGCTGCCGTCGGCCAGGCTGCCCAGCGCCAGCACCGCCACCTGGCCCTTGAAGCTGACGGTATCCCATACCGTCACCAGCGCGAACTCCGAATTGGTGGTGATCGCAATCGCCGTGGGCACCTTGCCGGCGGGCAGTTTCACCGCCGCCGAGTGCGACGCGGTATTGCTGCCGACCGAAGCAATCAGGCCGTTCTGGAAGGCAATCAACGCCTGGGCGCAGTCGTGTTCGCTGCAGCGGCCCATCGCGATCGGGCGCCTGGGCAATTCGCCGCCGTTGGCCGCAATATGGTTGTTCAGCTGCGGGTCGGTCGCGACATGCCCGTACACCCACGGCAGCTGCGGCTTCTGCGCAACCGTCCCGGCACTCAGCGCCAGCGTCAGCAGCGACGTGACGCCAGGGTCCGACGCCGCATCGGCGCGATAGATCACGTCGCCCATGTTGCTGCCGTAATCGTTGCGGGCGCAATCCAGTTCGCCCAGCTGATAAATGACCTTCAGGTTGTGATCCAGCTCGGCCTTGGGAAATTCCTTCTGGTAGCAGGGGTTGCCGTGCGGATAGAAGGTCTTGTCGCCCGGCTGCCAGTGGGTTGGCGCCGTCGCCACCGGCTTGGTATTGGCCGGGCCGTAACGATAGGCGATGGCCTCGTCGCTGCTGTAGTCCGAGGCAATGGCCAGATAGGCTTCGCGCACGAGCTTGCCTTCGGCATCGACGATGTCGTTGAACCACGGGCGCGGCGGCGCTGCCGGCGCTGGTGCCGGTGCCGGCTGTTCGGTGGGCAATTGCGTAGGCACCGGCTTGGTCGCCGCCGCCACCGATGCAGTGCCCGACGGCACCGGCGCTGCGGTGCGGCGATCCGCCTCGCGCTCGCAGCCCGCCATGCCCAGCACGACGGCGCAGGCAGCCAGCGTCAGGGTCGCGGCCCGGCGCATGGCAATGTGGTGCGATGGCAAGCGTTTCCCAGGCATGAGTCTCTGTGCGAAGCAAAGGAAAATCGTGCGGGCGCAAACATCCGCAAGATGGACTTTGGCAGCTTTCCGGCCGCGGCTTTGTACGCCAGCGCATATTTCCGGTGCATTGACTGGCGCGCCTGCGATCCATGTCTGCATTGTTATCGGTAATCGCCCCAATCGACGTTTGATTCCGCTTGCAAACTGTGCGGGACGCTCCGGCACGTTGCTTGCTTTTTGCCACAAAACGTCATAGGTTTCCTCATGCATATCGACCGAGCCCGTCCCGTTCGCCGGTTGCATCAGGGGTCGGGAAACCATCTGGCAAAGCGCGGCACCAGAACGCGCGCTCGGAGCGGTTTCGATAAACAGAACCTGGAGGAATCGATGTGTCGTGGCGGCGCCGGCATTCACGCCAACGCCGCCCGGTGTTTCGTCGGCAGCGTCGCAGTCGGCCTGCCAGCCCGAGTATGACCGGCTCCCCCTGGGCCCCCGATGATCCATTTGCCCCCGCGCGTGCAAAGCATGACGATCCGCATGAGGACGGTCGCCCTGTCGGCGGCGTTTATGCTGGTGGTCTTCCTGTTGGTGACCTGGGCGGTTTCGTACCAGATGGTCAGCCATTCCCGGCAGGACCGCAAACAGGTCCAGGCGGTCTACGTGGCCAGCAAGGAAAAAGAGCTGCGCCACTACGTCGAACTCGGCCACGCCACGCTGGCCCGCATCGCGCAGGGCAACGGCGACGAAGCCGCACTGCAGCAGCAGGGGCTTGCCGCGCTGTCGCGCATGCATTTCGGCAATGACGGCTACTTCTTCGTCTACGACCGCTTCGGCAACGTGCTGCTGAACCCGGGCAGCATGGGCATCGACGGCGTGGATTTCTGCGACCCGGCCGATACCGGCAGCGAGCAGGCCAGGATGCTGATCAACCAGGCCCACGCCGGCGGCGGCATTGTCCGATACAACTGGATCAAACCGTCGTCGCGGGCCGAGGCGCCGAAGATGTCGTATGTGAAGACCGCCGACCATTGGGGCTGGATCATCGGCGCCGGCCTGTACATGGACGACATCGAGCGCGAGCTGGCCGCCTTCGATGCCAACGCCGCGCGCACGCTGCGCGATACGCAGATACGGCTGACGGCGTTCGCGATCGGCTCGGTGATGCTGATCAGCCTTGCCGGCCTGGCGTGGAACCTGCGCAATTCCCGCATCTCCGGCGAGAAGCTGCGGCGCCTGGCGCGGCGCGTGGTGAGTTCGCAGGAAGAGGAACGCGCCCGCGTGGCGCGCGAGCTGCATGACGGCGTGGTGCAGGTGCTGGTGTCGTCCAAGTATCTGCTCGAGACGGCCCAGGTTCATCTGGAACAGGACACAGAACACAAGCCGGACAAAGGCCCGGCGCAGGACCTGCCGCCGGCGCGCCGCCACGCGCCGCAGGCGCTGCTGGCGCAGGGGCTGGGCCGCCTGCAGGAGGCCCTGGTCGAGATCCGCCGGGTCTCGCACGGCCTGCATCCGGCCCTGCTGACCGACCTGGGCCTGGCCGCCGCGCTGCGCATGCTGGTCGAGCAATTGCGCCCGCAGCGCGCCGTCGAACTGCGCTTCACCGAGCGGGGCGCGATCCCGGCGCTGTCGCAGGCGCAGCGCACCGCGCTGTTCCGCGTTGCGCAGGAGGCATTGAACAACGCCCTCACGCACGCGCAGGCCGGCTGGGTCCAGGTCACGCTGGCCGGCGGCGGCCAGCACGTCGCGCTGGTGATCGAGGACAACGGCCATGGCTTCGACCTGAACAAGGTCCGCGCCGACGGCAAGGGCGGCATCGGCCTGCGCAATATGCGCGAACGCATCGAAAGCCTGGAAGGCAGCCGCTTCACCGTGCATACCGGCTCCGGCGGCACCCGCGTCGAAGCCCGGCTGCGCCTGTCGCCGCCAGAGCCTGAAACGCAGGCAAAGGCCCGGCCCGGACGGCGCCTGGGCCATCATCCCCCCGCAAGGAGACCCGCTGCATGACCCCGAACCTGCGTGTGCTGCTGGTCGACGACCATCCCTTCGTGCTGGACGGCGTGCGCCTGCGCCTGGAGGCCACCGGGGAAATGACCGTGGTGGGGCAGGCGGCGAGCGTGGAAGAAGCCATCATGCTGGCCGAACAGCATGCGCCGGAGCTGGTGGTCTCGGACATCCACATGCCCGATGCCAACGGCCTGCAGCTTGCCGCACGCTTTGCCGAACGCTTCCCCGACGTGCGCGTGATCGCGCTGTCGATGCACAAGGACCCGGAATACGTGCGCCGCGCCTTTGCGCTCGGCGTCGCCGCCTACGTCCTCAAGGAAGCGCCCGCGCACGAGCTGGTGACCGCGATCCGCACCGTCGCGGCCGGCGGTACCTACCTCAACGCCGAACTGCAGGCCTTCCTGCAAACCGACGAGCCGTTGCCGTCTTCACGCCGCGCGCTGACGCCGAAGGAAGCCACGGTGCTGAAACTGCTGGCCGAGGGCCGCTCCAACAAGGAGATCGCCGAGCGGCTCGGCACCTCGGTGCGCACCGTCGAAACCCACCGGCTGCACCTGCGCCGCAAGCTCCGGGTCGGCGGCCGCGCCGAGCTGGTCAAGTACGCGGTGCACTTCTCCGACCTGCACGCGATCCAGCTGGCCGACGCGGCGCTGGCCGCGGACTGCTGAGCGCTGATTTCTGCTTGCCCCATGTGCGTGCGGCATGTCCATGCCTGGTGCGGTGGCACCGGGGCAGGGCGGCGTTGCGCACCATCATGGCAGCGCGCAATGCGCTCTCTGTATTACTGCGTAGGGGAAAGTCGTGCTGCTGTCGCCGCCGTTGTTTGCGTAGACTTTTTTCGGGAAGGGGCGCCAGGCATGCAGCGTCGCCAACGCGCCGATGCGCCGATCGTGGGACACAACGGGAGAACACCATGGACGAGCTGAAGCAAACGCAGAGAGCGGCGGTCGCGATGCCACCGCAGGCGCAGGACCTGGCGGCGTGGACGCCCAAACGGCGCGAATTCCTGCGCATGCTGGCCTACGGCGCGGGCTCGCTGGCGCTGGCGCCGCTGATCAGCGCCTGCTCGGACGACGCCTCGGCGGCATCGTCGGACCTGCGCTCGCAGCTGGCGCAGGATGAGGCCTTCTGGAACGAGGTGCAGGGCATGTTCGTGCTCAAGCCCGAGAAGGTCTACATGAACATCGGCACCGGCGGCTCGATGCCCAAGGTGGTGCTCGACGTGTTCGGCCAGGAAAACCTGGCCAAGGCCGCCGATTCCTCGAGCGGCTACGGCAACCTGGCCGACCTGCGCGCGGCCGTGGCCAAGGGCTTCGGCGTCGACGGCGACGAGGTCGCGTTCTCCGGCAATACCTCGTCGGGCATGTGCCATGCGATCCTCGGCATCAAGTGGGAACCGGGCGATGTGGTGGTCACCACCAACCACGAGCACGGCGGCGGCCTGACCCCGCTCAATATCGCGGTGGACCGCTACGGCATCGAGGTCTCGACCATCGCGCTGCCGGTCGGCAACAACCAGACCGCCAGCACCTATGTGCAGCTGTTCGACGAGCGCATCCGCGCGCTGAAGGGCCAGGGCAAGCGGGTACGCGCGATGATGTGGTCGTCGCCGACCTACAAGACCGGCACCATGCTGCCGATCGCCGACCTGATGCAAGTGGTGAAGAACCACAGCCTGATCAGCATCGTCGATGGCGCGCACCTGCCCGGCATGATGGCGTACGACTACGGCGCGCTGGGCATGGACTTCATGTCCGGCGCCGGCCACAAGTGGCAGTGCGGCCCCGGTTCCACCGGCATCCTGGTGATCCGCAACAAGATGCGCCCGTCCAATCCGCTGCCGCTGCCGGAGTGGTATCCGATCCATACCAGCTCCTACGTCAGGCAGCCGCGCGGGGCCTATGACATCGCCGCCACCGTGACCTCCTGCGGCAGCCTGCACGTGCCGATGTTCCGGGCCCTGGCCCGCGCCTGCGAGATGTGGGACACCATCGGCCGGAAGAAGATCGAGACCTACGACCTGACGCTGTCGGCCTACCTGAAGGAGAAGATCGTCGAGCGCTGGGGCGTCGAGTCGCTGTACTCGCCCAAGGACGACCCGAAGCTGGTGTCCGCGCTGACCTGCTTCAACCCGTTCCGCAACCGCGACGACGCCATGAACCAGCAGAAGGCCACGCTGTTCGTCAACCGCATGCTGAGCGACTTTGCCCCGGGCTTCGTGATCCGCTCGGTGAACTTCGAGGTCATCGGCGCGCCGGCGCAGCACTACGGCATCCGCATATCCACTCACCTGTGGCACGATGCCAATGACATCGACCGGCTGGTGGATTCGATGTGGACCCTGTCCGGCGCCATGGCCTGACAAGGCACCGATCCCGTTTCAACCCGACAAGAGCCAAGCCCATGAAACGATCTATCACCCTGGTTGCCGCGGCGCTGTGCGGCGTGGCATCGCTCTCGGCCTGCGCCCAGCACGGCGGCACGCTGCGCGCGGTCTCCTCGACCGAAGCCCCCA
Source organism: Cupriavidus taiwanensis (assembly GCF_900249755.1). NCBI lineage: Bacteria > Pseudomonadati > Pseudomonadota > Betaproteobacteria > Burkholderiales > Burkholderiaceae > Cupriavidus > Cupriavidus taiwanensis. Next base: position 1,059,514 of record NZ_LT976854.1, read on the forward strand.
AGGCCATCGGCCCATACTCGCAGGCCGTGCGCGCCGGCAACGTGCTGTACCTGGCCGGCCAGATCCCGATCCATCCCAAGTCCGGCGAACTGCTCAAGGACGCGCCGATCGAGGCCCAGACGCGGCTGGTGCTCGACAACCTGAAGGCGGTGCTCGCGGCCGACGGCATGACCATGGCCAACGTGGTTTCGACCACCGTCTACATGAAGGACCTGAACGACTTCGCCAAGATGAACGAAGTCTACGGGACCTACTTCACCGGCGTCACGCCGGCGCGCGCGACGGTACAGGTGGCGCGCCTGCCGCGCGACGTCGCGGTGGAGATCGGGGCGATCGCGGTCAAGCCTTGAGAGCGGTTTGGAGGGAGGAGGGCAGCGGGGCACGGTTTCGGCCGTGTCCCGCTGGTGGCGTTTGCGGCGCCACCCTTCACAAAAACTGAACACGCCTTAATCGCCGCCATCTTTCGTCTCCTTCGGGCTGTGCTTACAGTCACGCCCACAAGGAGATTCCCCCATGAAAGATGTGCTGGTGATCGGCGGCGGCAATGCCGCGCTGTGCGCCGCGTTGATGGCGCGCGAGGCGGGAGCCTCGGTGCTGCTGCTGGAGGGCTCGCCGCGTGAATGGCGCGGCGGCAATTCGCAGCACACCCGCAACCTGCGCTGCATGCACGAGGCCCCGCAGGATGTGCTGGTCGATGCCTACCCGGAAGAGGAATACTGGCAGGACCTGCTGAAGGTGACGGGGGGCATCACCAACGAGCAGCTGGCGCGCATGACGATCCGCGCGTCGTCGCGCTGCCGGGGCTGGATGCGCCGGCACGGCGTTCATTTCCAGCCGCCGCTGTCGGGGGCGCTGCATGTGGCGCGCACCAATGCCTTCTTCATGGGCGGCGGCAAGGCGCTCGTCAACGCCTATTTCCGCAGCGCCGAGGCCCTCGGCGCCGAGATCCGCTACGACACCCCGGTGGTTGCCATCGAGCGCGACGGCGATCGTTTCGTCGCGGCCGTGACCGCTGCCGGCGAACGCATCGAGGCGAAGGCGTGCGTGCTGGCCGCCGGCGGCTTCGAGTCTAACCGGGACTGGCTGCGTGAAGCCTGGGGACAGAACGAACGCGGCGAATGGCCGTCGGACAACTTCCTGATCCGCGGCACGCGCTTCAACCAGGGCGTGCTGCTGCGCCATATGATCGACGCCGGTGCCGATGCGATCGGCGATCCGACCCAGGCGCATATGGTGGCGATCGACGCACGCGCGCCGCTGTATGACGGCGGCATCTGCACGCGGATCGACTGTGTTTCGCTCGGCGTGGTCGTCAATCGCGACGGCGAACGCTTCTACGACGAGGGCGAGGACTTCTGGCCCAAGCGATACGCGATCTGGGGGCGCCTGGTCGCACAGCAGCCGGGTCAGATCGGCTTCTCGATCATCGACCAGAAGGCCATCGGCCGCTTCATGCCGCCGGTGTTCCCGGGCACGCGCGCCGATACGCTCGGCGAACTCGCGCGCAAGCTCGGTGTGCCGGAAGCCACCTTCGTGCGGACCGTGGAAGCCTTCAACGCCGCGTGCCGGCCCGGCAGCTTCGACCACACGGTGCTGGACGACTGCGCCACCGCGGGCATCACGCCGGCCAAGACGCACTGGGCGCGGCCGCTCGACACGCCGCCCTACATCGGCTACGCGCTGCGCCCCGGCGTGACCTTCACCTACCTGGGCCTCAAGGTCAACCCGCACGCGCAGGCCCACTTCGACGGCAGGCCCAGCCCGAACCTGTTCGTCGCCGGCGAGATGATGGCCGGCAACGTGCTGGGCAAGGGCTATACCGCCGGCGTCGGCATGGCGATCGGCACGGCCTTTGGCCGCATCGCCGGCGTGGGCGCCGCGCGTGCCTGCGGCTTCCAGCATCCTGATTTCGACATGGAGCAGTCCAATGCCATCGCTAGCTGAGCTGGTCGATCAGGCTCGTGCCGACGCGCAAGGCGTGGGCGGGGCCGGGCGACGCGTGATTCCGATCCATCCCGTATTGCCGCTGACGGCTGCCGAGGGCGAAGCCGCGCGCATCCTGCAGATCTGCAATGCCTGCCGCTATTGCGAGGGCTTCTGCGCGGTGTTCCCGGCCATGACGCGGCGGCTCGAATTCGGCCGTGCCGACCTGCACTATATGGCCAACCTGTGCCACAACTGCGGCGCATGCCTGCATGCCTGCCAGTACGCGCCGCCGCACGAGTTCGCCGTCAACATCCCGGTGGCGATGGCGGAGGTCCGTGGCCAGACCTACCAGGACTATGCGTGGCCGCCAGTGCTGGGCAAGCTGTACCGGCGCAATGGCCTTGCCTTGTCGCTGGCGCTGGCGCTCGGCCTGGCCCTGTTCCTGCTGCTGGCCGTGGCGCTCAACGGTACCTTGTGGGGCGGTCCGGCCACCGGCAACTTCTACGCGCTGTTCCCGCACAACCTGCTGGTATCGATGTTCGCGCCGGTGTTCGGCTTCGTGGTGCTCGCGCTGGCGATGGGCGTGCGCAGGTTCTGGCGCGAAGTCACCCCCGCGACCAGCGGCGCGCCGGTGAGCGCGCCGGCGGCGGCGGAGGCGGGGGCCGCCGTGCTGCGGCTGAAATACCTCGACGGCGGCCACGGCGCCGGCTGCAACAATGCCGACGACGCCTTCACGCTGTCGCGCCGGCGTTTCCATCACCTGACGTTCTACGGCTTCCTGCTGTGCTTTGCCGCCACCGCCGTGGCGACGGTCTATCACTATGCCTTCGGCTGGCACGCGCCCTACGAGTTGCCTAGCCTGCCCAAGCTGCTCGGTGCCATCGGCGGCGTCAGTCTCGCCATCGGCACCGCGGGTCTTGGCTGGCTCAACCTGCAACGCCACCGCCTGCACCTGGCGCAGGGCCAGCGCCCGATGGATCTTGGCTTCATCGCCTTGCTGTTCCTGACCGCCACCAGCGGGCTGGCGCTGTGGCTGGGCCGCGGCACGCCGGCGCTGGCCATGCTGTTGTGCCTGCACCTGGGTGCGGTGATGGCGCTGTTCGCCACCATGCCCTACGGCAAGTTTGCCCACGGCGTGTTCCGCAGTGCCGCGCTGCTGCGCCATGCGGTGGAGAAACGCCGCCCGAACCCGATCGGGCTTGGGGCGGACTGATCGGCTGGCCAGGGGCAATCGCCACCTTCTCAGACATACCTTTTCCAGAACGACAATACGGAGACCGACTCAATGAACCGTCGACTGATCCTGCGCGCCACCTTGCTGGCCGCGCTCTGCTGTCCCCTTTTATCGGGCCTTGCGCATGCGCAGCCCATTGCCGGCGGCAAGCCGGTCACGCTGGTGGTGGGCTTCGCCGCCGGCGGCGCTGCCGATGCCGCCGCGCGGCTGATCGCGAAGAAGCTCTCGGACAACCTCGGCCAGCCGGTAGTGGTCGACAACCGCGGCGGTGCCGGCGGCAATATCGCCCACCAGCTGGTGGCGCGCGGCCCGGCAGACGGCAGCATGCTGCTGTTCGGCTCGATCGGGCCGCTGACCATCGCACCACACCTGATGACGCTGCCCTACGATCCGTTCAAGGACCTGGCCCCGGTATCGGGCGGCGTGAACTTTCCCAATGTGCTGGTGGTGCACAAGGGCGCCGGCGTGAAAAACCTGGCCGAGCTGGTCGCGCTGGCGAAGAAGAAGCCGGGGACCGTGGACTACGCGTCGACCGGCGCCGGCTCCGCATCGCATCTTGCCGGTGAGCTGTTCAACCAGCGTGCCGGCATCGAGATGGTCCATATTCCCTACAAGGGCGGCGCACCGGCACTGCAGGATCTGCTGGGCGAGCGCGTCACGTCTTACTTTGCCGCACCGCCGACCGCGATGCCGCAGGTCGAGGCCGGCAAGCTGGTGCCGCTGGCGACCACCGGCCCGGTGCGGCCGGCGTACCTGCCGAACGTGCCCACCGTGGCGGAATCCGGCTATCCCGGTTTCGAGGCGCTGAACTGGTATGCCTTCGTCGCCCCGGGCAAGACCCCGGCGCCCGTCCTCGATCGCTGGAACCAGGAGATCGTCAGGGTGCTGAACGATGCCGGGGTGAAGGATGCCCTGAACAAGCATGGCCTGACCCCGCAGCCGACCACGCGGCCGGAACTGCTCGCGTTCATGAAGAAGGAGAGCGCAAAGTGGGGCGCGATCGTCAGGGAGCGCAAGATCACGGTCGATTGAGGCCGACGCTCAGACCACGCCGCAACACCGCCGCCGCTGCGGCCTCAATCCTTGTGAAGCGTCGCACCGAACCACGCGCCGTCGCGCACCAGGCTGCGCGCGGTATCGGCCAGCACGACCCGTGCCGCGAGCGCCGCAGGCGACAGTTCATCATCGGAAAGGCTTGCCAGCAGATTGTGCCGCCCGACCTGCGCGTCGGCCACCAGCGAGCGGACCAGCGCCGGATCATTGAGGCGCGCGGTCGCTGCGCCGGGCTGGATAGTGGCGCCAAAGCCCGCGCGCACCGCATCCATCAGCATCGACAGCCCGTCGATCTCCGCCACCACGTTTGGCGTCACGCGCACGCGCGCAAAGGCCGCATCGAGCAGGGCGCGCAGGCCGTGGGTCGCGCTCGGCAGGATCAGCGGCAATTCACCCAGTTGCGCGAGCCTGGCGCGCCGGCCACCCGGGAGACCCGGCAAGCCCGCAGCCCCTAGCACATAAAGCTTTTCGTCGAGCAGCGGCGTCACGCTCCAGCGGCGCGCGGTCTCGGTGCGGAACACGATGGCCAGGTCCAGCCTGCGCGCATTGAGCATCTCGCTCAGATGCCCGGATAGCGCCTCGACCACGTGGACCCGCACGTCGGGATAACGTGCAGCCATGGCACGCAGCAGCGGCACGCCAAGCACCGCGGCGGTGGTCGAAGCCAGGCCGATGCTGACATGGCCAGACAGCCGCGCCTGCTGCGCGGCCCGTACCGCATCATCGGCGTGGCGCAGCGTCAGCTGGGCCTGCCGCAGGAAGGCAAGCCCGGCATCGGTCGGCACCACGCCCGTCGACTGGCGCTGCAGCAGGCGCGTGGACAGTTCGCGCTCGAGCCGGCTGACCTGCGGGCTGAGGGCGGAAGTGGCAAGCCCCAGTTCGAGCGCTGCCTTGCCGAAACTGCCGAGTTCGCAGACCTTGGTGAAGTAGCGGAGTTGACGCAGTTCCATGGGAGATTCGAGGGCATCGCACCAGGCGATCGCGGCGGCGGACGGCTGGCTGGCCGTCGTCTTGTGCGGGATGCCGCGAATGGTAGCACCCGACGGGAGGGCGGTGGCGACGGGCTCGCGCGCGCTGGAAGACGCCGAACTTACTGTTCAGTCAATGGATTCGTCCCGAGCCGCGCGGCGGCGCTTGCTTTGCGGCTTGGGACTATCTGGTCATATTCTGATGCTTCCGAAAACTGTGGCTCAGCGGTTTCGCACTCGGTTCACCTCATCCTCGACGTCACGCAAACGATCCTTGCCAAAGAAGATCTCTCCACCGACGAAGAATGTAGGAGAGCCGAACGCGCCCCGCGCGTGGGCATCCTGCGTATTCGCCAACAGCCGGTTCTTGACGTCCGTTTGCTGGCTCGCGGCCATCAGGACGGACGCGTCAAGACCGGCGGCCGTCAGCTCGCTTGCGATCACCTCTGGCTCGTCCATCTTTTTCTGCCGCTCCCACATGCTGGCAAACACGGCGTCAACATAGGACTCGAAACAGCCCAACGACTGGGCCGCAACTGCCCCGCGCATGATCTGCAGGGTATTGACCGGAAAGTACGGATTGCTTCTGTACTGAGTCAGCCCGTGCTTGCTGACGAAGCGATTGAATTCAAGCAGGTCATAGGCGCGTTTGGCTGGAATCTGCGCATTGGCTTCTGCAGGCGAGCGGTTGTTGGTCAACTTGAACAGGCCACCAAGCAGGATCGGGATGTATTCGAACTTGGCAGCGCCCCTGGCCTCGATCTCGGGAATGACCTTATGGCACAGATAGGCGTTGGGACTGCCGAAGTCGAACAGGAATTGGACAGTTATCGGGTTCATGGCTTGAATTGGTTTCAATGTTTAGAGGGATCCACGCGCCGCGCTTACCACGGTTCCATCCACGGGCGAATTTCGGTCTCGTGCGTCCATGCATCACGCGGCTGCATGTGCAACTGCCAGTAGAGATCCGCGATGCGCGCCGGATCGACGATGCCGCCTTGGTCCTTGGTGGCGTAACGTGCAGGGAAGTTGGTCCGGATAAAGTCGGTGTCAATGGCGCCGTCGATAATCGGGTGGGCCACATGAATTCCCTTGGGCCAGAGCTCCCGCGCCATGCTTTGTGCCAGGGCGCGCAGGCCATGCTTGGCGCCGGCGAATGCGGCGAAGCCGTCCCTGCCTCTGAGGCTGGCGGTGGCGCCGGTGAAGATGATGGTGCCGCGACCGCGGGGCAGCATGACCTTGGCTGCTTCTCGCCCCATCAGGAAACCCGCGAAGCAAGCCATCTCCCAGACCTTGAAATACACCCGTGCCGTGGTCTCGGTGATTCCGAACCGCACGTTGGCACCAATGTTGAAGACGGCCACTTCAATCGGCGCTATCTCGGTCTCGATCTTCTGGACGAGAGCCACCATCTCGTCTTCCTTGCGCGCGTCGGAGCCGAAGCCGTGTGCCTCGCCGCCCTCGGCTCGAATCTGTTCGACAAGGGGCTGGAGCTTGTCGGCGTTACGCCGGGTCATGCACGCGACGTAGCCTTCGCGTGCGAACCGTCTGGCGATGGCGCCGCCGGTGGCGTCTCCCGCGCCAATGACCAGGATTGCTTTCTTGTCTGCCATGGATGTCTCCTTCAGAGGTGGGGTACGAGCAGGCTTACCGGATTGCGCCAGGACGGTCGCAGCGGCGTTCTCGAATTTTCAAGAGGCATCGCGCGACGCTTCCTTGGCGAGCTCGTGTTTGAGGATCTTTCCCGCGGATGTAGCCGGCAGCGAGGTCCTGATGAATACCTCAGCCGGCCGCTTGTAAGGTGCAAGGTGCTGGGCCGCGAACTGCCCGATTTCCTCCGGCGTGGCTTCGGTCCCAGGCTTGAGCTGTACAAAGGCCACGACCTCTTCGTTGCCTGGTACACGTCTGCCTACCACCGCGCAAGTGGCCACTGCGGGGTGCGCCGCCAGAACGGCCTCGACTTCAGGAGGATAGACATTGAAGCCTGACCGGATGATCAGTTCCTTGGTGCGCCCGACGATGTGCAGGTATGGTCCGTCCATCCGTGCCAGGTCGCCGGTATTGAACCACCCCTCTGGATCAACGACTTGCGCCGTCATCTCCGGTGCCTTGTAGTAGCCGAGCATCACGTTCGGCCCGCGCACGTGCAGTTCCCCGACCTCGCCCGACGGCATCCACTCGCCTGTGGTGCCTTTCAGGCGCACCTCGATCCCAGGAATGGGCGGCCCCACCGTGGTGTCATCGCGTGGATCGTCGACACGGGTAAAGGCAATCGTCGGGGCACACTCGGTAATGCCGTAGCCGTTTTGCAATGGCAGCCTGAAGGCGGTCTCCACCGCACGCTTCAAGGTCAGGTCCAGCGGTGCGCCGGCCACGCCGATTCCGCGAAGCGCGGGGCAGGAGATTGCCCCATCTGAAGCTTCGAGCAGACGCTGGAACAGCGTAGGCACGCCCTGGAACCGCGTGATGCCGTCGTTGCTCAATGCACGCAAGGCAGCCTTGGCGTCAAAGCGAGGCACCAGTTCCAGACGTGCGCCAAACATCAACGTGCCGATGAGTACGGAAGAGAAGCCGACGATGTGGGACATCGGCAGCACCCCGTAGACAAAGTCATCGGGCCCAAATCCGCGCATAACACCGCCGATCAACGCAGTGAACATCACGCTGCGATGACTCAGCATGACGCCCTTCGGGGTTCCGGTTGTACCGGAGGTGTAGATGAGCGCCCCGACCTGACGGGCACCGTCAGCACTGACAGGCTCAGCGGTCGCGGCAGGATCCACGTCGGTCACGGCAACTTCGCCGACCCCGGGAATCTCATGGAGAGCCGCGCTCATTTGCTGAGCGTGCCGGGCAGCATCGGGTGAGACGGAGCTTGTCGCAATCACCAGACGAGCCCCGCTGTGTGTGCGGATGGCAGACACCTCACGCTCGCTGATCCGCGCGTTGACCACCAGGGGCCAGGCGTCGATGTCGCCGATGGCGAGAACCAGGATCGCCAGTGCGATTGAATTCTCACCCAGGACCATGACCCGGTCTCCGGGGCGAACGCCGCGCTGAATGAGCCACTGCCCCGCAGTTTGGATGGCTTGCGCCAGCTCTCGATATGTCATGACGCGCGCACTTTCTGACAACGCGATCGCATCGGGCGAGCGTTGTGCCCAGGGGCGAACTACGTGCGACATACGATCCGGAAGCGCGGCGAGCTTGGCCTGCAGCTCGGCTGCTGAGAGTTGCATGTTCCTTGTCTCCTTGGTTCTGTTTTTGAACTGACGCAATCGTAAGTTTGAAAATTGAACTCGTCAACGGTAAAATCCCGCAAATGAAGTGGAATGATCTTGAACAGGAACACTGTTCCGTTGCGCGCACAGTCTCCGTGATCGGAGACCGATGGACGCTGCTCGTGCTGCGCGACTGCTTTCTTGGCGTGCGCCGCTTCCACGAGTTTCAGCAGCGGCTCACGATCTCACGGCCCATGCTTGCGGATCGCCTTGGCAAGCTGGTCGAGGCCGGCGTCCTCAAGAAGATTGCCTATCAGGAGGCACCGGTCCGACATGAGTACCGGCTGACTGCCAAGGGCATGGACCTTCATCCGATCATCATGGCGATCGTGCATTGGGGCGATGTCCACATGGCCGGCAAGGCAGGAAGGCCCTTGCTGCATCGGCACGCCGCCTGCGGGCACTTGTTTGATCCTGTTGTCGTTTGCTTAGAATGCGCGGCAGAGGTTCATGCCAAAGACGTGGTGGTAGAAAAGGGGCCGGGTGCCTAGCTTGCTGCTGGAAATGGGCGTCCTGCGCTGGCCGTGGTCCGTAGGCATGCCTCACTAAGCAAAATGCCGACTAGTGCATACGACGTGGTTGCGCCGATCCAGGCCGCATGCCAACTTCAACCCTGATGTACTTGTTCAAGTAATTGCACAAGTCTACGGGAGCACCCCATGCGCACCGTCCATTTCTCCGATGCCCGTAACAACCTGAAGGCAGTCATTGACCAGGCCATAAACGATCACGACGCTGTGTTGATCACGCGCCGTGACGCGCCCAATGCGGTCATCCTGTCCCAGGAGCAGTACGACGGATGGATGGAAACCATGCATCTGTTGAGCAGTCCTGCGAATGCGAAGCACCTGATGGAATCCATCGACCAGCTTCGCCGCGGTGAAGCAGTCGAGCACCCGCTGATCGATCCGGATAAGGAATGATTCGCAGTGTTCTTTTTACGGCCAGCGCCTGGGAGACGTACGTCTACTGGCAAAGCCAAGACAAGAAAACTCCGAAGCGCATCAACGCCTTGATACAGGACGCATAGCGCGACCCCTTTGAAGGTATCGGAAAGCCGGAGGCCTTGAAAGGCAATCTGTCGGGCTTTTGGTCGCGCCGCATAGACGATGCAAACCGACTAGTGTATGTGGCGGATGACGTAGCGCTACGTATCGTTAGCTGCCGCTACCACTACGGCGACAAGTAATCTCCGAGGTTTTTTGCCCCGAGCCGCCTTGCGAGGCCGCGGCCGTGGTCCAGGCGGGTGCGCCGGCGCTACGCCGGTTATCGCGCTTGTCCCGCATTTCCTGCGCCATGCGCAAGACGTGGGCACGCCGTTTTTGCTCGACGATCGCGCCCTGGTCAATCTAGGCCAACCGGTCATAGGTGGTGTAGGGCAGGGAGGCGCCGTCGGCCCACAGCGCGATTCGCCCGTCCGGATACTCGGCCACCTCGATGTAGCGGTGGACCAGCCGGTCCTGCAGCGTACGGTTCATCCGTTCGACACGACCCTTGCCTGGCTGCTGTTGGCGCACAGATTCTCGATATTGAGTTCGTGCAGCGCGCGCCGAATTGCGTGTAGCCGTCGCCGCCGGTGGCATTGGGCCGGTTGACCCGGAACACACGGGCCTTGCCGCTATAGAACGCGATCGGCTTGCCGTGGCACGCAAGGTAAGCCCGTGTCGCCTCGAAATACGCGAACGCGGATTCCGTCCGCACGAAGCGCAACCCCATCAGCCAGAGCCGGACATTACCGCTTAGCCGCTACATATTCTGTCGCGCATAATATGTGCAATGTCGAATCAAGCTTTAGGCTGCTATCACCACGCTGGAACGTAGGCCCGGCGCGGCTTGACGAGTGATAGCAGCGTCTTAAAACCCTCGGAAAAAATTTCCAATCCCTTACGCTTCGCTTCCTCTTGAGCGAGCAGCAAAAAGACCTCGCGCGGGTCCATACCAGCTTCCTTCGCCAGCAAAAACGCCGTCGCATAGTCGGGAAGACGCTCACCGCGTGCATAGCGGTTGAACGTCGGTTGTGGCACGCCCATGTCATGCGCCGCCTTCGTGACGCTTCGCCCGTGCAATGCCTTAGCTATCAGTTCTTGGTAGCTCATAAATACTCCCAATGATGCCGCAAATCCGTTTGGATTAGGATTCGCAAATCCGTTTGGATTCGATTCCGAACGGGTTAGCAGGCGAACTATAGCGGGTAAACCGGTCAGGGGTAAACGAATGGGTCAGGCGGCGTTGTTTCTTGCTGTAACGGCTGCTGTAGGGGCTGCTGGGGCCATCGGCGCATGGATGGGCCTTTGGATCGCTACCCGCATCGCCTCGGCGCTGGTCGACGCACCCAGGGGGAATGCGTGATGGCTACGCGTCTGATTCCTGCGTATCGGCAGCGGCTGCGTAGCTGCCTCGTTGAGAGGTCGTGCGGCGTTGACCGCGATGTCTACCTGTCGTACTGGCTCGGCGAGCTTGGCGGCCTGATGGGGGAATGGTGATGGGCCGCATGTCTGATCTGTCGGCACAAGGCAAGGCTCCCGCAGCGGAGCGCCCCGGCGTGGGCGAGACGCTTGCGGCGCGCCGCGCCGGGGCGCGGAGCGAGGGACACCCCCCCACGTCGGCTGTACGTAGTTCTCCCCTCACTAATAGGGGGGAACTGGAAGCGCCTCCAGTCGCGGGCCACAGCCTTGTCGATCTGGTGATGACGGATTCCGGCGAAGTGAAGACCGTCGCTGTCCGGGTGCCGTCGCCTGGACAACTGGCGGTGATCGACACGCTGCGGTTTGTGATCGGTGAAGAAACGTTTCTGCCGGTGGTCGACGGCGTCGATGACGACGCGTTCGCCCGGGCAACTAGTGCCAAGCTCGAAGAGATTTTCGGCTTCGGTCTGACACGCAATCTCGGCCAGCGCCGGGACTTCTACGGGGAAACATGGGAGTTCGGCGACAACTGGGGCCATGTCGGCTTCGGTGGCTCGCGGCAGAACAACACCATTCTGGTTTCGCTGTCGGGTGCAGGGTGTTTGGCCGCGCGTGAGGGTTGGGAGTCTCGGCTTTTTGGCTTTCTGACCACGCAGGCCAAGCGTCCGGTGATCACGCGGATTGACCTCGCCCACGATGATTTCGAAGGGCGGTGCACGGTCGATCAGCTAGACCAAATGCACACCGACGGCTTCTTTACAAACGCCTATACGGTGCCGGACTGCCAGCACGCGGGGAATTGGAAATTCCCGAACGGCAAGGGCCGCACGTTGTATGTCGGCACGCGTAAAAGCGGCAAGATGTTCCGGGGCTATGAGAAGGGGAAAGAGCAGGGCGATGCAACGTCGCCTTGGGTGCGGCTCGAATGCGAGCTTGGCAACAAGTCCATGCTGATCCCGTTCGATGTGCTGATCGATCCGAGCGCGTACTTCATGGGTGCTTATCCCAAAGCGTTTGCGCATCTGAGCCTCACGGTGCAGCCGGAGCGTATGGAAATCAAGCGGCGCAAGGCGGCCATCGACGTGGATGCCTCCTTCGATATGGTCAATCGTCAAGTCGGCAAATACATCGGCGTGTTGGTCGATCTGTTCGGGCTTGAAGAAGCGTTTGCGCGGATGCGCAACAAGCATGGGCACTGGCCGGAACGGCTCAAAGTGCCTGACTACAAGCTCGCGGAAACACCGCTGCACAAGCAAGAGCGCGTGCGTTCGTTCAACGAGTACCAATTCGGCCCCAGCGACTATAGCGGCGCGCTGGAAGCGGCCGTCTAGCCGCAGACAAAAGAGGGTCATATGCGTTTCAACACCAAAGTTCAGGTTCTGGGTATGAAGTCCTCCAAAGGCGCGATGGACAACGGCCAGACGTACGACAGCACCAAGGCGTACATCGTTACGCCGCTGGACACTTCGAAGGGCACCGCCAAGGGCATGGCCGCGGGCGAATACAACATCGGGACGTCCGACGAGTTCGCTAAGTACGAAAAGCTGCCTTTCCCGTTCACGGCCGACGCCGACATGGAAATCGTCAGCAACGGCAAGACGTCGAAGACCATCGTGCACAGCCTCGTGCCTGCGGCCGCGCAGAAGGGCTAACGACCATGCCGGGGATCGTGTTCGTTGTCCAAGAAGTGGAGTCGGGCCAGTTTCTGTGCCCGTACTCCGGCGATGTGGGCTTCACGCACCGCCTGAAGGAAGCGGGCACGTTCGACACGCGTGAAGACGCATATGAGACGGCGTGCGAACACTGCGACGAAGCCTTCGACGTGGTGGCCGTGTTCAACGAGAGGGGTTAGTCGTGGCGCTGTGTGTCCAGGTGAATGGGGATGGGTCTATGTCGGCTGTCACGCCGCAGCCGGCTGACATGAACACTTGCGCCTATGTGGTTCAGACGTCGGCGGAACACTTCAACAATCCGTTGGCGCTGAGTGCGGCGGATGGCGGTGCAATCGGCTCCGCGATCTTGCTGGTTTGGGCGGTGGCGTATGCCATTCGCTCGGTTCTCGCGGCGCTTGCCTCGGGTGATCAAGATTCAGCATCAAGCTGAAAGCGTGCCGGCGCTATCCGGTATTTTCGGGAGAATCCTCATGAAGTACGTTCGCAAGCTGGGCTACGCGGTTCCTCTGATGGTTGCTGGTGCGGCCCATGCCACGGTGCCGACCGAAGTGACCACGAAGCTGGCCGAGGCCGCTACCGACGCCGCCGCGGTGGGCGCCGGCATCATCCTGATTGTGCTGGCCGTCAAGGCGGTCAAGTGGCTGCGCTCGGCCCTGTAACGCTCGCGTTGCAGGTCTGGGCCACCGATCTGGCAACAGTCGGAGGCGCGGTCTTGCTGATCCGCGTCGCTATCAAGGTTGGTTTTTGGTGGCGGTCACTGCGGTGATGCTCGGGGGGGCTGCGGCCCCCCATTTTTTTCGGGGGAATCATGGGGATTTTCATTGTGGTTGCGATTGTGGGGGCGGCATGGATCATGTTCACGCATCGGTGAGGGGGCTTGTCTATGCGCTATTACTTCTCTCGCTCGCTGGCTGCGCGGCAATCGATACGGCACCGCCTGGTTCTTGCGCTACTGGCGGCTCTCATTGTCTGTGGCCTGAGCTGGGCTTCTAAGGCGCATGCTGCGGCGCCGTCCGTCTCGGTCTGGGTGTTTCAGGGCCATACCGGTGGCTCCAATCCTTATGCGTTAAGCGGGGCTGAGCTTTGTACGCTTCCTAAGGTGCAACAGGCTAAGCCTGATGCAACGGCGATTGTTAGCTATAGCTCGGGGGTGTTTTGCACGTTCAAA
>NZ_LT976854.1:2002926-2223108 GCF_900249755.1 Cupriavidus taiwanensis
GCAAAGACAATGCGTGCGCCGCCCGGTGCCGCCTTGAGCCAGGCGGTTCCCCCGCCGTTCAGCGTCATCTGGATGACTGGATTGGCAGTCGTCTCTCCCCGTGGCGTGAGACCGGTGACGTCGGCCCAGTCGAAGTCGAATGGCATGGTGGCTCCTTGCGGCTTTCAATACGTTCTTTCAGGAATCCGGCTGACCGCTAGTTCTCCAGCAGCGCGAAATACCGCCCGATATCCCCTTCCTCGCGCAGGATGTCCTGCATCAGGTCGGCCAGCGGCAACTCGCCCCAGCGCACCGCGCGCCGCAGCAGGTGCGGCGTGGGGCTGTGCGGCTCGTGCCGCGCCAGGTAGTCGGCCACGTCGCGGATCAGCCGGTAGGCGTGGGCGCGGTCTTCGATGCGGCCGTGCGCCAGCAGGGCGTTTTGCGCCGGCGGCGCGTCGGGCGGGGCCGGCTCGGGCTCGGTGACAGCGGCATCGCGGATAGCCACTGGTGCCATGGCGGTGGGCTCTAAAGCGGCAGTCGCTGCGCCAGCCGCTTCGCCATGCGCCGCACCGCGCAATGCCGCCACTGCGCGCTGCAGCCGCGCGAGCGTATCGGTCACGCGCGCCAGGCTGGGCGCCTGCGCGCCCAGCAGCGTGTCGACGCGACGATCGAAGGCCGCCCATTCGGCGCTGGCGTCATGCAGGCCGCGCCACAGCGTGTCCAGCGCCGGGCGGTCGGGTGCGTGCTGCGCGCGCTGCAGCAGCGCCTCGCGGCCCAGGCCGGGGTCGTCCTCTCCAGTCAGCAGGCTGCGCTCCCACAGGTCCAGCGTGAGCCGCACCGGCTCGTCGTCCGGCAGGCTGAGCAGCGGCAGATGCAGCGCCAGCACGGTCGGCATGGTCTCGTTGAGCCAGGCGAGCGGCGCGCTGCGCGCGTCGGCATCGCCGTCGTCGATGCGGGGCCAGGCGCCATCCCAGTACGCGTCCGCCAGCGCGCCCAGCAAGCGCGTGCCGGCGCAAAAGCCGCTGACGCCATGCAGGTGGGTCCACGCCTCGCACAGCCATGCCGCCAGCTGGAAGTCCTTGCTGCGCGTGGCCAGCGCCTCGCTGGCGAGGGCGGCCACGCGCTTCCAGTCGGCCCTGACCAGCGGGCGCTCCCATTCGCGCATCGGCAGCGATTCATCGTCGTGCCGGCGCGCGTCGGCAATGGCGCGAAACAGCGGGTCATAGCGCAGCGAAGTACCCGCGGCATCGTCGCCGGGCACCGGCGCCAGCAGTGCCTGCACATCCAGGCCGCTGCATGGGATGGGCTGGTTCATAAGTTGGTCCATTCGGGAGCACGGGTGGGGAAGCTCTGCGGCCATGGCAACGGCAGCTTCTTGCCCGGTGCCGTCAGCGTCAGGCGCAGGAACACGCGGGCGCGCGCGGGCCGCGGCGCCGCGCTCAGGTCCGGCGCGGCGCTGCCCAGCGGGAAATCGAAGCGCAGCAGTTGCGCGGTGCTGTCGGCCCGTCCGCCCGGATCGGCAATGCGATGGCCGGCGATGAACGACAGCAGCGCCCACGGGTCGGCAAAGCGCCAGGTCAGCACCTTGCCGTCGGTGGCCAGGGTGCGCTGTTCGGGATCGGGCAGCGCCGCCAGCGGCGCGTCCTTGGCAAGGCGCAGCGTCAGCGTGACCGGGCTGCCGTAGTCCCAGTGCAGCGCGCGCGGCGCATCGCGCATCGACACGCTGTGCGCGCCGATCGCCAGCGTCCAGTCGATGATCTGGTTGCCCGCCAGCTCGGCACCGCGGTTGACGCGGAACTCGGCGCTGACGTCGTAGCCCGCGGGCGCGCCTTCCTCGGCCGGATACAGCGGCGCCAGCAATGTCCTGACCTGGTCGAAGCTGTCGATGAACTGGTGCACCGGCACCCCGGACGCGATATGCCGCAGCGGCCCGTCGCCGCGCGAGGCCCGGTACGTCGCCGACAGCGGTTCATAGCGCTTGAGCACGCGGCCGAGTTCGGCATAGTCGGCCGTGCGCGCTTCGCCGGTGCTGGCAGCGTTGCCCGCCGTGGCGGTGGCACCGCCAAACGGTGCGCGTCCGGCCACGCGTTCGTTGAAGGTGGCGGAGAACCCGTCCCATTGCCGCTGCAGCTCGGCAAAATAGCCTTGCGCACAGCGCGCCAGCAGGCCGTCGTACAGGCGCACATGCAGCGCGGCAAAGTAGTCGTCGCCGCCGGCCGGCCGCGCGGCAAAGCGCGACAGGCAGACGCCCTGGCCGGTTTCGGCCGCGGCGGCCTGCACGAACTGCTCCAGCATCAGCAGCCGGCTGTTGGGGTTCTTCAGGCGGTAGCGCTCCAGGTCGCGGTTCAGCGCCTGCCAGCGTAAGGCCACGCCGCTGTTCGCGTCCGCGGGCGACAGCGCGGCAAGATACAGCGCCGCCTCGCGCCCCAGCGCCTGCGCGCGCACGGCCTGCTGGTCGAGATACGGCCCCAGCGCGGCGGCGTCATTCAGGCCGAACGCGGTCAGCACCGGCGAGCGCGGCGCGCGCGCGCCGTCGCCGATACTGCCCTGGCGCATGGCGTACAGCTCCGACTGCTGCAGCTGCGCGTCGACGGCGCGCAGCCGGGCCAGCGCGTCGCGCGAGACCAGCGCATCCAGGTCATCGACTCGCGCCATGGCGTGCATGTCGCCCAGCATGGCGCGGAGGCGCGCGATGCGGGGCTGCGCCGCCTCGAACCCCGCGCTGCCGCCGTCGGCAGGCAGCGGCGCCAGGATTGCCGCCGCCGCGACCTGGTCCATCACCAGCCGCGCGAACTGCTGGTCGACGTTCTGCGCGATGGCGTCGCGCCATGCGCCGGGCAAGCCCACCAGCCCTTCGTCCAGGAAGCGCTTGCGCATGTCGCCAAGCGCCAGCGCCTGGTCCAGCTGCTGGCGGTCCCACAGCACCGCTGTTCCCGAGGTTCCCGCCGGCAGGGCCGGCAGCGCCAGGTCGCGCGGCGGCGCCATAAACGGCTGGTTCAGCAGCGCGGCAAGCCGCTCGCGCAGCGCCAGCCGCTCGGGCGTGACCGCGTAGCGCCCTTCCTTCTCCTGCCAGGCGATGCCGCTGTCGGGTCCGCTGAAGCGCTGCGCCAGTTCGCCGGTGAAGGCCTGGAAGCCGCTCTCCGAGCGTGCCCGCGCACTGGCGACGACGTCCTCCCCCAGCAGGCGGTTCTGCGCGGCCAGCGCCAGCGTGCGCTCGTACACCGTGCCGGCCGCGAATTGCGGCTGGCGCATCCAGCCGCCCTTGCCGCCGGCCAGCAGTTCCTGCTGCGTGCCGATCGCGCTGACAATGCCGCGGTAGTCGGCCAGCACGCGGCTGAAGCCGCCGCCGGCGCTGGCCGCGCCGTCCAGGCCGTCGAGGCTGCTCCTGACGGCGCGCTCGGCCACCAGCAGCGGGTTGTTGTGGAACAGCCGCTCGTCAAGCTGGCGCGCGCCCTTGTCGAAGCTGCAGCGCAGCGGCGGCACCAGCGCGGTCAGCGCCCTGCCCCCGGTGGCCAGGCTGGCCGCGCCGCGCGCCTTGCCGGGCTCGCGCCGGAAGTACGGCAGGCTTGCCGACACGTCGCCCTGCAGCTCGGCACCCAGCGCGTAGCGCACCACCAGCCGCAGCGCCTCGGCGTTGCCTTGCTGCGGCGTCTCCAGCCGGTGCAGCGCCTGCAGCACCGCGTCGAACTGGCCGACCGCGGCCACGTATTGTTGCAGCGCGCGCATCTCCGGCATGTCTTCCAGCGCCAGGCCACGCGGCGGCAACACATCGCCGCGCGCGCCCGGCGGCGCCTGGCAACTGTCGCCGGCAACCAGCTGCCCGGTGGCGGGGTCGCGCCCGACCCCGGTCAGCAGGTCGACGCGCGCCAGCAGTTCGCGCTCGATGGTGTCGAGCGCGATCTCGCCGAAGGCGCGCTGGAAGCGTTCATGCACGCGCGCGTCGAGGTCGTCGACGACGGCCCACGAGCCGGGCATGAACCACGACGACACCGGTTGCGCGCTCAGCCGCTGGTGCATCGCAAGCAGCCCCAGCGCCTGGCGCCGGTACCAGTCCGGCGGCAGGTCCTGGCCGCGCTGCGCGGCCCGCGCGCGCTGCTCCGCGCCGGCGCGCAGCTCGCCCAGTGCGGCGACCAGGTCGGCGTGGCGCTGGCTCATCTGCCACGTCGCCACCACCAGTCCCCCGCCCCACGCGCACAGCACGGCAACGCCGCCCCAGCGCAGCGCACGGTGCACCAGCGGCCGCGCCAGCTGCTGCGAGCGCGACGGCCGCGTCAGCCCGTACTCGAGGAAGATCTTCTTTTCGAACAGGTCGCGCAGGAACGCCGGCTGCCGCATCAGCTCGTTGAGCAGGTCGGCCGGCGGCGCGTGCGCGTCGGCCGCGGCCGGCGCCGCGACAGCCGCCGCTGCCTGCGCTTCCTCTACCTCCACCTCCGCCGCGGCCTCCGCTTCACGCTGGCGCGGCAGCGCGAACGACGGCGCGTGCGCGGCCAGCTCGCCGCTGTCGCCGGTCAGGTAGATCCCGCGCAGGTAGAACGGCTCGTGATAGGCGCTGGGTCGCAGCAGTTCGTCGACATAGCGCGTCAGCTGGCCGCGCATGGCGTCGATGCGCGCGGGCAGCAGCAGCGACTGGCACGGGTCCAGCTCCTGCGCGCCCATCGCCAGCAGTTCGGCCACGCTGTCCGAAACCGCGCGCACCGCCGAGGACATGGCGGCATCGACCCAGCCCGACTGGTAGGTGGCAGACAAGTCGTACGGCGACGACCAGCCCAGCATGCTGGCCCGCATCGGCTCCGGCAAGGCGCGGGCAAAGTGGGCAAACCCCGGCAATGACTCGCAACCGATCACCACCACATAGACCGCGAAGCGCACGGCAAAGCGGTTCTGCGCCAGCCACAGGCGCCGGTGCGCCAGCTTGGCGCGGCGCACCAGCTCGAGCTGGGCGTCGGTGTCGTCGGCCAGCAGCATCGCCGCGGGCACGGTGACCACCACGCTGTCGAACGGCCGTTGCGGGCGATAGCCGCGGCACAGGCCCAGGAATTCGTCCCAGGGCTTTTCCTCGCTGTCATCGTCGGGCAGGCCCAGGTAGGCGGCGTTGATGTCGATGACCACGCCGCGATCAAAGAAATGCCACGAGATGCCCTGCGTCGCCGCCGCATTGGCGGCGTCGGGGCTCAGCACGCTGGCCACGCCGGACTGCGCGATCGGCAGCGGCCGCGCGTCCGCGCCCTCGTTCAGCACCAGGATCCAGGGGATGTTGTAGCGCTCGGCGCGCGCGGCGATATTGCCTTCGACCAGTTCGATCGCCTGGCGGAACGCGGTGCGCAGCGAATCGGTGCGCAGCCGTACGATCTTGCGCTCGGCCGCGGGCTTCGCGCGGGCGCGCTGCGCGGCGAAGTACAGCACCGCGCCCAGCACCGCAAGCACCACCAGCGTCAGCACGCCGACCGAGACCAGGAACAGGTTGCTGGTCAGCATGGGCCCGCCTCCCGGGCGTGGCCAAGCCGGTGCCGCGTCATGGCGCGCCCCCCGCCACCGTATCGGCGCGCAGCGCCTCGCGCACCGGCCAGGATTGCCACAGCCAGGCAAGCTCCGACAGCGCCAGCAGCGCGGCCAGGCCCAGCACGAATACCACGCTGTAGCGCGTCAGCGTCGGCAGCTTGCGCGGGGCGATATGAGACAGCGTGTGCGCGTAGGCCGCCTCGCCGAGCACGCGCTCGCGCCCGCCCAGGTCCGGCCGGCGCTGGTAGATGAACGCATACAGCTCCTCGCGCAGGCTGCGCAGCCGCTCGCCGGCATCGCCGCCGCGAAAGCGCCCCTGGAAGCCCAGCCCGAGCGCGAACAAATACAGCCGCGCCAGGTTGCGGCGCGACGGCTCGCGGTCCAGCAGCAGCTGCTCGATGCGGGCAAAGACCTGGTCGCCGGCCACGTTGGTGCGGAACAGCGTGGATTCGAGCAGGTGCGCCGGCCACTCGGCGCGGCCGGCCCAGTCGGCATTGAGCAGGATCTCGTCGGCCAGCACCGCCTTCAGGTAGCGGGCGTCGGCCACGTCTTCCATCTCGAAGCGCGAGCTGTCGCGGCGCGATTGCAGGGTCTGCACCTCCAGCAGGTTCAGCAGGTGCCGGTTCATGGCTTGCGCCGCGATTTCGCCGCTGAGATCGGGCTGCCCGTCCAGGCGCGCGCGCATCTTGACCAGTTCGTCCAGGAACGCCCGGAACTGCCCGGTGGCGAGATCGTCTTCTTCGGTTTCGGGTCGGTACCGCGCCATGTCTGTGTGCCTTGGTTGTGGGGCCGGCGTCAGCCCTTGACGAACAGCAGCATTTCCTGCGGCCGCTGCACGCTCGCGCCTTCATTGGGGTTGCCGATCACCATCGCCTCGCCGGCGTGGACCAGCGCGGGATCGGCCTCGATCTCGAACAACAGGTAGCCCGAGCCCGAGCGCACCCCGAGCTCCTCGGCATGCTCGACCACGCGGCGCGCCGCGCCCAGCACGCGCCGCGCGCGCAGCGACGGGTAGACCGATTGCGAGCCGAGCACCGCGCCCGCCATCCAGGCCAGCAGGTCGCGCTCGGACTGCCCGCGCAGGCCCACCACCAGGCGCTCGCCGATCCATTCCGGCTGCAGCACGATGTCGAAGGCGCCGTGGCGGAACTCGAACTTGTGCTCGCGGTATTCCTCGCTGACCTCGGCCAGCGCCTCGCGCAGCGCGCGCAGCAGCGGCGTGAACACCGCCATCGGATCGGCGTGGTCGTAGTCGTCCGGCACCGGCGGCAGCCCGCCCGGCTTGAGCAGGCTGAGCGGGCCCAGCACCGAGGCCAGCGCCAGGTACAGCGCCAGCGGGTGCAGGTGCGGGGTGCGCAGCACCGCTTCCAGCAGCGGCAGCGCACTGACCAGGCTGCGCAGGCGGTCCTTCAGTTCGAGCTGCGTCAGGCGGTCGTCGGCCCGCGACGACGGGATTGCGGTCTGCCTGGCGACGAAGGCCGCCTTGCCGCGCAGCTGCGCCACCAGCGTGGCCACCGCCGTCCACAGCGGGCTGCCGCGCGCCACCTCCAGCAACGGCGGCAGGCGCTCGCCCAGCCGCACGATCTCGTTGTCCTTGTAGAGCGCGCCCAGGCACAGCGACACAAAGCGCGGCGACGGCCGGGGGCCCGCGTCGAGCGCCAGGTTAGGCAGCAGCCGCGGGATCTCGGCGGGCGGGGCCTCGGACACTTCATCCTCGACCAGCGCGTCGGCCACGGAGCGGAAGCGCCTGGCCTGACCGTCGCCGCGCTGGGACGGCACCACCGGCAGCGTCAGGTGCAGGTCGAGCATGCCGGCTGCGAGCGCCCCGGCAAACGGCTCGAGCGTCAGTTCCAGCGGCGGCTGGCGCGCGTCGTCGCGCGTGTACGAGACCGCGGTGCCGTCCGGCATGATGGCTTCGAGCTGCAGCACGCGCACCACCCCCGCGGCCAGCAGCCCGGCATCGAACTCCAGCCGGCGCACGCCCCAGCCGAACGGGCTGGCCGCCAGCGTCTGCCAGGCCACCAGCGAGTCCAGGCGGCCCGCAAGCTGCTGCAGATGCTGCGGCGCGAGCAGCATGCCCTCGTGCCATTCGACGCGATCGACCGGCAGCGTGCATTCAGGCATGGGCGGCTCCGGGGGCCGGCACGGCGGTGGCGTGGAAAATCAGGTTCATTGGGTGACCAGCACGGTAAAGGCGGCGCTGTCGAGCTGCACGGCAAGCGTGCCGTTGAACTGCTCGATGCGGGCACGGTGCGCGCCCGGCGCCTGGTAGTTGGCAAAGACAAAGGCCGCGGCCACGCGCGGGCCCTGCAGCGCTTGCGCGGCAATTTCCAGCCGCTGGCCGGGCACCAGTTCCCAGCTGCGGTAGCGCAGCGCGCCCGGATAGGTGCTGCCGAGATCGCCGCGCCCGGCAAACCACTTGGCCGCCGGCAGTTCCGCCAGGCGCGCCTGCAGCGCCGCGTCGCTGACCAGCACCACGTCGACCGCCACCGGGCTGTTGCCGTTGGCATCGTCGGCCGCGGTCAGCGTGACCTGCTTCCAGTTGACCTTGTCGCCCTTGAAGCCCAGCCACGAGGCCGCGGCGCAGCCTCCCAGCAGCGCCGCCAGCCACAGCGTCGCCAGCCAGCGCAGCGCCAGGCGCATCCGAGCTTGTGCATGCGCTGTCATTTCGCCCCCACGCCGATGCCCATCAGCACGATCAGCAGCGCCGCCAGCAGCGCGCAGGCGCCGGCCAGCGCCAGTTGCATGCGCGTCAGCACCAGCCGCACCGCGGCCGCCGCTCCGGTCACGCCGCCGCGAACCACTGCCCCCGGCACCGTTGGCCGCGCCTGGACCGCGCGCTCCAGCGGCAGGCCCACCGACACCAGCGCGATCACCGCGCAGGTGCAGACCAGGCTCAGTGCATTGCGCGGGCCATCGCAGACCGGGTCGATCGCCAGCAGCAGCACCGCCGCGGCCTCCGCCGGCAACTGCAGCGCCGACAGCGCGACGCCCGCGTAGGCGATGGTCCCGATACCGCCCTGCCCGGCCGACAGCCACGCCGCCAGCGCGGCCGCCAGCGTGATCCACGCCAGCTCGCCGGCAGTGATGGGGCGCCCATAGAGGTTGGCGACGAACACCGTCACCAGCGCGAAGTACAGCGCCGCGCCGCCGCGCACGAACACCGCGCCCAGCGGCACCACCAGTTCCACCAGCCCGCGCGGGAAGCCCAGCCGCGCGCTCATGGCCTCGATGGCGTGGGGGATCGGCGCGGTGGCGCTGCCCGAGGCCAGGCCGACCAGCATGGCCCGGTTCAGCTCGGTCACCACCTGCAGCAAGGGCAGCCGCGCGCAGCGCGCGATCACGGCCGCGGCGGCGCCGCTGAGCAGCAGGCACAGCACCAGGAAGGTCGCCAGCAGCGCGGCCATGGCGCCGATCGCGGCGCGGTCCGCATGCATCGCCAGGTGTGCGGCCAGCCCGAAGGCCAGCACCGGGATCAGCAGGTTGGCGTGGGCGATGATCTGCTCGAAGGTGCGGTAGATGCCTTCGAACACATTGCCCAGCATGCTGGTCTGCTCGCGCGACAGCGCCGCGAAGGCCAGCCCGAACAGCAGCGTCCCGGTCAGCACGCCCAGGGTCTGGCCGTGCGCCAGCGCGCGGTAGAAGTTGTCGGGGATGATCGCGGCGAGCGCATCCGTGGCCTGCCCGCGCTCCGCGCCAGGCGCGGCGCCGCCCTGCAGGTCCACGCGCACCTCGCCGCCGCCGGCCACGCCGCTGAGGATCAGCGCGCCCAGCCTGGCGCTGGCGTCGGCCGGCAGCGCCGCGCCCGGCGCCATCAGCACCCCCGCCAGCGCGCCCGCCAGCGCGCATGCGGCCACCACCGCGGCGGCCGTGCCGACGATCGCGCCAAAGCGCGCGCCCGCGCGCGGCAGCGCCAGCACCTGGCGCAGGCCGAAGAAGGTGGCCACCACCAGCAGCGGCACCGCCGCCATGTTGACCACCGACAGGTACAGCTGCCCGGCCAGCCACGCAAGGCGGCCCAGCGGCGCGGCCACGGTGCCGGCCAGCGCGCCCGCCACCAGGCAGGCGAGCAGCCCGGGCACGCTGTGCGAGAGCCAGTGCAGGGCTTTCATGCGGCCTGGTTCCAGCCGCGCGCCAGCGCGAACGCCACCGTCGCGCGGGCCAGCTCGGTGGTGCTGTCGACCAGCCGCAGCGGCGCCGCGGCCAGCCCGCGCGCCGCCACCGGGATTTCGGTGCAGCCCATGATGGCGGTGCCGACCCCCAGCGCGGCGATGCGCGCCAGCGCGCTGCCAAGCGCCGCGGCGGCCGGCTCCAGCGCACCGGCCTTGACCGCCTGGATGCAGGCATCGACTTGCTTCTGCACCGGCTCGGGCGGCACTACGGCGTCGATCCCGCGCGCGGCCAGCGCCGCCTGGTAGATGCCGGCGGCAAGCGCGCCGCGCGTGGCCAGCACCGCGACGCTGCCGCTGTCGGCCGGCAGCGCCGCCACGCAGGTGCGCGCGATATGCAGGATGGGCGCGGCGCTGTGCGCGCTCAGCTCGGCATACCAGTGGTGCGAGGTATTGCAGGGGATCGCCACCAGCCCGACCTGGCTGCGGTTGAGCAGCTCGATGCCGTGCAGCAGGTAGGGCAGCGGCAGCGCGTCGCCGGCCAGGATCGAGCGCGAGCGGTCCGGCGTCTGCGGCAGGTGCGCCACCACCATCGGCAGGTGGTCCTGGTCGCGCGCGGCATCGGTAAGGCGCACCACGCGCTCGAGGAAATCGACCGTGGCCAGCGGCCCCATGCCGCCCAGCACCCCGATCATGGTCATGCCGGTGCTTACGCTGTTCATGATGACGGCCTAGAGTTTGAGCGGACGCGGGCAGATCACCGACACCGCCGCGGTATTGCCGACCACCAGGATCAGCGTGCGCAGCATGTCGCAGACCGGGTCCACGGCCAGGAAGAGAATGAAGGCCGCCTCGAACGGCAGGCCCAGGTAGGCGCAGGTCATGCCCACCAGCGATACGATCACCAGCCCGGTCATGCCGGCCGAGGCAAAACCCGCCAGCACCGACGCCAGCAGCACCGTGGCGATATCCAGCAGCCCCAGCGGATGCCCGTACAGCTGTGCGATAAAGAGCGTGGCGCAGACGTAGTACACCATCGGCCCGACGCGCAGCAGCGAGATCGCCAGCGGCACCAGCAGCTCCACCCGCACGCGCGCGAAGCCGAGCCGGTCCACCAGGCACTCGATCATGCTGGGCATGCACGCCGCGCTGTTGCGCGTCGCCAGCGCCAGCGCGAACGGGGAGCGCAGCGCGTCCAGCGTGGCGCCCAGGCTCTGGCCGGAGCGCTTCCACAGCACCACCACCGCCAGCGCCAGCAGCAGCACCGACGCGACGAAGAACGCCAGCACGAACTGCATCATGGCGTGCAGCGGCTCCAGCCCGGACTTGCCCAGCTGCGCCGCGCTCATGCAGAACAGGATCAGCGGCAGCGGGTAGCTGAGCCAGTGCATCAGCTTCTGGCAGGCGTGGTAGACCGTCTCCAGCGACAGGCTCAGCCCGATCGAGATGCGCTCGGGCACGCGCCCCACGGCCAGCCCGAACATCAGCGCGAACACCAGCGCCTTGAGCGCATCGCCATTGGCCAGCGCGGCGAAGATGTTGGTCGGGATCAGGCTGGTCAGCACCTCGGACAGGCTCAGCGATTTCTCCGGGATATCCTCGCCGTACAGGTTCATCACCGTGTCGCCCGACCTGGCATCGTTGCCGACCATCGCGCCAAAGGTCTGCATGGTGGCCTCGGACAGCTCGCTGCCCGGGCGCATCGCCACCAGCACCAGCGCCGACACCAGCGCCACCAGCAGCGACGCGCCGGCGAACACCGCCACCACGCGGATCATCAGGCGCGAGGCGCCGCCGTCGCGGAACAGCCGCTGCAGGCTGAAGATCACCGCCGACACCATGAACGGCAGCGTGGTCATCTTGAGCAGGTCCACGTAGATGTCGCCGACCACGCCCAGGTGCCGCGCCAGCCCGGGCCACAGCAGCCCGGTGGCGCCGCCCAGCACCAGGCTGCCGATCACCACCCACGGGTTGAGCGCGATGGCGTAGAGCCTGGCCGCGTCCAGCTTCAGCGGCGGCGTGCGCGGTGCCCGGGCTGCGCCCGGCCTGGTCGCGGGCTCGGTTGCGGGCTTGATTGCGGGCTTGATTGCGGGCGTGCTCATCGCGCGGCCGCCTGCAGCACGTCAGCGACCTCGAGCCGTCTGGGCCGCTCGGCGAGGAACTGGTTGACGAAGCCCAGCAGCGCCGGCGCCGAGACATTGACGGCGATGCCCAGCGTGTCCTCCAGGTCCTGCAGCGTCACCACGCGCAGCCGCAGTGCCGCGGTCGGGTCCGCCTTGAGCACGCGCTTGACCTCGAACTCGTCGCGGTAGACCGCGGCGACGCGGCCGTCGTTGAGCGCCTTCAGCGCTTCGTCCCAGGTGGGATAGGCGGTCACATAGGCCTTGGGAAAATTGTTCACCACGTACTCCGAGTAAGACGAATTGCCGACCACGCCGATCGAGCTGTCATAGCCGCGGATCACCTCCGGCACCGGCCGGCCGCGCGCCATCTGCGCGAACCTGACGCGGTTGAGCAGCAGCGCGCGATTGAGCCGCAGGTAAGGAATGCTGAAGCTGATGATCTGCATGCGCGGCAGCGTGCGCGACAGCTTGCTGATGGCCACGTCGGCCTGCCCCTGCGCCAGCAGCCGCACCACGCCGTCGAAGGTGGTGGCGTCGCGGTTGAAGCGCACCCGCACGTTGAGCTTCTGCGCCAGCTCGCGGGCGAGGTCGATGTCGAGGCCGCTCAGCTCGCCATTGCGCTGCTGGAAGAACGGCGGCTGGTCCACCTTCAGCACCGCCACCACCAGCTCGCCGCGGCTGACGATGCGGGCGAATTCCGGCGCCATCAGCCGTCCGTCCGGCATCAGCACGAGCCCGTTCGGCGTGGCGACGGGTGCCGGCGCGGGCGCGCTGTCGGGCGCGGGCGCCGGCGATGGCAGGTAGTTGCCCTGCGCATGGCCGGCGAGCGGCAGCAGCAGCGCCGCGCCCGCGAGGGCGCGCGCCAGCCAGCGCCATGCGCGCGCGGCGCCACGGCGGGAAAGACAGGCAGGATTCAAAAGCATGGCTTTGCGTAGGTCATGTTTCATGGCGTCGCGGGCGCAGGGGCCGCGGCGGCGAGGCCCGTCGTGGCGACGGCACCCTGGGTGGCGGGCGCCGCCGCGATTTGCGCCGCAACCTGCGCCGCATCGGGAGCCGGCCGCGCCAGGCGCGTGCCGATCTCCACCCCCATCAGGAACAGCAGCGCGCACAGCAGCACCGCACAGGTCACGGCGATGGTCACCATGCGCGGGCTCATCGAAAATACATAGGTCATGGCTTGCCTTATTTCGTCGTCATGGCGTCATCACGGTGGCTTGCGCCGGCGCGACGACCTGGATCACGCCGCCCCATGCGCACGCCAGCCTGGAGGTGTGCTGCAGCGCCGGCGCGCCGCCGATCTGCACCGTCGGCGCACCGGGCAGCCATGGTGCCGGCGTCACCGGCACGCACGGCATCGGCGTCAGCACACCCTGCGCCGCCGCGGTGGCCGCCGCCACCTGCGGGTTGGCCACGCACTGGCACAGGCCGAACGGCGGGATGTTGACCAGCGGCAGGTGGTCCATCACGCTGGCGGCGCCGGTGCCGGCCAGCACGCGGCCCAGCGGCAGCACCGCCAGCGTGGACGGTGCCAGCCCGAAGCTGCATTGCATGGCCGCGCCGGCGGTGACCTGCAGGGCCATGCTCAACCCCTCAGCCAGCGCTCGAGGCGCTGCGCAAAGCCCGCGGGCAGTTCGGTGCCGTCGCCATCGTCGGCCGCTGCCGCCGGTTGCCAGTCTTCGCGCGGCTTGCCGGCCGCATAACCCCGCGTCGCCGCCACCTCGCCCGCGGCGCCGAAGCGGCGCGCGACCCCGTGCAGCAACCCGGCGCGGTAGGGCAGCGCCTGCACCAGCGCACCTCCGGCGCCGTACTCGCGGGTCTCGCCGTCGAGGCGGCCGGCGCGGTAGCGGCTGCGGCGCACCACCGCGCCCTCGTGCGCGTAGACCGCCTCGTCCTCGAGCCGGCCCTGCCGGTAGAGGCAGCGCGCGGTCACGTCGCCGGACGGCGCGTAGCACACGCTCTCGCCCTCGAGCTGTCCGTGGGCGTGCTGCTGGCGGGCCTGCAGCCTTCCATCGAGATATGTGGTGCTGATGCCGTGCAGCTGGCCGCCGGCGTAGTGGGCCTCGTACTCGACGCTGCCGTCGGCGGCATAGGCGCGCAGCAGCCCGGACAGCTCGCCGTGCGCGTACTCAGCATCGAGCCGCAGCGAGCCATCCGGATAAAAGCATTCCAGGCGTCCGTGCGGCCGGCCCGCGCACAGCGGCACGCGCGACACCAGCCGGCCGTCGCCGTCATGGGTCTCGGCCATGGCGGCGGCAGGATCGGCCGGATCGGGCAGCGCGGGATCGGTCAAAGGCATGGTCGGCTCCGCTCAGTTCAGTTTCACCAGGGCGCCCTTGAGTTCGAGCATGCCGCCGCTTTCCACCGTCTGCGCGGCGGACGCCTTCTGCCGCACCATCATCGCTTCGTGGCTCAGCGTGGTGCCGGCCTTGCTGCTGAGCGTGGTGCCGGCCTCGCACTGCAGGGACGTGCCGGCCTTGAACGAAATCGATCCGCCGACCTCGATTACCAGGTTGCCCTGCACCGTGAGCTTGTAGTTGCCGGCGACGTCGTGGCTGAACGCCGCGCCGCTGGTGTGGGTCTCGCCGCCGCCGGCCTCGACCTGGCGCGTGCCGCTGACCTTGTGGGTCTCGTTGCCGGAGGCCACCTCCAGCGCCAGGTCGCCGGACTTGATGCGATGCGATTCGCCGCCGGCTTCGACCGTGGTCGACAGCGTGTTTTCCACCGACACCGTCATCGCGCGCTGGGCGCGCAGGTACAGTTCCTCGGCGCCGGCCTTGTCTTCCATGCGCAGCTCGTTGCCGGCGCTGCCGCCCTTGGACGAACGCGAACGGATCACGCTTTGCGTCTGCATCGCGGGCAGCGGCACCGGCACACCCGACTGCCCGTTGTAGACGCTGCCGGTCACCAGCGGCCGGTCGGGGTCGCCGTCGACATAGCTGACCACCACCTCCTGGCCCACGCGCGGCAGGAACAGCTGGCCCCAACCTGCGCCGGCGGCGGCCTGCGCCACGCGGACCCAGCACGAGCTGTCCTGGTTGGCGCCGGGGCTGCGGTCCCAGTGGAACTTCACCTTGATGCGGCCGTGCGCGTCGGTCCAGATTTCTTCACCGGCGGAGCCCGCCACCGTGGCGGTATGCGTGCCGGCCACCAGCGGCCGGGGCGTGGCGAGCGGCGCGCGGAACGGCACCGACAGCGGCAGCACCGCGACCGTATTGCGATAGCTGTCGCCGCTGCAGGCATGCTCGACCGCGCGCACCACGTAGGCGCGGTCCAGCGCCGGGTCGACGTGGCCGGCCAGCGTGAAGCGGATGCCCGCGGCCAGGTGGCAGCACGCGCTCTCGCCCACGCCGGTGTGGGCCTCGGCCTGCTGCGCGCCGCTGCGCACGGCGGCCTTGCGGCTGGCGTCGTCGGCGTCGCGGTGCCGGCCCGGGAACACGTACTGCTGCGCCAGGTCTCCCGTGCCCGCCGGCGCGCTGCCCTGCGAAGTGCGCGCCTGCAGGTAGTCGTAGTCGGCCAGCACCTGCGTGGCCGCGCCGAGCTGCCGCGCCATGCCGAAGGCCAGCATGCGCGCCGCGCCGGCCGGCGGGCGCGCCATGCCGTCCATCGCCAGGTCGGCGCAGTGCGTGCCAGCCGGATGCGCGGAGGGGCTGTCGGCCAGCACCATGGTGTGCGCGCCGTCGGCAAAGGTGAAGAAGTAGAAGATGCCCTCTTCCTCCATCAGCCGCGAGATAAAGCTGAACGGGCTTTCGTCGTACTGCACGCAGTATTCGCGCACCGGATAGCGCGTCTCTGTAAGGCGCGCCTCGAACGCGACGTCGAAGGCCTGCAGCACGCGGCGGATGATCTGCGGCGCGGACAGGTTCTGGTAGATGGCGCGGTCGCGCCCGAGCGTGAGCAGCCACAGCCGCGGCGCCAGCTCCGCGCTGTAGAAGCCGTGCTGGTGGTCCGCGCCGGTGTGGGCAAAGCGCGTGACGATGCCGTTCAGGTACCGCGGCGCGCCGTCCGGGTGCCGCAGCGTGATGCTCAGGCGCTGGCCGACGATGCGCCCCGCATCCAGCCCCTTGTCCGACGAACGCATGCGCAGGCTGAAGCGGAATGGCTCGGAGATCGCCTCGCGCCCGGCGAAGCCGTCCAGCCGCAGCACGTCGCCGCCGAAGGGCGTGGCCAGCGTGGCGAAGTTGCCGGCCTGCGTGGCCAGTTTCGGGATCATGGCTCAGCGCCCCTCCTGCGGCAGGAAGCGGAACGCGACGCCGCCGGCCGCATCCAGCGACAGGTGCACGCCGCCGAAGCGCTCGTCCATCGACAACTGCTCCAGCACGCGGCGCGCCAGCTCCGGCAGCACCGCATGGGTCAGGATGTGGTCGACATTGCGCGCGCCGCTGTCGACCTCGGTGCAGCGCTGCGTGATGGCGCGCGCCAGCGCCTCGTCCCAGGTGAGCCGTGCGTTGTGGTTGCGCGCGAAGCGCTGCGCCAGCCGGGCCAGTTTCAGGTCGACGATCTCGCGGATCTGCGCGTCGCCCAGCGGGTAGTACGGCACCAGCACCAGCCGCGCCAGGAACGCCGGGCTGAACTGCCTGAGCAGCGCGGGGCGCAGCTTCGCCACCAGCGCCTCGGGCGCCGGGCGCCCGCCGCCGCGCACGGCCTCGGTGATCACGTCCTGCGCCGCGTTCGAGGTCAGCAGGATCACCGTGTTGCGGAAATCGATGGGCACGCCCTCGCCGTCTTCCATCACGCCCTTGTCGAAGACCTGGAAGAACAGCTCCAGCACGTCCGGGTGTGCCTTCTCCATTTCATCCAGCAGCACCACGCTGTACGGGCGGCGGCGCACCGCCTCGGTCAGCACGCCGCCGCGCCCGTAGCCGACATAGCCCGGCGGCGCGCCCTTCAGCCCCGAGACGCTGTGGGCCTCCTGGAACTCCGACAGGTTGACGGTGATCATGTTGCGCTCGCCGCCGTAGAGCAGGTCGGCCAGCGCATGCGCGGTCTCGGTCTTGCCGACCCCGCTGGGGCCGACCAGCAGGAACACGCCGACCGGCTTGCCCGGATCGTCCAGGTCGGCGCGGAAGGTGCGGATGCGGCGCGCAATCGCGTCGAGCGCCTCGTCCTGGCCCACCACGCGCTCGCCCAGCCGGTCGTGCAGGTACAGCACGGTATGCAGTTCGTCGGCCAGCATGCGCCCGACCGGCACGCCGGTCCAGCCCGAGATGACTTCGGCGACCGCGGCCGAGTCGACGCAGACCGGCACCATCGGCTCATCGTTCTGCACCGCCTCCAGGCCCTTCTCCAGGCGCGCGAGCGTGGCGCCGAGCGACGCGGCGCTGTCGGCGCAGTCGTCGCCGTCGTCGCCGTCCTCTTGCGCCCCAGCGCTTTCGCCGTCCTGGTTCTCCAGCCAGGCCGCGATCTTGCCGCGACACGCCAGGATCTCGGCCACGGCGCGCTGCTCGGTGGCGAGCTTGTCGCTGAGGCGGGCGTGCTGGCTGCGGGCCTCGTCGCGCGCGCGCGTGACCGCGGCGATCTCGTCGGCGCGCGCGGTGCCGGTGGCGGCCTCATGGCGCAGGATGCGCAGCTGGTTCTCGGCGCTTTCGATGCTGCGCCCCAGCGCCTCGATGGCCTCGGGCACGCCGCCCTGCGCCGCGGCCACGCGCGCGCAGGCGGTGTCGAGCACGCTGATGGCCTTGTCGGGCAGCTGCCGTCCCGACACATAGCGGTGCGACAGCCGGACCGCATCGCGCACGGCATCGTCAAGGATCTCCACGCCATGGTGGCGTTCCAGCTGGCGCACCATGCCGCGCAGCATGTCGATGGCCACGGCCTCGGCCGGCTCGTCCACCTTGACGATCTGGAAGCGGCGCGCCAGCGCGGGGTCGCGCTCGATGTACTTCTTGTATTCGGCCCAGGTGGTGGCGGCAATGGTGCGCAGCTCGCCGCGCGCCAGCGCGGGCTTGAGCAGGTTGGCGGCATCGCCCTGCCCCTCGCTGCCGCCCGCCCCGATCAGCTGGTGGGCTTCGTCGATAAACAGGATCACCGGCGCCGGCGAAGCCGCCACCTCGGCAATGACCGACTTGAGCCGGTTCTCGAACTCGCCCTTCACGCCGGCGCCAGCCTGCAGCAGCGCCAGGTCCAGCGAGCGCACCGAAACCTGGCGCAGCGACGGCGGCACCTCGCCGGCGACCACGCGCCGGGCAAAGCCTTCGACCACCGCGGTCTTGCCCACGCCTGCCTCGCCGGTGAGGATGGGGTTGTTCTGGCGCCGGCGCAGCAGCACGTCGATCAGCTGCCGGATTTCACTGTCGCGCCCGCGCACGGGATCGATCGCGCCGGCGCGCGCCAGCGCGGTCAGGTCGACGGTGTACTGCTCCAGCGCCGTGGCCTGCCCGCTGCCGGCCACGCGGTGCGGCATGCCCGGCACGGCGCCTTGCGCGCCGGGCATGGCCGCGCCGGGCGCCGAGGCGCCCAGCAGCGCGGGCAAGGCCTCGCGCAGCGCCGCGCGCGGAATCGACAGCAACGCCGGCGCCGACTCCAGCAGCATGCCGCGCAGGCTTTCCACTTCCAGCAGCGCCAGCAGCAGCGTGCCGGCACGCACCTGCTGCTCGCCCAGCAGCATCGAACTGAGCAGCCACGCTTCCTGGAACAGCGGCGAGAAACTGGGCGACAGCACCGGCGTGCGGCCGTTGCCGCGCTTGAAGCCGTCGACCGCCTTCTGCAGCTGCGCCGCGACCTGCGCCGGCGACAGCGCGAAGTGCGCGAAGATGGCCTGCAGGTCCGCGGCGCCGCCCTCGAGCAATTGCAGCAGCAGGTGCTCGACGTCGACGCTGTAGTGCGTCTGCCGCACGCACAGCTGCGCGGCCTGCTCCATGGCATGCCGGCATTCCGGATCGAGGCGGCTCAGCAGCGTGCGGATATCGATGTCCATGGCCAGGCGTCTCAACGAGAGGACAGCGAGTGCGGGCTGCGCGCACCGCCGCGCAACGCCAGCTGGACCGGCGCCGGCCGGGACTGCCCGCCGCCGGCAAGCCAGGTGGTCCAGCCCAGCCGCGCACCCGGCCCCAGGCGCGCCGGCGCACGCGTGCCGACATGGAGCGCAAGCCGGACCGCGAGCGGCTGCGGCGCATAGGCCCGCACCAGCCCCGCGATCAGCGCGTGGTCGTTGCCGCCGGGCAGCAGCGCCTGCAGGCGCGCGGCCGCGGGCAACTGCACGTCGAGCCGGATGCCGGCGGCCTGGTCCCACGCGCGCTGCCCCAGCACCGCGCCGCCGCCGAGCGCGGTACCGGCGACGGCCCCGCGTCCGCCCAGCCGCACCGCGTCGCCTGCCGCGACCGGCAGCCATCCGCCCATGAATTGCGTGCCGCGCACGCGCAACCCGAGCCGGTCCCCGAGCAGCGCCAGCAGGCCTGCCATCGAACGCGGCGCCGGACCCAGCAAGCCCGCGTGGCGCAGCCACGGCGCCGGCGTGCCGGGTGCAGCGCCGGCAGTCTCATCCGCTACTGCATCCGCTGCCGCCCCGCGCTGCAGGCCCAGGTTGCTGAGCGCATCCAGGCAGTCAGCCAGCGGGCCGGTGGCCGGACGCTGGCTGCCCAGTGCCGGGACATGCTTGCCGCGGCCGCGATACAGGAATGACAGGAAGCGGTGGTTGAAGCTGTCGAGCAGGTCGCCCATCGCCGGGTCGCGCGCGGCGCGGCGCTCGAGCAGCAACTCGGTATAGGCCAGCGGCAGCGGGCCGCCCGCGCCCGCCAGCGACATCACGGGCGTCGCCAGCATGTAGCGGTGCGCGTCGCGGCCGCCCTCACCGCCCTCACCGCGCTCACCGCCCTCGCCGGGCCGTTGCAGGCGGCCGATATCGCGCGGCTGGAACGCCAGCGACACCAGCCCGCGCAGGCGCACCGGCTCGCCCATGCCATGGCCGCGGCCGAGCGGCTGCGCGCCCGGCACGGCACGTTCCAGCAGGCGGATCGCCTGGAACAAATCGAAGCCAGCCGGATTGTCGGCCAGCTGGTCGATCACAGCAGCTGCTGGCTGCCGGTCATCGCTGGCCATTGCTTCCATGTCTCGTCTCCGCGGCGCACCACCAGCCGCACAAAGGAATTGACCGAGGTGTACAGCGCGAAGAAGCGCGCCAGCACCGCCCCCAGCAGCAGCGGCGAGCCGCCAACAAAGGCATCGGGATCAAATTCGACCGCCACCTCGGTGCCGCGGCAGTAGCCGCGCCAGGCTTCGCTGCCGACATGCGCGGTCGCGCCGCGCGCGCGCACGCTGCGGATGCCGCGCACCTGCTCCTGCTGGCGCTGCCCGTCGCCGGCGAACAGGCGCAGCATCTGCTGCACGGCGTGGCGGCCGGTTGCGCCGCTGGCCAGCGTGCCATGGTGCCGGGTCAGCAGCGTCACCAGCTGCCACAGGGTCTCGCTGCCCATGGGCGGGTTGCGCTGCGCGGTCGGCTCGTAGAGGCAGCGCACCTGCGCGTACTGCGACACATCCTCCAGCACCAGCCGCGCGCCCACCGGAACCTGCTCCGCCAGCCGGCGGTTGGTGCACAGCACGTTGGCATACGCCACCGCTGCCGCCGGCAGCCGCTGCACGTTGCGCGCATCGACAAAGCTCAGGTACATGTCGGTGCCGGACAGGCTGGCGCGCAGCGTCGGCTCGCGGCGGGCGTGCCAGAACAGTTCGCCCTCGGCCGGATCGCCGCTGGCCGCGGCAAAGGGCGGCACGGCCAGGGCGCGCTCGCTGTCAGGGTCCGACAGCACCACCGAGCGGATCGAATGGATCTCGGTCATGGCCTCGCGGCGCTGGTCGGCCACCAGCCGGTGCTCATAGTGGCGGTGGTCGAGCACGATGGGTTCGCTGGTCTGCGCAAACAGGTTGATCGCGGGCACGCAGCCAAGCCGGAACATGCCGGCATGCACGCGGCCCAGCGCGGGCGCGCCGCGCCGCAGGCACAGCTCCACCTCGCAGCTGCGGCCGTTGCCGAGCCGCCCCGCCGGCAGGTCCAGCTCGAAGAAATGGAACTTGCGCGCAAAGGCGAAGTATTCCTGCATCAGCCCGTAAGCGGGTTGGGCGTGCGGCGGCTGCGGCAGCACGTTCTCGTCGGCGCCATAGCCGGCCTCGCGCCACGCGCTGGCCGGCAGCCAGGTCTGGGGCGCGTTCGGCGGGGCCACCCGCACGCCCGCCACGCTGGTGACCAGCGCCTCGTACAGCGGCACCGTCACCATCCAGTCGCCGTGCAGGTGCAGGCGCAGCGTGCCCAGTTCCAGTTCGGAAAAATCCACCCCGGGCGCGCACTCCAGCGTCAGCCTGAGCGCGTGGTCCTCGGTCATCCGGGCCTGCGTGACCGCGAGCGGCCACAGCGTCGTGTCCCAGGCGGTGCGGAAGCGGCAGGCCTCGCCGCTTTCGGTGCGCGCATGCAGCCCGGTGTGGCGCGGCACCGCGTAGCCTGCGGTCACCTTGCCCTGGCCGGCATCCAGCTCGAACTGCACCACCGTCATCGACGGCACCGGCTGTACCAGCGACGGGCACACGTTGTCCAGCAGCGCCGCGGCAAGCTGCGGGAAGGCCTGGTCCAGGTCGCGATGCACGCGCGCCGCGAGGAAGGCGGTGGCCTCGATCAGGCGCTCGGTATGCGGGTCCGGCGATTCGGTGCCATGCCACGCGATGCGCGCGGCCACGCTGGGATAGCGCTCGGCAAACGCGGCGCCCTCGGTGCGAAGATAGGCC
This sequence comes from Cupriavidus taiwanensis, assembly GCF_900249755.1. NCBI lineage: Bacteria > Pseudomonadati > Pseudomonadota > Betaproteobacteria > Burkholderiales > Burkholderiaceae > Cupriavidus > Cupriavidus taiwanensis. The sequence goes on from NZ_LT976854.1 coordinate 2,024,345, forward strand.
AGCTCGCGCTTGTAGTAGGGCAGGATGCCGCCGTCGCCCGCGTCATCCAGGCCGGCTCCGTCGCCGCCGTTCGCCACACTTTCAGCCATGATCGCTCCAGCGCGGATCGGCCGGCTGGCCCGCCGCGGCAAGCTCGAAGGCCACGCGCACGGGCGCGGCGCCCAGCGCCAGTTCGCCGTCGATCGCCAGCACCGGCCACGGCGTGTCGCGTTCGGCAAAGCGCACGCGCACACGGCGCAGGCGCGGCTCGAACAGCGCGATCGCATGCGCGGCCAGCGCCGCGATCGCGTCGCAGTCCGGCACCGACTGGAACGAGCGGAACGAGAAGTCCGGCACGCCATAGTCGAGCACGGTCCCGTCCGACGCCAGGAACTGCGCCTCGGTCAGCCGCGAGCGCGTATTGAGCAGCCGCGCCAGTTCGCGCGCCACCGACTGGCGCAGCGGCTCGCCTTGCAGCAAATGCGTGGCGGCGCCGTCGGCGCGCGCCGACAGGCGCTCGAACAGCGGCATCGGCGACCCGGTGACGATGACGGACATAGGTGCTCGGCTGCGGTGCGGCTTTGCTTAGGCCGCCTTCTTCTGCGGCTCCGGCGGCGCCGACACCGCACACGCCACGTTCTCCACCAGGTCCCAGCCGAACGCCGCCGTGCCTTCCTTCTGCGCATCGCCCTTCTGCTGGGTGAAGAACGTGGTGATGCGGGTGAAGTCGAGCGTGAACGAGTCCGTCGGCTGGCCGCCGCCACCAGAGGTCTGGATCGACTCGACGATGGCGTCGCTCAGCGTGTAGGTCAGCTCCGAACGGAATGCACCGTCCTCGGTCCTGCCGATCTCCAGCTTGACCTCGCCCAGCGAGCGGCCCGCGGCGCAGGCCGCATACAGGCCCGGCGTGGCCTGGTCGGTCAGCTTGGTCAGCGACATGCTGTGGAAATTCGCCTTGCCGGAGGTCCGCTTGGAGTTGGCGGGATCATTGGTCACGGCCATCGCCACGCCATGCGAGAACGAATAGATCTGGATGCGCTCGGCGGCGCGGCCGGTCTGCTGCTTGTTGCTGCCCTTGATTTCCGGGATATCGAGGATGATGGTGTCCATGGCGTCTGTGCTCTCTCTGTACGGTTAGGTCCGGCAACAGCGGCCGGCTACGCGGCCGCGGCCGGCAGGTCGGCGACCAGGCGGATCGATGCGGTCAGTTCTTCCATCTGGAAATGCGGCTTGAGGAAGCACGTGGCACGGTAGGCGCCGGGCTTGCCGGGCACCTCGGTCACGTCGACGCGCGCCGCGCTCAGCGGAAAGCGCGACTTGGCCTCCGGTGTCGCCGCCGGGTTCAGCAGCACGTAGTCGGCGATCCAGTTGTTGAGGTAGCGCTCGACATCGCCGCGCGTCTGGAAGCTTCCCACCTTGTCGCGCATGATCACTTTCAGGTAGTGCGCGAAGCGCGAGGCCGCCAGCACGTACGGCAGCCGTGCGGACAGCTGCGCGTTGGCGTTGGCCTCGTCCTTGTTGTAGACCTTGGGCTTGTTCGCGGTCTGGCTGCCGAAGAAGGTCGCGCTGTTCGAGCCCTTGGCGTTGACGATGGCGATAAAGCCCAGGTCGTTCAGCTCTTTCTCGCGGCGATCGGTAATGGTGACTTCGGTCGGGCATTTGAGCGCGACGTCGCCTTCGTCGGTCTTGTAGGTGTGCGCGACCAGTCCGTCGACCTTGCCGCCCCCTTCTACGCCGCGGATCGCCGTGGCCCAGCTGTACTTGGCGTGGGCGTCGGTGATGCGCAGGCCCAGCTGGTAGGCGGAGTTGGCCCACAGGTACTTGCCGTGGTCGGTGCCGTCGACGTCTTCTTCAAAACGGAAACTCTCCACGGGATTGGTCCGGGCGCCATAGGGCAGGCGTGCCGCGTACGACGGCAGCACCAGCGACACGTAGCGCGAATCCTCGCTGTCGCGGAAGCTGCGCCACTGCGCCAGCTCGGCACTCTCGAACACCTTCGCAAGGTCGCGCGTCACGCCCAGCTCGGTGAACGAGCGCAGGTCGAACAGGCTCGGCGCGGCGGCGGCGATGAACGGCGCATGGGCAGCGGCGGCGACCTTCGAGATCCGCTCCAGCAGCGCCACGTCCTGCGGATGGCGGCCAAAGCTGTAGTCGCCGATCAGCAGCGTGTAGGGATGGCCGCCAAAGGTGCCGTACTCATCCTCGTAGATCTTCTTGAACAGCACGCTCATGTCGTGATCGACCGCGGTTTCCAGGTCCTTCAGCAGTTCGGCCTTGGTCACGTTGAGCAGGCGCAGCTTCAGGCTGGCACCGGTTTCGGTGCCGTAGACCATGTCGTGCAGGCCGGTCCATGCGCCCTCGAGCGCCTGGAACGCGGGATCGTGCATGATCGCGTTGAGCTGGTCGCTCAGCAGCCGGTCGATCTCGGCCACGCGTTCGTTGATGGTTGCCACCAGGCTCTTGTCCGGGCTGGTGCGCATGCCCTCGTCGAGAATCTGCGAAGCGAGCTGGCCGATCAGCTTCTTGGCATAGCCGCTCTGCGACGGCTCCACGGCCATATTGCCTTCCTGCACGATGCGGTCGAGCAGCGTCGGTTCGGGCCCGGCTGCCACCGTGGTGCTCCCCTTCGATTCAATGCCCGCGTTGTCCGCGGCGGCGTTCTTTGCCATCTGGTTCACCCCTTGTCAGTTGGTTGCGTGCCGCGGTGGCGTCATGCCGGCGTGGCGTCTGCGCTGTCGACCGGTGCCGCCGGTGCCGCCGCCGTGCCGGCATCGGCTTCGCTGCGCACGCGCTTGAGTTCGTCGGCGTTGTTGACGATGCGCTCGAGCAGCACGTCGAGCTCGTCGTTGCCGTCGAGCTTGCCGAGCAGGTCGCGCAGCTGCTGGCGCGCTTCGAGCAGCTTGGCCAGGCGCGGCACCTGCGCCACCAGGCTTTCGGGATGGAAGTCGCCGAACTTGCTGAAATGCAGCTCGACCTTGAGACTGGCGTCGCCCTTCATGGTGTCGGGCACCGACAGCTCCAGCCGCGGCGCGATCTTGCCCATGATCTCGTCGAAGTTGTCGCGATCGATCTCGATAAAGCGGCGCTCCTTGAGCTTGGGCGGCGGCACCGCCGGCTGCCCCGACAGGTCGGCCAGCAGGCCGACCACCATCGGCAGCTCGCGCTTCTCGACGGCATCGCCGACCTCTACGTCATACGAGATCTGGACCCGCGGCGGGCGATTGCGCCCCACCCACTTCTGCAGACTATTGGACATGGAACTCTCCGGAAGGACTCGAATGGGTCCGGTCAAAGCATCGGTTGCGCACGGTGCCCCGTGCCGCAGGCAAAGCCAGTCCCCCGGCCCGGAAAACCCGGTCCGTTGCAGAGGCGCAAGCGCTGCGCCGCGGCGCCGCCACGACGGCCCCGCGGGGCACGCACCCTCGCTGGCAAACCCACTGGTGTGTTGCCCGTTCCTGCCTGGCGCGGCGCGCCGGCAGCTGGCCGCTGCGCAATAGCGGCATGCACGGCATGCCGCGGCAGGACGAAGGCACCTTGTCTTCGCGCGCCGTTCCATCGTTGACCCATGCTGTGTTTCTCATTGCGGCACGCAAATTCAAGCGGAATTTAAGGCGACGCGCCGGGCCGGCACAATCCCTGAGAATTGGTATTTTGCGATTCACGGCAGGTTCACGGCAGGCGTGGCGGCGCGCCCAGCGCGGCAGCACGGCGCCGTTCGCGGCCAGCGGATACGGTTGATGGCACCCGGGCATGGCACGGTCTGCGACGCGCTCTTTGCCTGATTTCAGGGATAGGAAAAACCCGCCGCTTCGTCTTTACTACAGCCGAAGGCCCAGCGGCCGGCAGCGTCCATGGCGCGGCCGGGAGCGCAGCCAAGGGTCGAACCAGAACACATTGAGGGGTCAGCCATGCCTAACGCATACGACAGTTGCCGTATTGCTCCGCCACGGGGTCCGATGATGAAATCAGCACCGCTGATCATCTGAACCGCACCCGACCGGGCCCGCCGTTCGCACCCCTGGTCGCACCGCCCCATGTCCGATTCCATGCCAACCCATGCGGCGCCCTCCGCTGGCCGCCCAAACCACCCCCGTGGCCAGCTGCTGCTGGTCGGGCATGATGGCCCGATGCGCGCGCGTCTCTGCGGCATCCTTGCGGTGCTCGGCTACCCGGCCGGCGCAATCGCCTTTGCCGACGGCATCGACGCGGCCTGCGCGCGGCTGGAGCCCGGCAGCTTCGACATGGCTTTGGTCGATACCTGCCTGCCCCACGGCAGCGGCATCGAAATGATCCGGCGCCTGCGCGAACACACCGCGGAACTGCCCATCGTGCTGGTCACGTCGCCAGGCACGGACGCAGAAATCGTCGGCGCACTGATCGCCGGCGCCACCGGCTACCTGCTCAAGGAGCGCGACGACATCGAACTGACGGTGTGCCTGCGCGGCGCGCTGCGCGGCGAGACCCCGATCGACCCGTCGATCGCCAAGCGGCTGCTCGCCGCCCTGGTGCCCAAGACCGGCCTCGCGCAAGCCAGGCCCGCGCCGCCGGCCAGCGCCAAGCCGCTGCTGAGCGCGCGCGAGACCGAGATCCTGGTGTTCATCAACAAGGGCTCGACCAACCGCGAGATCGCCGACGCGCTGTCGCTGTCGCGGCTGACGATCGAGTCGCACGTCAAGAATATCTACAAGAAGCTGGCGGTGAAGACGCGGACCCAGGCGATTTTCGAGGCGCGGGCGTATGGGGTGTTGAATTGAGGGGCATGGAATTGGCCCCGACATACCCCTAAAGGCTGGGTCAAAATTTGCCGATATCTTCGGTAAACTTGCGGCGGTTTCCGAACTTTTCCCCTCCCCGGCGCTGGTCAGGATGTCCGTTGATCGAAGCCGCCGGGCGCGAACTGGGTTGCTCACAGATGCCGGTCTGAATTGCTGGTTTTTGGCGCGGACAGCTGGATCGGGAAAATTCTTCGGGAATTATCCAAACCAACCGGAATACCGCGTCGCCCTGCTGGAAGCAGCAGGAAGTCAAACCGCAGTGAGCAGTCATCATGTCAAAGCAGTGGAAGGTACGGCTGGCAAATCTCTGCATTGGGGCCTACCGCTTCCTTAGTATCAGCCCCAGGGCCAGACGCTCGCCGGTGCACGATCAGAGATTCAGCCGGCTCGTCGTATTCTCGACCACGGCCCTGGGCGACTTCATGCTGAATACCCCTGCGATCCGGGCCCTGCGCAACAGATTCCCGGACGCCAGTATTACGCTGGTGGCAAATCCGAGAAACCGGGACCTGGTCAGCGCATGTCCCTATTTCAACGATGTCGTTTTCTGGGACCATAAGGCCAGGAGCATCGTCGCCACCATCTGGCGACTACGAAAGCGCAAGCCGCAGTTGGCGGTCATCCTGCACTCGAAAGCGCCGTACGACCTGATCGCGGCGGTCTTCGCCGGGTGTTCTTACCTGTTCAAGAACATCTACGATGATGAACTGCCTGGCCAGGAACGGTGGCTCGAAGCCGGTACCTGGACACGTGACAAAGGCCACTTGATCCAGAGCAAGCTGGACCTGGTGGGCCATTTGGGCTGCGACACATCCAACACTGAGATGTTCGTGCCCGTCCGTCCTGTCATCGGCGGTTCGCCGGCGAACACTGTGATCGGTTTCCAGCTGGGCGCCTCACAGCCGATCCGGTGCTGGCCGATCGAGCATTTCATCAAGCTGGCCAAGGCCCTGCTCGCCGAAGCGGAGGACACCGCGATCGCGCTGATCGGATCGGATAAGGAACGGAGCCTGGAGGCCAGGTTCATGGCCGGGCTGACGCCGCAGGAGAGGCAACGTGTTATCAGCCATGTCGGCCGAACCACGCTGCCCACGCTTCTTACCGTGATTCAGCGCATGAAGGTGCTGGTTACCGGCGATACGGGCCCGCTCCATCTGGCCATTGCACTCAAAGTCAGGACCGTCAGCCTTTTTGCCACGGCGAGTCCGGAGAAGACCGGCCCCTATCAAGACATGGCCCTGCACAAGGTGTTGCACGTGGCGATGGACTGGCGACAGCTAACCGAGGCTGGGCGCCCACCGATGGCTTTCATTGAAGTCGACGAGGTACTGAGCTCTGTGGTGGCCTCGATGCGAAGTGGCGAACCCGGGCATCCCCGGTTGTTGCCAGCGCATGCACGCCCGGTCCAGCGGACGGCCGGACAGGAAGTGGCCGCCCTGGCGGTCTCGTAGCGGCTACGGCGCCGACGCCCTACCCTTCCCGCGCCACCCGCTCCCGGATCGCCGCGGCAAGCTTCATCAGCGGCGCCGCCAGGGCGGCCTCGACCGCCCCGGCATCCAGCGGCGTGGACATGCTCACGTTCAGGACGTGGACGGCGTATCCGTCAAACCGCATCGGTGTCGCCATGGCCACCACCTGGGGCTGCCATGACGCGACGCAGTAGCCCGTGGCGTGGACCGAAGCCACCGCGGCATCGATCTCACGCCGCAGCTCACTCCAGCCGCGTCCGCGGTTCTTGTCCGCCAGCGTCCGCATCGTCACGCTGAACACCTCCGGTGGCAGCGTTGCAAGGTGCGCGCGGCCGAGCGAGGTCAGCGCCATCGGGATGCGCTGTCCGCTCACCACCGTGCGCAGCGACTGGCGCCGGTTATAGCGGAACGACTCGAGGTAGACCATCTCGTCGGCCTCGGCCACCGCCAGCCCGACATTGATCCGGTGCCGCATGGCCACCTCGACCATCAACGGCGCCGCCGCCTTGAGGACCTGCTCGCTGTCGCGCATGGCGTGCGCCATGCAGAGCACCGGCACGCCCAGGCGGTAGGTACGGGATTTCGGCATGTACTCGAGCATGCCGGTCTCGACCAGCGATTGGGTCAGGCGGCTGACCGTGGAGCGCGACAAGCCGGTACGCTCGGCGATCTCGCTGTTGCCGAGCACGGACGAGCCGGCGCGGAAGGCGCGCAGCACGGCAACGCCGCGTTCGAGCGAGCGGTTCGGCGTGGCCTTGCCCTTGCCTGGTTTGATCCGTTCGGAGTTGACGATGCTGTTTGCCATGACGCGGAATCGCTGCCTGCCCTCATACGATCGATCGGCGGCATCCGTCGTGCCGCGCTGAAGACAACGTACCATACCCCGGCAGCTTTTCCGCGCCGCGGCTCAGTCGAACCACGCAACCACCGGCTCGGTCTCAAGGCCCCAGATCTTCCGCACCAGCCGGCGCGCGCCATCAACGCCGATCACCGGCGACGCCAGTTCCATCAGCTTGCCGTCCAGGTCCGCATCTGTTAGCGGGTCCTCCGGATCGCCCTTGCGATTCGGCTGCAGGTAGTCTGCCGTGGCACCGCCCGTGGTTTCGATTTCGATCCTTGCGGCGCGCTTGCCAGGAAACCAGCCGTCGATCTCGGGGTCGACCTCGACCGTCATGCCGTCCATCAGCCGGCGCGTCTCGCTGTGCCACAGCCGTTCCGGTGTGTACGCCGACAGGCGCACGCTGCCATGCACCAGCGCGGCGGCGACGACGAACTTGAGGCTGAACTTGGCTTCGTTCTCGCTCTTTGGATCCAGATAGCAGGCGATATCGAGCGCCGGTCCATAGGTGGCGACGCGGACGCGGCGGATCTGCGCGGCCTCGACGCCCAGCTTCGCTTTCAGCGCCAGCGCCCCGTCGATCGCGGCAAAGGTGTGGCCGCAGCCAATGTGGTTCTTGAAGGTCAGCCGGCAGATGTGGAAGTCCTGCCCGAGCGTCGAAGCCAGCGTGCTCCAGTCCGGCCCGTCCGACATCGCGCGGCCCATGCCCGTCTCGCCATCAAGCACATCGAGCGATCCGGTGATGCCGGCGATGGCGGCGCGGGCGGCCAGCAATCCACCCTCCGCGGCACGGCCCGCGTGCAGCGGCTTGGACATCGAATCCATGCGGAACGCCTGCTGCAGTCCGGCGGCGAACGTCGCCGCCGTCGCCAGCGCGTGGGCAAGCTGTGCTTCGCTCGCGCCGTGGATGAAAGCCGCGGCGGCGGCCGCGCCAAAGGTGCCGACCGTGGCGGTGCTGTGCCAGTAGCGATAGTGCGCCCGGCCCAGCACCACGCCGATGCGCGTCGACACCTCATAGCCGACCACGATGCCCTTGAGCAGCGTCTCGCCGCTGGCGCCCACGTCCTGTGCGGCCGCGATGGCGGCGGCGATGGTGGCGGCACCGGGGTGGTACATCGCATCACGGAAGCTGTCGTCGATCTCGGCAGCGTGGGCGGCGGCGCCATTGAGCAGCGCCGCGGCGCGCGCGGTGGCCCGTTGCCCCATCGGCAGCGTGGCGTTGCCGCGGCCAAGCTCTTCGGCCAGCACGCGCTGCAGGCGCTGGACCGCGTCGGTGCCGATGCCCGGATACAGCGCCGCATGCCAGTCGACCAGCGCGCGCTTCGCATGATGCAGCACCTCGGCCGGCAGCGGCCCGGCCTTGACGGTGCTGAAGAGCGGCCCGAAGGCCTCGGTTGCGTGCAAGATGGGTTCTCCTCAGCCGGCCTGTGCCGGCGTGCCTGGCGCTCGCGCTCGCGCTCGCGCTCGCTGCAAATGGTGGGGTCCGGTCAAGGCTTGCCGTTGCCGGCCAGCACCGCCACGCCATCGGCGGCCACCACGCCCTGCCCTGCGGGCAGCACGAACACCGGATTGATCTCCGCCTCGACCAGCCGGTCGCCAAGCGTGGCGACCATGCGCGAGAACGCGACGATGGTATCGGCCAGCGCGTCCACGTCGGCTTTCGGGCGGCCCCGGTAGCCCTGCAGCAAGGGCGCCGTCTTCAGGCGCCCGATCATCGCCAGCGCGGCCTCGCGCGTCAGCCCGCGTGCGCCGGGCAGCAGCCGCAGCGTGGTGTCGCCGAACAGCTCCGCCGCCACCCCGCCCATGCCAAGCAGGATCGCGGTGCCGAGCGCATCGCGGTGCATGCCGAGGATGACTTCGACGCCGCCCTTGACCATTTCCTGCACCAGGAAGCGCCTGGGCGCGATCCCCGTGGCCGACTGCACATCGCTGGCCATCGTTGCCAGCCGGCCTGCCACGTCCGCGGTCGGGACATTGACGGCCACGCCGCCGACGTCGCTCTTGTGGGTGATCTCGGCCGACAGGATCTTCAGCACGACGTTGCCGCTGAACGATCGCGCCGCCGCAGTCGCCTCGGCGCCATCGGCAACCACGACTTCCTTTGCGACCGGTACACCGAAGCCGGCGAACAGGCGCTTGGCCGCGGCTTCGTCGAGCGAGCCGGTGCCATAGGCCGAGAGATCGGGCAACGGCAGCGTGGGGGTGCCCGCTTCGTCAACCGCGCGGAGCCTGCCCGCATGCAGCATCGCGTCGATCGCCACGGTGCATGCCTCCGGCGCGGAAAACGCCGGCACGCCACGACGATTGAGCAACGATGCGACTTCCGGCGCATGCGGGCTCACGTATGCAATCACCGGCTTGTCGCTGTCGGGCAGGCAGTCGCGAATGGCATTGGCCATCAGGTCTGGCATGGCCAGGCTGGACGAGCCCACGATTACCGCGACCGCGTCATAGCTCGGGCTGTCGAGCAGGATGCGGATCGCGGCGCGCAACAGGTCGGGCTGCAAGCCGGCGAGGGTCACATCGATCGGATTGCGGTCAAGCGCCGCGTGGTCTCCTTGCTGCAGCGCGCGCAGCTTCGCCGCAGTGGCCTCGTCCGGCGCCGGCGTCTCGAAGCCGGCCACGCCCAGGCTGTCGGAGACCAGCGTGCCGGCGCCGCCGGTCGAGGTCAGGATCGCGACACGGTTGCCGGCCAGCTTGCGTCCGGTGGCCAAGGCGGCGGGCATGTCGAGCAGATCGGAGAAGGTTTGCGCGCGCATCACGCCGACCTGTTCGAACAGTGCGTCATACATGCGGTCCGCGCCGGCCAGCGCGCCGGTATGCGACACCGCGGCGCGCGCGCCGCTCTCGGAGCGGCCGATCTTGAACGCCACCACCGGCTTGCCGGCGCGCGCCGCCTTCAGCGCGGCACGGCGGAACGTTTCCGGGTTGCGCACGCTCTCGACATACAGCGCGATCACGCGGGTGGCCTCGTCATCGGCCAGGTAGTCGATAAAGTCGGCCAGGTCCAGGTCGACTTCATTGCTGGTGGACACCAGCTTGGACAGGCCGATGCCGCGCGCCGCGGCACGCGACAGCAAGGCGCCGAGGATGCCGCCGCTTTGCGACACCACGCCGATGCTGCCGGCCGGGAATTGGTCCATTTCCAGCGCACCGCTGGCCGATAGCGGGATATTGTCAGTCAGGTTGACCAGGCCGATGGTGTTGGGCCCCAGCAGGCGCATGCTGCCGGCCGCCTCGATCAGTTCGGCCTGGCGCCGCGCGCCCTCGGCGCCGGTCTCGGTATAGCCGCTCGCCAGCACGATGGCCGCACCCGCGCCGCGCGCCGCCAGCTCGCGCACCGCCAGGTGCGCGCGTTCGGCGCCCAGCAGCACGATGCCGACGTCCGGCACTTCGGGCAGCGAGGCGATGTCGGGATAGCAGCGCAGGCCGTCGATCGCCTGAACCTTGGGATTGACCGGGTAGATCGCCCCGCTGAAGCCATGCTTGCGCAGGTAGGAAACCGGGCGGCCGGCGGTCTTGGCGGGATCGGCGGATGCGCCGATCACGGCAACGCTGCGCGGCGCGACGAGTCGTTGGATCGCATTCATGGTGTCAGGCCCGGGCCGCGGTCTTGTTCAGGAATGCCAGCACGGAGTCGCGATGCTCGCTGCTGGTGTAGCAGATGCCCTGCGCCTGGCTGCCCTGGGCGAAGACCTGGTCGGCGGGCAGTTCGAAGGACTGGTTCATGATGCTCTTGCCCAGGGCGATCGCAGTGGCAGAGCCCTGGCTCAGTTCTGCCGCCCACGCCAGCGCATCGTCGATCAGCGCTTCAGGCTGGCTCAGGCGATCGGCGATGCCGAGCGCCTTCGCTTCCTGCGCCTCGACCTTGCGGCCCGTGAAGACCAGCTCCTTGGCGGTCGACAGCCCCACCCGGCGCGGCAGGAAATACATGCCGCCACCGTCCGGGATCAGCCCGCGATGGATATAGGACCACGAGAACGACGCCGCTTCGGAAGCCAGCACAAAGTCACAGCACAGCGCGGTATCGGCACCCAGCCCGGCCGCGGCGCCGTTGACCGCGGCGATGGTGGGCTTGGGCATGGTGTGCAGCAGCTTGACGGTGTGATGGACGCGCTGCTGGCGGCTCCAGCCATTGAAGCCCACCTCGCCCTGCGGCGCTTCCATGCGGCGCTGCATGCCGGCCACGTCGCCGCCGGCGCAGAAACCCTTGCCGTTGCCGGTGAGCACCAGCGCGCGGATGGCCTGGTCTGCCGCCACGCGTTCCAGCGCGTGAATGAATTCCGAGCGCATGTCGTCGCTCATGGCATTGCGCTTGTCGGGGCGGTTGAAGGCGAGCAGCGCGATGCCAGCCTCGATCTTCAGTTCAATCAGGGAATAGTTGTCCATGGTCCTGTCCGGTTCCGTGTAGCTGATCTGTTTTTTGCGAGTGCCGCGCTCAGTCGGCCGTGATGTTGGCGTCTTTGATGACCTTGCTCCAGCGCTGTCTCTCGGCCTTGACGTAGCGGCCGAACTCGTCCGGGGTGCCACCGCCGATGGCCAGCCCTTCCTGCTCGGCGCGCTTGCGGAACGCTTCGGTGTGCACCGCCTTTTTCGCCGCCGCGTTCAGCCGCGTGATCACTGCTGGCGGCGTGCCGGCCGGCACGAACAGGCCATACCAGCTATCCGCCGCGTAGCCGGGCACACCGCTTTCCGCGATCGTCGGCACCTTGCTAAGCGCCGGCGCCTGCGAGCGCTGCGCGGTCGTGACCGCCACCGCGCGCAGCTTGCCGCTCTCCAGGTGCGGCGCGACCGCCGCCGCGGTGGCGAACATCACATCGACCTGCCCGCCGAGCAGGTCCGTGATCGCCGGGCCGGCGCCGCGATAAGGAATGTGGTTCATCTCGACCTTCGCCATCTTCTTGAACAACTCGCCGGCCAGGTGCGCCGAAGTGCCGGGCCCTTGCGAGGCATAGTTGAGCTTGCCCGGCTTCGCCGTGGCGGCTGCGATCAGGTCCTGCACGGTCTTGATGGCACTGTCCGGCTTCACCACCAGCACGTTGGGCGAGCGCCCCACCAGCATCACCGGCGCGAACGCCTTGTCCGTATCGAACGGCAGCTTCCTGTGCAGGCTGGGATTGACCGCATGCGCCATCGTCGCCATCACCAGCGTGTAGCCGTCGGGCGCGCTCTTGGCCACCGCATCGGTGCCGATGATGGTGCCGCCGCCGGGCTTGTTCTCGACGATGACGGGCTGGCCCAGGTCCTCGCCCATGGTGATGCCCATCGCACGCGCCACCAGGTCGGTGCCGCCGCCGGCGGCGAACGGGACCACCAGGCGGATGGGCTTGTCGGGGAAGGCTGCGAGCGCGGGCACGGGGGCTGCCGCGGCCATCAGGGTTGGGATGGCTGCGGTGGCAAGCCAGCGGAAGAGCCGGGTACGGTACGGATACATGCTTTGTCTCCTGGAACAAGTTCGAGACGCCGCGGGCGTTGGACTGCGTGCGCCGGGCGTGTTTCTTTGTTACAGGGAGCTTAGGCCTTGGCGGGCCGTTGCACAGCCCCACAATTCCACTGAATGGAATTCTTGGGCTGCAGCTCGAGCGGAAAGAAAAAGGCCCTGCAGAGCGCACAAACTCTGCAGGGCCAACCGTATCCCCGAAACCGGTATCGGCCGACCGGACACAATACGGCCGGCAGCCCCCTTTCTCTACAGCGCGATCTTCACGGTCTTGAACACCGCCCCCCAGCGCTCGACTTCCTGCCTCAGGTACTGCCTGAACTCCTCCCGCGAGCCGCCGACCACGATCGCGCCTTGCGACTCGAGCTTCTCGCGCATGTCCGGCGACGCCAGCGCCTTGTTCACTTCCGCATTGAGGCGGTCGAGAATCGGCTTGGGTGTGCCGGCCGGGGCCAGCAGCCCGTTCCAGGAGTCGGCTTCGAAGCCGGGCAGGCCCGCTTCATCCATGGTAGGAAGCTGCGGCATCTGCGGCAGGCGCTTCTTGGACGCGACCGCCAGCGCACGCGGGTTGCCGGACTTCAGCGCCGGCAGTGCCGACATCGAGGTCATGAAGACCATGTCGACGGTTCCGGCCATCAGGTCGGTCAGGGCCCCGGAGGCACCCTTGTAGGGGATATGGAGCATGTCGATACCCGCCTTCTGCTTGAGCAATTCGCCGGCCATGTGCTGCGACCCGCCCGCGCCGCTGGAGCCAAACGTCAGGCTGCCCGGACGCTGCTTTGCCAGGGCAATCAGTGACTTCAGGTCGCGCACCGGCAATCTGGTCGATACCGCCAGCACCGCCGGCGCGTTCATGACATTGGCGACCGGCTCGAAGCTCTTCTGAACATCGAACTTCAGTCCCTTGTACAGGTACTTGGTCATGGTGATCGGGGCCGCTGCCAGCAGCAGCGTATAGCCGTCCGGCGCGGCCGACGCGACATACTCCGAGGCAATGTTCGAGCCGGCGCCGACCTTGTTCTCCACGACCACGGGCTGGCCCATCGACGCCTGCAACTTGCTGGCCAGGAGCCGCGCCGTGAGGTCGGTCGGACCGCCGGCCTGGTAGCCGACGATGATGCGGATCGGCTCGGACGGGTAGGCACCGGCGGCCAAGGCTGCGGTCGGGGCCAGGGCCAGCGCCAGCAGGATGCCAGCCACTGCGCCTCTGGACGTGTGAAGGGGTTGCATATTGTTGTCTCCATTGTGATCGGGAATGCGGACGCCTTTGATGCGGACCGGGCGCTTTGCCGCTCGCTTCGTGCCGCATTGCGGCAGGCCCGTGCGGGCAGTCGGTTCCAGCGCAATAGTGGGCGATTGCGGCGCGCAGGAGAAATTCCGATTCCGTTGTGTGGAATGATAAAAACTCAACCCTGGAGAGAACACCATGCAAACGCCATGGCCCTTCCAAAAAGTCATGGCTCGTTCCGCAATTGGAAGTTCTCGTCCGGCCCCCCGTCGGCGACGATCAGGCTCCAGCCACGTTGCGCCCGTGCGCGCGCAGACCAACACCATGACGATCATCGAGACCTTTGCGGCCTACGCGGCCAATCCCGGCGCGGGGGTCGACGCCCCGGAAGTCATCCATCACGCCAAGCGTGCGGTGGTCGACTGGTACGCCGCGCTGATTCCTGGCGCGGTCGAGGCGCCGGCGACGCTGCTGGAACGGGCGCTCGCCGACGACCTCGACCGGGGCCGCGCGCGCCTGGCGCTGGGACGCAGTGCCAGCGCCAGGACGGCCGCGCTGATCAACGGCACCGCCGCGCACACGGTCGAGGTCGACGATATCTACAAGCACGCCATCTATCATCCCGGCGCGCCGACCATTGCCGCCGCACTCGCCGCGGGGCAGCAGCGCCAGGTCAGCGGCATGGACTTCTTGCGCGCCGTAATCGTCGGCTACGAGGTGTCGACCCGCATCGGCGCCGCCATGGGCCGCACCCATTACCGCTACTGGCACAACACCGGCACGGTCGGGACCTTTGGCGCGGCGGCGGCCGCGGCCGCCATCCTGAAGCTGGACGCCAGCCGGAGCGCGCATGCGCTGGCAACTTGCGCGACCTGCGCCGCGGGGCTGCAGCAGGCGTTCCGCATGGACTCGATGTCCAAGCCGCTGCATGCCGGCCGCGCCGCCGAAGGCGGGCTGCTGGCGGCACTGGCTGCCGACGCTGGGGTCACCGGCTCGCTGGACGTGATCGATGGCGACGCCGGCCTCGGGCGAGCCATGAGCGACGGCCCGGACTGGGCGGCCGCTGCCGCGACGCTGGGCCGCGAGTACCACATCACGCAGATGACCTTCAAGAACCACGCTTGCTGCGGCCACACCTTTGCCGCCATCGATGGTGCGCTGGCGCTGCAGCGCGAGCACCGATTCAGCGTGGACGAGATCGAGAGCGTGCGCGTGGCCACCTACGGACCGGCGCTGGAGGTCGCCGGCAACCGCAATCCGCGCACCGCCGCCGAAGCCCGCTTCAGCCTGCCCTATGCCATGGCAAGTGCGCTGATTCATGGCAGCGTGCGGCTCGCCGCGTTTACCCCGCAACGTCTTGCCGACCCCGCCATCCGAGCGTTGATGAGCGGTATCGAACTGCAGGTCGACCCCCGGCTCGATGCCGCGTTCCCCGGCCAGCGCGCGGCGCGTGTCACGGTGCGGACCCGCGATGGCCGGGAGCTGGAATACCTGCAGCCCAACCGTAAGGGCGATCCGGAGGAGCCGCTCAGCGACGCCGAGCTCAACGACAAGTTCCTCGAGCTCGCCGCGCCGGTACTGGGTGCGTCGGCGGCAACGGACCTGCTGCAGCGCCTGTGGCAGCTCGACTCCGCGATCTCGTTGCCGTAACAGGGTGCGGGTAATCCCGTCGCGCCCCGCGTTGCCTGGCCGATATAATCAACACCCACCTACAGGCATGCAAACCGATGGCGCGGCGTATCCCACCCATGAACCCGTTGCGGGTTTTCGAAGTCGTTGCCCGCACCCAGAACCTCACGCTGGCTGCGCAGGAACTGCATGTCTCGCAATCGGCGGTAAGCCGGCAGATTGCGGTCCTTGAAGGCTATCTTGGCGTGGAACTGTTCCGCCGCGAACGGCACGGCGTCACGCTGACGCGTGCCGGCCAGGCTTACGCCGAAGAGGTCGTGCCTGCGTTCGATGCCATCGCCAATGCCACCGCGCGACTGTTGCGCAGCACGTCGCAGGGCGCATTGCGGGTCCGCACCTACACCACCTTCGCCGCCAAGTGGCTGATCCCGCGGCTGCCAGATTTCCAGAAGCAGTATCCCAGCATCGAGGTCCGCATCGACAACGCCATCCCGGATGTGGATTTCGACCGCGACCCCGCCGATGTCGCGATTCAGTACGGCGACGGACGCTGGCCACGGGTCAGTGCCGAGCTGCTGTTCCATGACAAGATCGAGCCCGTCTGCACGCCGGCTTACCTGCGCGCGCACCGCGCGCCGCGGGGCAGGCTGGAGCCGCTGCTGCGCCACCGCCTGCTGGTGTCGCACTACCGGCGCACCGACTGGGACGACTGGCTTGCCTTTGCCGGCCTGGCCGACATCGCGCACGGCACCGAGCGCATGAGCTTCGGCAGTTCGGTGCTGACGTGGCAGGCCGCGCTGGACGGACTGGGCATTGCAATCGGGCAGACCGCGATGCTGAAGGCCGAGTTCGACGATGGCCGGCTGGTGCGACCGTTCGCGCTGCCGCTGACGCGCGACAAGGGCCATTACCTCGTGCGTCCCGCCGTGCAGCGCGAATCGCGCAAGGTGGCGGCGTTCCGCGAATGGTTGCTGGAGACGGTGGCGCGCGAGAGAGCCGAGGCCACCGAACCCTGAGCCACAGGTCGTCCAACCGGGCCGCGCGGCGCCGCTGGCATGAGTTTTTGTTCTGGCTGCGGGCCAAACGCGAAGTTCACAACGTTCCCGATATCACCGATCCTGACCCTGTCAACGATCCGAATCCAAGAGAACGAATATGAACTTTGAACTCAGCGAAGAACATCAGGCATTCGCCGAATCGGTGCGCCGCTTCGCGCAGGACCGGCTCGCCGCCGGGGCGCTGGAGCGCGCCCATTCCGCGCAGTACCCGTGGGAAGTGGCGCGCATGCTGGCCGAGCAAGGCCTGCTCGGCATCGCCTTTGCCGAAGCAGACGGCGGCCAGGGCGGCACGCTGATGCACGCGGTGATCGCGATCCAGGAGATCGCACTGGTCTGCCCGAAGAGCGCCGACATCGTGCAGGCGGGCAATTTCGGCCCCATCCGCACCTTTGTCGAATACGCCAGCGCCGAACAGAAGGCACGCTTCCTGCCGGACCTGCTGGCCGGCAGGAAGCTGATTGCGCTGGGCATGACGGAGCCGGATGCCGGCTCCGCCGTGACCGAGTTGAAGACTTCCGCGCGCCGCGACGGCGAGCACTATGTGATCAACGGCAGCAAGATTTTCTCGACCCACAGCCCGGAGGCCGAGCTGTTCCTGGTCTATGTGCGCTTCGGCCCGGGCGTGGGCGGCATCGGATCAGTGCTGGTGGAGCGCGGCACGCCGGGCTTCGAGGTCGGCGAGCCGTCGAAGTTCATGAGCGGCGAGGAATGGTGCCAGCTTTACTTCGAGGACTGCCGCATCCCCGCCGGCAACCTGCTGCTCGGCGAGGGCGGCTTCAAGCGCCAGATTTCCGGCTTCAACGTCGAGCGCCTGGGCAATTCGTCGCGCTCGCTGGCGCTCGGCCGCCATTGCTTCAACGTGGCGCGCGAGCACGCACGCATCCGCAAGCAGTTCGGGCGCGACCTGTGCGAATTCCAGGGCGTACAGTGGAAATTCGCGGAGATGGCGCTCAAGCTGGAATCGGCGCAGTTGCTGCTGTATCGCGCCGCGATGGAAGGCGAGCACGGCTTGCCCTCGGCCCACAGCACCGCCATGGCCAAATTGGCCTGCAACCAGGCTGGCTGGGACGTTGCCAACGAGGCGCTGCAGATCATGGGCGGCATGGGCTACAGCCAGGAATCGATCGTGGAATACTGCCTGCGCCGGATCCGCGGCTGGATGATTGCCGGGGGCTCGATCGAGATGCTGAAGAACCGCATCGCGGAAGGCGTCTTCGAGCGCACGTTCCCGCAGCGCGGGCCCAAGGCAGGCTGACCGGCGCTTTCGCCCCGGGCGGTTAGCGGATATACAAAGACAAGACAGGCAGGCATCAAAGGCAATCCATGAACACCAGAAACACCGCTCCCTTCCACGTGGACCCCGCACTGGCCCAGGCGCTGCTGGCCCCGCGCAGCGTGGCGCTGTTCGGCGCCTCGGACGACGCGGCCAAGACCGCCGGGCGGCCGCTGAAGTTCCTGCGTGCGGCGGGATACGCGGGCAACATCTACCCGATCAACCCCAACCGCAGCACGGTGCAGGGCGAAGCGGCGTATGCGAGCCTGGCCGCATTGCCCGAAGTCCCCGAGCATGTGTTTATCCTGACGCCGACCGACACGGTGCCGGATGCGGTGCGCGAATGCTCCCGGCTCGGCGTGAAGGTGGTCACCATTTTGGCGAGCGGCTTCTCGGAAGCCGGCGCCGAAGGCGCGGCGCGCGAAGCCGCGTTGCGCGCGCTGTGCGAGCACGGCGAGACTCGCGTGCTTGGCCCCAGCAGCCTTGGCGTGGTCAACCCGCGCGCTGGCCTGGTGCTGACCGCCAACGCGGCCTTCGCCGAGCCGGAACTGCCGCAGGGCCGCGTGTTCGTGGCCTCGCACAGCGGCAGCATGCTCGGCGCCCTGGTATCGCGCGGCAAGGCGCGCGGCGTCGGCTTTGCCGGGCTGGTGTCGGTGGGCAGCGAATCGGACCTGTGCGTGGGCGAGATCTGCATGGCCACGCTGGACGATCCCGCCATCGACGGCTACCTGCTGTTCCTGGAGAGCCTGCGCCACGGCGACAATCTGCGCGCCTTCGCGCTGGAGGCGGCAAGGCGGGGCAAGCCTGTAATTGCCTACAAGCTCGGGCGTTCGGCCGCCGCGGCCGAGATGGCAGCCACCCATACCGGCGCGCTGGCCGGCGAGGACGATATCGCCGATGCCTTTCTCAAGGATCTCGGCATTGCCCGCGTCGGCGTGCTCGAAGCGCTTCTCGAGGCCTTCCCGCTCGCCAGGCGCATCCCGCTGCACGGCGCCGGTGCGCCGCTGCGCCGCGTGGGCGTGGTGACCACCACGGGCGGCGGCGCGGCGATGGTGGTGGACCAGCTCGGCATCCGCGACGTGGTGGTGGAGCCGGCCTCAGCGGCCACGCTGGAGAAGCTGGCGGCAGCGGGCATCGCCGTGTCGGCGGGCCGCGTGCTCGACCTGACCCTGGCCGGCACCAACTACAACGTGATGAAGGGCGCGCTCGACATCATGTTCGAGGCGCCGGAATTCGATATCGTGCTGGCGGTGGTCGGTTCGTCCGCACGCTTCCAGCCGCAGCTTGCGGTCAAGCCCATCATCGACAGCGCGGACCGGACCAAGCCGCTGGCGGCGATGCTGGTGCCCGACGCGCCCGAAGCACTCGCCGCGCTGACCGCGGCAGAGGTGCCTTGCTTCCGCTCGCCCGAGGCCTGCGCGGACGCCATCGCCGCGCTGCTGGCGCGCAGGACACCCGGCGCGCAGCCGACAGTGCGGGGCGCGAGCGCTGCGCGCGCCGCTGCGCTGAGCGAAGCGCAGGCGTATGCAATCCTCGGCGAACTGGGCGTGCCGCACGCCCCCGCCGTGACCATGCCCCTCGCTGGCCCCGCAGACAAACTACCCTTTGCCTTCCCGGTGGTGGCGAAGGTCTGCTCCGCGCAGATCCCGCACAAGACCGAGGTCGGCGGCGTGGTGCTGGGCATCCAGGACCACGCCGGCCTGGACGCCGCGCTGGCCACGCTGCGGCAGAACCTGGCCGAGCGCGCGCCCGGCACGCCGTGCGACGAAGTGCTGGTGCAGCCCATGACCCGCGGGCTGGCTGAAGTCCTGGTGGGCTATCGCGTCGACCCCGAAGCCGGCCCCGTGATCATGCTTGCCGCCGGTGGCATCTGGGCCGAAGTCGCGCGTGACCGCAGCATCCGGCTCGCCCCGGTCAGCGTCGAGGTCGCACGCGAGATGATCGCCGAAGTGAAGGCGCTGCAAACCGTAGCGGGCCTGCGCGGCAGGCAGCGCGGCGACCTCGATGCGCTCGCGCAGGCCGTCAGCGCGCTGTCGCAGCTCGCATGCAAGCCGCAGTTGCGCATTGCCGAGGCGGAGGTAAATCCCATGATGGTCCTGCCCGAAGGCCAGGGTGTGCTCGCTGTCGATGCGCTGGTGCTCAGAGCATGACCACGCGCGCAGCCGATCTCCATGCCGCGGATGATGCAGGTTTACTGGCCCGGCTCGAGCGCATGGGCGTTCGCCACGACGTGGCGCACCTCGGGCGCAACGTGGTATGGCGCCGCTTTGGCGAAGGTCCGCCGCTGGTGCTGCTTCATGGCGGCCACGGCAACTGGATGCACTGGGTGCGCAATATCGAGGCGCTGGCCGCGCGGCATACGCTGTGGCTGGCGGACATGCCGGGCTTCGGCGACTCCGATGCGCTGGCCGGCGACGACCATGCCCCCGACCGGCTCGAGCGCCTGGTGCAGGCCCTGATTGCCACGCTCGACCACCTCGTCGGCGAAAACAGCGAGATTGCCATCGCCGGCTTCTCCTTCGGGGCGCTGGTCGCCGCGCACATTGCGGCGCGACGGCCCCGGGTCACGCGGCTTGCCCTGCTGGGCCCGGCGGGCCATGGCGGCGCGCGGCGCCAAGGCCAGCCCATGCAGGACTGGCGCATCGATGACGAGCACGAAATGCGGCGCCGGTTGCGCCACAACCTGCTGGCACTGATGCTGCACGACGAGAAACTCGCCGACGGACTCGCCATGGCCGTCCATGAGCAGGCATGCAAGGCAACCCGTTTCCGCAGCCGCACGATCTCGCGCCAGGCAAGCCTCGGCAACTTGCTAGCGGCATACCGCCGGCCGACCTTGCTGATGTGGGGCGAGCATGACGTCACCGCCGTGCCGGTGGAGGCCGCCCAGCAGCTGGCCTCCAGCGCAAGCCACCGGGACTGGTGCGTAATCCCGGCGGCCGGGCATTGGGTGCAATTCGAGCGCTGGCAGGAAGTCAATCCGATGCTGCTGCGCTGGTTCTCCGACGCTTCTGCCAGCACGGCTTAGCCAGGCTTGATGCCGAGCGCTTCATAATCTCTGACCAGGTCTTCTCTTCGCGGCCGATCGGCGCGGCAAGCCGCCCGAAGTCGTTATCGCGTGGGCCTTTTCTCGTAAGCGCTTCATTCGAATGCAACCACTCGATTGCTTTGCGCTTCGCCGCTGCCCGGTCCTATACTCCGCATCAAACCCTCCACCCCACCCCAAACCATGGATTACACCCCCGGCATCAGCCACCTCGCCAGCCTGCTCGCCGACCCCGGCCGCGCCGCCATGCTATGGGCGCTGATGGACGGCAGCGCCCGCCCCGCGGGCGAGCTGGCACTGATCGCGGGCCTGTCGGCGTCTTCCACCAGCGGGCACCTGGCGCGGCTGTCCGAAGGCGGGCTGCTGGTGGCGGAGACGCGTGGGCGCAACCGCTATTACCGGCTGGCGGCGCCGGAGATCGGCGTGGCGATCGAGGCGCTGGCGTCGGCGTCGCTGGCGAGCCAGCCGCCGCGGCTGCGCGCGGTGCCGGTGTCGCGCACGGCGCCGCCGGCGCTGCGGCAGGCGCGCACCTGCTATGACCATCTGGCGGGGGAGCTGGCGGTGGGCCTGTTCGAGCGCATGACGCAGTCGCGCTGGCTGATGCTGGACGGGCAGCGCCTGGAGCTCAGCGGTGACGGCGCGCAGGCGCTGGCGAGGCTGGGCGTGGATGTGGATGCGGCGCGCCGCAAGCGGCGGCAGTTTGCCTGCACCTGCCCGGACTGGAGCGAGCGCAAGCCGCACCTGGGCGGCGCGCTGGGCGCGGCGCTGCTGGGCAGCCTGCTGGCGCGCGGCTGGGTCGAGCCGACGCGCACTTCGCGCGCGCTGCGCGTGACACCGGCGGGCCAACGCGAGATCATCCGCATCGCGGCCTAGCGCGCCGCGGCAACCGGAGAAAAAAGATGGCCACACCGCTGGACGACGACACGCAGGACGCGATCGCGCGTTTCTTCGCCCTGATCAACCTTGACGACAGCGCCCAGACTTCGGCGCAGCTGGCGATGTTCGAGGATGCCCTGCTCGATGCCGAGGACGACGACACCGAAGGGCCGGAACTGCTGTGGGTGGTCCGCGAGGTGATCGACTGGCAGTCCGGCTTCTTCGTCGACTGGAAGGATGCGCAGTCCTTTATCGGCTGCCTGAACCAGCTGTGCGAACGCATGGACCTGGAGCTGGACTGGGGTACCGACGACCCCGAGGACGAGGCCTTCCTGGAGAGCACCAGCGTGCCGGAGCTGATGGAGCTGGCGCACAACCAGCTGCGCGTGGCCGGCTATACGCTGTGGAACTGGGATACCGGCGGCGACGCCTACGCCGGCTGGATCACGCGCAGCGAGGACGACGAGGAGATGCTGGACCTGGCCGAGATCCTGCGCTTCGACGTGCGGCCGGCGGATCAGCCTTTTTGATCGCGACGCCGGGGCCTTGCACGGCGTGCGCGGGATGGGCAGCGGCTATGCGCTCTCGCGCCGCTTGCCGGCCGGGCGCCGCGTCTCGGGCACGCCCAGGGTCTGCTCCAGCATGTCCAGCAGCACCCGCACGCTGGCCGGCATCAGCTTGCGCGCCGGCATCAGGACATAGACCTTCAGCGGCGACGAGGCATAGGCCGGCAGCACGCGCACCAGCTGCCCCTGCGCCACCGCGTCCTGCACGAAGCGCGGCGACAGCCGCGTCACGCCCAGCCCGTCGAGCGCAGCCTTGAGCCGCAGCTCGGCGTTGTGGGTGCTGATGCGAGGCGCCACCTCCAGGCGCGCGATCTCGACG
This sequence comes from Cupriavidus taiwanensis, assembly GCF_900249755.1. Classification (NCBI taxonomy): domain Bacteria; kingdom Pseudomonadati; phylum Pseudomonadota; class Betaproteobacteria; order Burkholderiales; family Burkholderiaceae; genus Cupriavidus; species Cupriavidus taiwanensis. Next base: position 2,046,841 of record NZ_LT976854.1, read on the forward strand.
CCGTCGCGCAGGAACTCCCAGTGCCGGTCGTCGGCGTTGCCCAGCGTGGGCCAGCCCTGCAGGTCCTGCGGCGTGCGCGGCAGGCCGCGCGCCTTGATCAGCGCGGGCGCGGCGTAGAAGGCGCGCTCGACCAGCACCACCCGCTTGCTGGCGAACGAGGTGTCGTGCAGCGCGGTGTCGGTCATCACGAAGGCCAGGTCATAGCCGTGGCGCACCAGGTCGGGCTGGTCCCAGCTGACGTCGACCTGCACGCGCAGCCCGGGGTGGGCGCGCAGCACGCGCGTCAGGCTTTCCGACAGGTGCTGCGAGCCGACTTCATACGGGGTGGAGATGCGCAGCAGGCCGCTGACTTCGGCGCTGTCCGAGGCGGCCTCGGCGCTGATTTCATGCAGCTCGGCAAACAGCGGCGCCACGCGCTCGTACAGCCGCTGGCCGCGCTCGGTCACGCGCACGCGGCGCGTGGTGCGTTCGAACAGCCGCACGCCGAGCTGGCTCTCTAGCCGCGCCACCGCGGCGCTGGCGGAAGACTTGGGCACCTCGGCCAGCTCTGCCCCCTGGGTAAAGCCGCCGCCTTCCACCACGCGGCAGAAAATCTCCCAGTCTTTCCATTCGATGGTCTTCATGCGGCGCCTCGTGATTGCGGTGCGCCGCGATTGTCCCACAGGGCCGGCGAAGGTGCAGCGGCCCCTGCACCGGCCCTCCACCGCCCCCCGCCGGCCTGGCGATGCGCCTAGTCGAACAGGATCACCGAGCGCGCCAGTTCGCCGCGGCGCAGTTCGTCGAAGGCGTCGTTGATGCGCTCGAGCGGCAGCCGCTGCGCGATCAGCTCGTCCAGGTGCAGGCGGCCGGCCATGTAGAAATCGACCATGCGCGGCATGTCCACGGGGAAGCGGTTGGAGCCCATCAGCGAGCCCTGGATGCGCTTCTCGCCGAGGAAATCGCTGCCCTTGAGCTCGATCTTGACGCCCGGCGCGATCATGCCGATGACCGTGGCGGTGCCGCCGCGGCGCAGCATGGCAAAGGCCTGCTCGGTGGTCTGCTTCAGGCCGATGGCTTCGAAGGCATGGTGCACGCCGCTGCCGGTGAGGGCGCGCACGGCGTCCACCACGTTGTCTTCGCTGGCATCGATCACGTCGGTGGCGCCGAACTTGCGCGCCAGTTCCAGCTTGCCGGGCACGCGGTCGATGGCGATGATGCGGCCGGCGCCGGCAATGGCGGCGCTGTTGACCGTGGCCAGGCCGATGCCGCCGCAGCCGATCACGGCGACGGTCTCGCCCGGCTGCACCTTCGCGGTATGGATCACGGCCCCCATGCCGGTGGTCACCGCGCAGCCGATCAGCGCGGCGCGGTCCAGCGGCATGTCGCGCCGGATCGCCACCAGCGCGTGTTCGTGGATCAGCATCTGCTCGGCGAACGCCGACAGGTTCAGGAACTGGTGCATGGCCTTGCCCTGCGGCGCCAGCAGGCGCGGCTCCTGGTCTTCGCGGCGGCGCGTATCGGGCTCGGTGCACAGCGACAGGTGGCCGGTCAGGCAATGCTCGCAGTGGCCGCAGTAGGCCGACAGGCAGGTGATCACGTGGTCGCCGGGCTTGACCGTGCGGACTTCCGAGCCGACCTGCTCGACCACGCCGGCGGCCTCGTGGCCCGGGATGGTGGGGACCGGGTGCGGATAGGCGCCGTCGACGAAGTGCAGGTCCGAGTGGCACACGCCGACGGCGGCGGTGCGCACCAGCACTTCGCGCGGTCCGGGCTTGCCGATGGCCACGTCTTCGATCACCAGCGGCGTCTTGGGTTGATGCAGCACTGCAGCTTTCATGGGTGTCCTCTGGAGGGGAGCTACGGTGCCGCAAAAAATACCCCCAAACCGCGGTTCAGGAAAGCCGCCTGGCGCGCACCGGGTCCGTTTTAAAGCTCTTCCTTGATCGGCAGCACACGCAACACGCCAATCCCCAGATGCTGCAGCGGGCCCATGCCGGGCTCGCTGTCGTAGACCACCAGCTTGCCCTTCTCGCGCGTGGTCCAGGTCAGGCGCGGGTTGCCGCCGTCGCCATCGGTCTGCAGGCCGACGCGGTAGGCCATGTCGAGCAGGCCGTCCTCGGTGGACCGGGTCATGCGCTCGGCCAGCGCCGGGCTGTCGAGCACCACGCCCATCTCGGTATTCAGCCTGGCCGAACGCGGGTCCATGTTGAGCGAGCCGATAAACACCAGGCGCCGGTCCACGATGTAGTTCTTGGCGTGCAGGCTGGCGCGGCTGGACGACAGCCAGGCGCGCGAGCGCGAGCCGCGCGCGGCCTTGCCGCGGTTGGCCAGCTCGGCATAGGCGCTGGGCTTGAGCTCGTACAGCTCGACGCCGGCGGCCACCAGCGCCTTGCGGTGCGGCGCGTAGCCCGCGTGCACCGGGCTGACGTCGGTGGCGGCAAACGAGTTGGTCAGGATGCGCACGCGGATGCCGCGCCGCGCCAGCGCGATCAGCCACGCTTCGCCGTCGTCGTCGGGGACGAAGTAGGGCGAGATCAGCAGCACCTCCTTCTGCGCGGCGCTGATCATCTTCTCCAGCCGGGCGGTGGCGTGGCCGGGGTCGTCGTGGGTCTGGTGGGTGATCTTGGCGGCCTTGTCGGACACCACCACGGCCTTGCCGTAGTAGCCGGGCATATGGCCGCTCTCGATTCCCTTGGCCAGGCCGGAATCCAGCAGCTCCTGCACGTAGGGGCTGGCCACCGCCTGGTCGCCGCGCGCCTCCAGCCGCTTGCGCAGGCTGCGCATCTCCACCGGCGTCTCCTTGCCTGCGGGGATCAGTGCCACCACGGGATAGGACGAGGCGTCGTTCCAGTATTCGTCGAACACGGCGGACACCTGCGGCACGGCCGGCCCGGCCACCAGCACGTCGAGGTCGCTGAAGTCCATGTCGGTGCGCGCCGAGAAATACGCGTCGCCGACATTGCGCCCGCCCAGCAGCGTGATCTGGTTGTCCACCGTCATCGTCTTGTTGTGCATGCGCCGGTCCAGGCGGTTGAAGCTGACGAGCATTTCGAGCCAGCGCACGCTGCGGTTGGCGAACGGGTTGAACAGCCGCACTTCGATATTGGGATGCGAGTCGATCGCGGACAGGACCTTGTCCAGCCCGCCGGTATGCAGGTCGTCGAGCAGCATGCGCACGCGCACGCCGCGGTCGGCCGCGTCGAGGATGTCGCCCAGCACCGCTGCGCCGGTGCCGGTCGGCTCGAAGATATAGGTCTGCAGGTCCAGGCTGCGCTGCGCCGCGCGCGCCATCGCCAGCCGCGCGGCGAGCGCGTCGGGGCCGGACTGCAGCGGGTAGAACAGCGACTCGCCCGGGCGCTTGGCCAGGCGCGGCGCGAGCACCTTGCCCAGGGGCGTGTCGCTGGTATTGGCCGGCGCGGTCGACGGGGTGCGCCCGGCCTGCGCCGGCAGGCTGGCGCAGCCGCCCAGCACCGCGGTGCCGATCAGGCCGGCCAGCACGATCGCCGCCAGCCGGCCCGCGCGGCGGCACCATCGAGTGCCGGCACGCCCCGCGGTCAACGCGCGCCGGGCAGCGGGCGGAACATCGCTGTGCGTCTGGAACATCCGTCAGTCTCCCTGCACCGGTGAATAAAGGAACGGGGATGGGCCGGTTCCTCACACCGGCCGGCGTGCGGTGCCTGCTACTTCGCAAGATATACCGCGCGCGCCGGCATCGGCAGCGGTGCCATTCCTGTCCGCGCCGGGAGTTTGTCCTACACCGCAACAGGTCCGGCGGGCGGGCCGGCCTCCGGCGGCGCGTGCGGCACTTCGCGCGGGTGGCCGGGCAAGGCAAGCTGGGCAGCGGCTTTCCCTGCACAGCGATTTCTCTTATGATGCCGCCCAATATACCGGCCGGTAGCACCGGGAGGAGGCCCCTGCGGCATGTGTCGCCGCCCGTGCGGCTGGCGCCTGGCGCAGCTTGCGGCCGCCCGGCGATGCCGGCATAGTTGCGCGCCTTCGCGCCCTGCATGGGCAGGGCGCGCGCCCTGACCGGATCCCGATGCCGACCCAACCTTCCCAGCCTTCCTCGCCCGGCGCACCTGCGCCCACGCTGCGCCGCACCCTGCGCGCACGCCATCTCACCATGATCGCCATCGGCGGCTCCATCGGCACGGGACTGTTCGTTGCCTCTGGCGCCACCATTGCGCAGGCCGGGCCCGGCGGCGCGCTGGCCGCCTACATCCTGATCGGCGCGATGGTGTATTTCCTGATGACCAGCCTGGGCGAGCTGGCGGCCTACATGCCGGTGTCGGGCTCGTTCGCCACCTATGGCGCGCGCTATGTCGACGAGGGCTTCGGCTTCGCGCTGGGCTGGAACTACTGGTACAACTGGGCGGTGACGATCGCGGTGGAACTGGCCGCGGCCCAGCTGGTGATGCAGTACTGGTTCCCGGACACGCCCGGGGTGCTGTGGAGCGCGCTGTTCCTGGGCCTGATGTTCGCGCTCAACGCGATCTCGGTGCGCGGCTTCGGCGAGGCCGAATACTGGTGCGCGCTGGTCAAGGTGGTGACGGTGATCGCCTTTATCGGCATCGGCACGCTGATGATCTTCGGCATCCTGCGCGGCGACATGTCGGGCAGCCACGGGCTCGCCAACCTGACCACCGGCGATGCGCCCTTCGTCGGCGGGCTGCCGGCGCTGATCGGCGTGGCCATGATTGCCGGCTTCTCGTTCCAGGGCACGGAACTGATCGGCGTGGCCGCCGGCGAATCGGCCGACCCGGCCAAGAACATCCCGCGCGCGGTGCGCCAGGTGTTCTGGCGCATCCTGCTGTTCTATGTGCTGGCGATCCTGATCATCGGCATCCTGATCCCCTACACCGACCCCAGCCTGCTCAAGAGCGACGTGCAGACCGTCGGCGTGAGCCCGTTCACGCTGGTGTTCCGCCATGCGGGGCTGGCCTTTGCCGCCGGCGTGATGAACGCGGTGATCCTGACCGCCGTGCTGTCGGCGGGCAACTCCGGCATGTATGCGTCGACCCGCATGCTGTACAACCTGGCCACCGAGGGCCGCGCCCCGCGCGTGTTCGCGCGGCTGACGCGCAACGGCGTGCCGCTGGCGGCGCTGCTGGCCACCACCGCGGTCGGTGCGCTGTGCTTTTTGACCTCGCTGTTCGAAAGCAAGTCGGTGTACCTGTGGCTGCTGAACCTGTCGGGAATGACCGGCTTCATTGCGTGGCTGGGCATCGCCGTCAGCCATTACCGCTTCCGCAAGGGCTTCGTCGCGCAGGGGCTTGACCTGGACCGCCTGCCCTACCGCTCGCCGTTCTTTCCCTACGGGCCGATCTTCGCCTTCGCGCTGTGCCTGGTGGTGACGCTGGGCCAGAACTACCAGGCCTTTACCAGCGGCAAGATCGACTGGGTCAGCGTGGCCGCCACCTACATCGGCATCCCGATCTTCCTGCTGATCTGGCTGGGCTACCGCATCGCGCGCAAGACGCGCTTCGTGCCCTATGCCGAGATGAAATTCCCCGCGCTGCCGGCCCGCGATGCCGCCGCGACGCGCGCCGCCGTGCCGGCGGCCGGTGAATAGGCGCCGTTCCCGGGCGCCTGGCAATTTGCAGCAACCAAGCAAGACAGCACAACAACAAGGAGCATCGCTTTGAAACAAGCAATCCGCATGAGCCTGCTGGCGTTCGGCGCCGGCATGGCCCTGGGCCTGCCCGCGCACGCCGCGCCCACGCTGGTGGAATCGGTGCAGGGCTATACCCTGAAGCAGGACCAGGTCACCCGTTTCACCGGGCTGGTATTCGACCAGGGCAAGGTACTGGCCACCGGCGACGCCGCCGCGCTGCGCGCGCAGTATCCCGGCGCGCAACGAATCGACGGCCACGGCAAGACCCTGCTGCCGGGCCTGATCGACGCCCACGGCCATGTGTTCCGCCTGGGCTTCAAGACCACCGAGATCTCGCTGTCCGGCACGCGCACGCTGGCCGAGGCGCAGGGCATGATCCGCGCCTATGGCGACAAGAACCCGCAGCGCAAGTGGCTGCTGGGCTATGGCTGGAACCAGGTGAACTGGAAGCTGGGCCGCTTCCCGACCGCGGCCGAGCTCGATGCCGCGGTATCGGACCGGCCGGTGCGGCTGGTGCGCGTCGACGGCCACGCCGCGTGGCTCAACACCAAGGCGCTGCAGGCCGCCGGCATCACGCGCGACACCAAAGACCCGGCCGGCGGGCGCATCGAGCGCGATGCCAGCGGCAATCCCACCGGCGTGCTGGTCGACAAGGCCATGGCGCTGGTCAACAACGTGATCCCGCCGTACAGCGACGACGACCGCCGCGCCGCGCTGGCCGCCGCGCTGAAGCATATGAACGCGCTCGGCCTGACCGCCGCGGGCGACGCCGGCGTGACCGTTGCCGAAGACCGCATCTATCGCGAGTTCGCCGACCAGGGCAAGCTGACCACGCGCATCTACGGCATGATCCGCGACACCGGCGACGACTTCAAGGCGCTGTCGGCCAAGGGCCCGCTGTCGGGCTACGGCAATGACCGCTACTACCTGCGCGCGGTCAAGCTGTATGGCGACGGCGCGCTCGGCAGCCGCGGCGCGGCGCTGATGGCCCCGTACTCGGACGACCACGTACACAGCGGCCTGCTGTTCATGAGCGATGCCGCGATGCAGGCCGCGGTCAAGACCGCGATCAAGGCCGGCTACCAGGTAAACATCCACGCCATCGGTGACGCCACCAACCACCAGGTGCTCGACGCGATGGAAGCGGCGTACAAGGACGTGGGCGGGCGCGAACTGCGCAACCGCGTCGAGCACGCACAGGTGATCGCGCTGCCGGACATCCCGCGCTTCAAGACGCTGGACCTGATCGCGTCGATGCAGCCCACGCATGCGACCAGCGACATGAACATGGCCGAAGACCGCGTCGGCAAGGACCGCATCAAGGGCGCCTATGCCTGGCAGACGCTGCTCAGGCAAGGCACCGTGATCGCCGGCGGCTCGGACTTTCCGGTGGAATCGGCCAATCCGTTCTACGGCCTGCACGCGGCGGTGACCCGCACCGACCATGAAGGCCGCCCCATCAAGGGCTGGCATCCGGAAGAAGCCATGACGCTGGCGCAGGCCTTCCGCGCCTTCACGCTGGACGCGGCCTACGCCGAGCACCAGGAGAAGACGCTGGGCTCGCTCGAGCCGGGCAAGTGGGCGGACTTTATCCTGGTCGACCAGGACCTGTTCAAGGTCAAGCCTGCCGATATCTGGAAGACGCAGGTGCTGGAGACCTGGGTGGCCGGAGAGCGCGTGTACGCGAAGGACGGCAAGCAGTAAGCAAGCGGCATCAATGACAAGCGCGGCACCGGTACCGGTGCCGCGCTTTTTTTTGCGCCGTCGCCGCGCCGGGGCCTCGCTTACCGCGGTCAGCCCGCGTCAGCCCCCGCGGCCTGCGCCAGGAACCGGCGCCACACCGCGCGGCCGAGCGTGTCGAACCGGTCCATCGCCGCGATCAGCGTCTGCAGCGCGTCGATGCGGCACAACTCGTCGGGCAGCAGCGGGTCATGCACGATGCGCCGCACCGCCTCGCGCCCGGCCTGCAGCGTCAGCGCCGCCGCCGCGGCATCGGGCAGCTTTGCCACCGCCGCCGTGTAGCGCTCCAGCGCCGCCGCCATCGCCAGGTGCTCGCGGGTCATTCGCGCGGCCTGCCACAGCCGACGGAAGCGCTGGTCGCGTGCGGCGTCGAGATCGCGCGCGCTGGCCACCAGCAGCGTGGGCGCATGGCGCAGTTCGGCCAGCCGCGCGCGCGCCTGTTCGGCGCCGCCGCGCAGGTTGTCGGGGCGCACGAACAGGTTCGGCTCGGCTTCCTTGAACCCATCGAAGTCCAGCGCCTGCAGCGTGCGCCGCCAGGCGGCGCGGTCGGCGCGCTCGCGTGCGCTGGCGATGGCCAGCAGCCACGCGCCGCGCCAGGGCTCGCGGCGCTCGGGCACGCTGCGCCACGTCACCAGGCGCTGCTGCAGCGCCACGCTGTCCGGGCCCAGCACGTAGGCGCCGCGCCCGACTTGCTGCAGGCGCCCGTCGGCCTTCAGCCGCGCCATGGCGGTGCGCATGCCGGTGGCCTCGATGCCGAACGCGGTGCCCGCCAGCGACAGTTCCGCGGCCGTGTAGACCCGGCCGGGATCTGTCGACACCAGGTCGAGAATCAGCGTGCCCGCGCTGACGGGCGGCAGTTCGCTGCCGAGCGCGGCAGAGACCGCGGCAGACTTTGGTGTCAAATTCAATGTTGCAGTTTTTTGCATCGTTTCCTATAGTTTGCCACATCGCCATCACCGGACAAGCCCCATGCGCCCCCTGGACGGTCTTACCATCATCGATCTTACAAGCGTTGTCGCCGGGCCTTTCGCGACCCAGCTGCTGGCCCAGCAAGGCGCGCGCGTGATCAAGGTCGAGCCGCCCGAGGGCGACCGCGCGCGCATGCTCGGTGTCATCGGCGCGCCGCAGTTCAGCTCCGCGCATGCGTTCCTGAACAGCGGCAAGGAATCCGTGGGGCTGGACCTGGGCAAGGACGGCGGCGTCGCCATGCTCAGGCAGCTGGCCGGCAGCGCCGACGCGCTGGTCCACAACTTCCGCCCGGGCGTGATGGACCGGCTCGGGCTGGGCGTGGCGGTGCTGCATGCGCTCAACCCGCGCCTGGTGATCGCCCGCATCAGCGGCTTCGGCCAGGACGGTCCCTGCCGCGGCGAGCGCGCCTACGACCCCATCCTGCAGGCCGAGTCCGGCATGGCGATGCGCGACGACAACGGCGTGCCGCACCTGCTGCCGCAGTACATCTGCGACAAGATCGCCGGGCTGTATGCCGCGCAGGCGGTCAGCGCCGCGCTGTTCGAACGCGCGCGCAGCGGGCACGGCAGCGTGGTCGACCTGTCGATGCTCGAGGCCGCCGTCGCCTTTGGCTGGGTCGACGTGCATGCGCGCGAGACCTTCCAGGTCACGCCGCCGCCATCGATGCTAGCCACCGTCTACCGCCCGTGGGCAACCCGCGACGGCTGGGTGGTGATCGTGATGCTGTCGCAGGCCGAGTTCGAAGGCTGGGCCCATGCGCTCGCGCTGCCGGCCTTGCTGGACGACCCGCGCTTCTGCGACATGCCAACGCGCTTTCGCCACTGGGACGCGCTGCGCGAACTCGGCGGCGAGGCCTTGGCCGCGTTGTCCACGGACGAGGCCGTGGCACGGCTGCAGGCGGCCGGGGTGCCGTGCGGCATCGCCCGCACCTCGGCGCAGCTGCGCAGCCATGCGCAGCTTGCCGCCGACCAGTTCCTGGCCACGCACCACCATGCCAGCACCGGGCCCACGACGCTGCCGTTGCCGGTGGCCCGCTTCAACCACACGCGGCGGCCGCCGCCTGGCCCGGCCCCCGCGCTGGGCGAGCACACCCGTACCGTACTGACGCATTTCGGCTTTACCCAACCACAGATCGATGCCGCTTTCGCCAACGGCACGGCACACACCATCCCGAGGTAGACGATGACATTCCGGACATTGCGGTACGACGCCGACGGCAGGGTCGCGACCATCACGCTGAACCGCCCCGAGCACTTCAACGCCATCGCCCATGGCATGCCGGCGGAGATCCGCCGTGCCGTCGAGCAGGCCGAGGCCGACCCGGACATCCACGTGATCGTGGTGCGCGGGGCCGGCCCGGGCTTCTGCGGCGGCTATGACCTGAAGCACTATGCCGAGCGCAAGGGCGAAACCGGCGGCTCGCAGGAGATGCCGTGGGACCCGACGCTCGACTTCGCCGCGATGTGGCGCAACACGCAGGACTTCATGTCGCTGTGGCGCGCGTCCAAGCCCACCGTGGCCCGCGTCCACGGCGCGGCGGTGGCCGGCGGCTCCGATATCGCGCTGTGCTGCGACTTCCTGATCATGGCCGAGGACGCGCGCATCGGTTATCCGCCGGCCCGGGTCTGGGGCGTGCCGACGCCGGCGATGTGGGTCTACCGCCTCGGCCCGCAGATGGCCAAGCGCATGATGATGACCGGCGACCTGATCGACGGGCGCGAGGCGGTGCGCATCGGCCTGGCGCTCGAAGCCGTTCCCGAAGCCGGGCTCGATGCCGCGGTGGAGCGCCTGGTCGGCCGCCTGCGCGGCATTCCGCGCAACCAGCTGATGATGACCAAGACCGTGGTCAACCAGGCCTATGACAACATGGGCCTGAACAACACGCAGATGTTCGCCACCTTGTTCGACGGCGTGGCGCGCCACTCGCCCGAAGGACTGTGGTTCCGCGAACGCGCGCAGGAGGTCGGCTTCAAGCAGGCGGTGGCCGAACGCGACAGCGGCGCGCCGATCGCCGCGCATGTGTCGCGGCGCCCGCCGCGGCCGGCGGAATAAGCGCCGCGGCGTCAGCACACAGGAGACCTTATGCACGCAGCCCCTGCTCCAGACCACGACAGCGCCGAACGCCGCGTCAACCTGACGCGCTACCTGAGCCCCGACGAGATCGCGCAGGTGCGCGCGCGCTCGACCTGGCGCGGCATCGGCATGATTGCCCATTGCTGGGCCACCATCGCCGCGATGATGGCACTGGTGGCGATGTTTCCCAACCCGCTGACCATCGTGCTGGCGATCATGGTGATCGGCTCGCGCCAGCTCGGGCTGGCCATCCTGATGCACGAGGGCGCGCACGGCGGCCTGGCCGTCGACGGCAAGCTCAACCTGTGGCTCAGCCAGTGGCTGTGCGCCTATCCGGTCGGCGCCGAAACGCTGGCCTATCGCCGCTACCATCTGCAGCATCACGCCCACGCCCAGACCGAACGCGACCCTGACCTGCCGCTGTCGGCGCCCTTCCCGACCACGCGCGCCAGCCTGCGGCGCAAGCTGCTGCGCGACCTCAGCGGGCGCACCGGGCTCAAGCAGCGCCTGGCACAGCTGCGCGGCGCCGCCGGCACCGCCGGCACCGCCGGCATGCCGGTGGGCGAGCGGCGGGCCACGTTCCTGGCCAGGCTCGGCCGTCCGCTGCTGGTCAACGCGATCATGCTGGCGGCGCTGGCCGCGGCCGGGTTCTGGTGGCTCTATCCGCTGCTGTGGCTGCTGCCGCTGCTGACCTGGTTCCAGGCGGTCACGCGCATCCGCAACATTGCCGAGCATTCGGTGCTGCCCGCGGGCGATGCGTGGCGTGTGGCGCGCACCACGCGCGCCGGCTGGATCGAACGCGCGCTGCTGGCGCCATACTGGGTGAACTACCACGCCGAGCATCACATGATGGCGTCGGTGCCCTGCTACCGGCTGGCGCGCCTGCACCAGTTGCTACAGGCAAAGGGCCTCGATGCCAGGCTGGAAATCAAGCCGGGCTACCTGGCAATGCTGCGCGTGGCCGCCCCGCAACGGTAGCCGCATTGCGTGCCGGCGCATCGAGCCGGCGGGATGCGGCTTGCGTTGCCGGCGCGGCGTGCTATGTTGGCTTGAAGGGTCGGTGGCGCGGCCCCGCAAGTCAAAGCAAAGCCAGACCGCAGCCAAACCCAACGCAGCGAGCATCCCCTTGGCCCGTCATCCCGCGCTTGCGCTCGCCCTGTTCGCCGTGTCGGCCAACGCGCTGGCGCAGGCGCCGGCAGCGGCTGGCGCGCCTGCCTACAAGCCGCTGCGCTACGACGAAGACTACCGCTACCTGCAGGGCGCCGGCGCTGACGCGACGCGCCGCGATCCGTGGGACCCCATCAAGTACATCCCGCTTGGCGGGCCCGATACCTACCTGAGCCTGGGCGGCGAGATCCGCGAACGCTTCGAGCACTACTCGGCACCGAACTTCGGCACGCCGGGCCCCGACGCCGACGGCTACCTGCTGCATCGCATCCTGTTGCACGCCGACCTGCATGCGGGCGAACGCTTGCGCGCCTTCGTCCAGTTGGGCAATCACCTCGCCGCAGGCAAGGATGTGGCCATGCCGCCGTATGAAGACCGGCTGGACCTGCAGCAGGCCTTTGTCGACGCGCGCCTGCCGCTGTCCGGCAACGCCGCGGCCGATCCCAGCGTGCGCGTGGGCCGGCAGGAAATGGCGTTCGGCTCGCAGCGGCTGGTGTCAGTGCGCGACGCCCCGAACGTGCGCCGCGCCTTCGACGGCGTCCGCCTCGGCGGCCAGGCCAGCGACGTCCGCATCGATGCCTTCGCCACGCGGCCCGTGCTGCTCAAGGCCGGCAACTTCGATGACCACCCCAATCATGCGCAGGGCTTCTGGGGCGTGTACACGACATTCCCGCGCAGCTTCGTGCCGGCATCCGGCGTGGACCTGTACTACCTGGGCTTCGAGAACAGCCGCGCGCTGTACAGCGTCGGCGCGGGCGTGGAGCGCCGCCATTCCGTGGGCGGGCGCATCTTCGGCGGCCAGGGCCGGTGGGACTGGGACTGGGAGGCGCTGGCGCAGTTCGGCAGCTTCGGCAGGCAAGACCTGCGCGCGTGGGGCGTCTCGACGGATACGGGCTACGGCTTCGCGGTGGCCGGGTGGAACGTGCGCGCCGGCGTGAAAGCCACCGCCGGCAGCGGCGACAAGGATCCCGCCGACGGCCGGCTTGGCACCTACGGCGGTCTCTTCCCCAAGCTGGCCTACTTCAACCAGGCCGGCCTGGTCGGCGCCTCCAACGTGCTGGACCTGCAGCCGTCGCTGACGCTCAGGCCCACCGCCTCGCTGCGGCTGACGGTGTCGTGGGATTTCATCTGGCGCCAGACCACCGGCGATGCGGTCTATACCGCGGCCGCCGTCCCCATCGCCGGCACCGCGGGCCGCCCCGGGCGCTACACCGGCAGCCAGCTCGCCTTCGACGTGTTCTGGCAGGTGGACCGCCATGTCACGGTCAACGCCGGGCTGGTGCATGTGGAGGTGGCGCCGGTGCTGCGCACGGCGGGCGGGCGCAATACTAACTTCACGTACCTGTCGGCGGCTTATACCTTCTGAGCGGGCGTGCCGTGCTCAGTCGGCGCGGATCTTCGCTGTCGCCGCCACCCTGGCCCAGCGCGGAGCTTCCTCCGCCACACGCCGGGCCAGTGCTTCGGGGGAACCCGCCACCACGGCGAAGCCCATTTCCACCAGGCGCTGCCGCACAGCCGCTTCGGCGAGCACGCTTGTGACGTCGCGGTGCAGGCGATCGATCGCGGCCGCGGGCGTGCCCGCCGGCGCGTAAAGCGCTTGCATGGTTTCGGAGCGATACCCGGCAAAGCCGGATTCCGCGATCGTCGGCACGCCGGGCAGGGTGTGCCAGCGCGCGGTGCCGCCCACGGCAAGCGCGCGCAGCTTGCCCGCGGCCAGCAATGGCAAGGCCGGCGGCAACGCGCTGAGGGCACAGTCGACCTGCCCGCCCAGCGCCGCCTGGATTGCCGGCGCGGCGCCGTTGTAGGGCACATGCAGCAACTTGACGCCGGCCTTTTGCCAGAGCAGTTCGGCGCCAAGGTGCACGCTGTTGCCATTGCCCGGCGTCGCATAGCTGACGGTACCAGGACTTGCCTTCGCCCTGGCCATCAGATCGCCGAGGCTTGAGAACGGGCTGCCGGACCGTACCAGGATCAAGTCCGGTGCGCTGACCAGCTCGCTGATCGCAGCGAACTGGCGCACCGGATCGTACGGCGGCCTGTCGGGGTGCAACGCAGGATTGGTCAGGAACGCCGTCGACGCCAGCAGCAGCGTGCGGCCGTCGGGCACCGCACGCGCAACGCTGACGATGCCGATATTGCCGCCGGCGCCGACGCGGTTGTCGATGATCACCGGCTGGCCAAGGCGCCTGGCGAGGCCTTCGGCCAGCAGCCGCGCAACCAGGTCGGCGGTGCCGCCCGCGGCAAACGGCACGACGATCCGGACCGTACCGCCCGGCGCCCAACGCTGCCCCGCTTGCGCCGGTGCGGCCAGCCCAACTGGCGGCATGCTGCCGAACCCCGCCAGCATGGCCGCATGCAGCACGCGGCGGCGTAGCAGCGACGGCAGCGGGTCCGACGCGTCGGGATTGCGCGACTGGCTTGCGGGCCGGGCCATTCATCGTCTCCTTACACACCATGGGAAGTACCCCCGGTGCATGAATTCCGACTGGGCTTCGCGTTTGAACTCGGCTGCGTCGGACGCAGGGGATTCGCCGCGAAAGCAGCGTTCTGAACCCAGTACCTTATGCGCGCCCGATCACCACATCCAATCACTTTTTTGTTCGGACGCCATCAGCATTCGGTATCGACCGCCGTCGCGATGCAGGGCAGTATGCCCTCGACTGCAGCGCGGCTGAAATAGTTGCGGATTGCGCGCCGACCTCCTAGATTCATTTCACCCGCGCGAGTACGCCGAGTTCCCGGTACCAGGTCCAGCCAGCCGCAGTCGTCCCTGGCAGTCATCCCTTTACCTGATGTTCACGCATCCCCCTTCCAAAGGAGACCCACCATGAGCAGCCCTGCCAACTTCAACGGCAAGCGCCCGGCCATCGACCCCGACGATACCGCCATGCTGCTGATCGACCACCAGAGCGGCCTGTTCCAGACCGTGGGCGACATGCCCATGCCGGAGCTGCGCCTGCGCGCCGCGGCGCTGGCCAAGATGGCCACGCTGTCGAAGATGCCGGTGATCACCACGGCGTCGGTGCCGCAAGGCCCGAACGGTCCGCTGATCCCGGAGATCCATGAGAACGCGCCGCACGCCAAGTATGTGGCACGCAAGGGCGAGATCAACGCCTGGGACAACCCCGAGTTCGTCGCCGCGGTGGAAGCCACCGGCAAGAAGAGCCTGATCATCGCCGGCACCATCACCAGCGTGTGCATGGCCTTCCCGTCGATCAGCGCGGTGGCTGACGGCTACCGGGTCTTCGCCGTGGTCGATGCTTCGGGCACGTACTCGAAGATGGCGCAGGAAATCACGCTGGCGCGCGTGGTGCAGGCGGGCGTGGTGCCGATGGATACCGCGGCCGTCGCGTCGGAGCTGCAGCGCACGTGGCATCGCGACGATGCCCAGCAATGGGCCGAGATCTACACCAAGATCTTCCCGGCTTACCAGCTGCTGATCGAAAGCTACATGAAGGCGCAGGCCGTGCAGAAGGATGGAGAAGTCCTGGATTCGGCACGCTGATCCGGCAGGCGCGGCGCGGCGTCGCTGCCGTGCCGCGCCGCCACGCGCGCCCGCTCAGAGCATTGACGGCGCCGGCTTGCCGGCGTCGATGCCGTAGCGCGCCAGCGCCTGCGCCACCCGCTCCGCCGGGATCTCGCCCTGCGCCGCCAGCGCCCGCAGCGCCGCCACGCACACATAGGCGCGATCCACCTCGAAGAAGCGGCGCAGCGACGGCCGGTTGTCGCTGCGGCCATAGCCATCGGTGCCGAGCACCGTGAACGGTGCGCGCACATAGGGCGCGATCAGCTGCGGATAGGCGCGCACGTAGTCGGTGGCGGCGACCACCGGCGCATCGCCCGCCAGCAGCTGCTCGACATGGCTCGGTGCGATCTCCGCCTGCGGCTGGTGCAGGCGTTGCCGCGCCACCTCGCGCGCTTCTCGCTCCAGTTCGGCAAAGCTGGTCACGCTGAACACTTCGCTGTCGACCTGCCAGTCGTCGGCCAGCATGCGCGCCGCGGCCTCGACCTCGCGCAGGATCGCGCCGCTGCCCAGCAGGCGCACCTTGCCGCGCGCACCGCCCGCAGGCTGCGCCAGCCGGTACATGCCGCGCACGATATCGCCCTCCACGCCGGCCGGCATCGACGGCTGCGCGTAGTTCTCGTTCATCACGGTCAGGTAGTAGAAGACGTCTTCCTGCCGCTCCATCATCGCGCGCATGCCGGCGTCGACGATCACGGCCAGCTCGTAGGCGTAGGCGGGATCATAGGCGCGGCAGTTGGGAATGGTCGCGGCGATGACGTGGCTGGTGCCGTCCTGGTGCTGCAGGCCTTCGCCGGACAGCGTGGTGCGCCCCGCGGTGGCGCCGACCAGGAAGCCGCGCGCGCGCTGGTCGCCCGCGGCCCAGACCAGGTCGCCGATGCGCTGGAAGCCGAACATCGAGTAGTAGATGTAGAGCGGCAGCATGGCGGTGCCGTGGGTGCTGTACGCGGTGCCCGCGGCGATCCACGACGACATCGCGCCGGCTTCGGTGATGCCCTCCTCCAGGATCTGGCCGCTGACTTCCTCGCGGTAGTACAGCATCGAGCCCGCGTCCTCGGGCTCGTACAGCTGTCCTTGCGACGAATAGATGCCGACCTGGCGGAACAGGCTGGCCATGCCGAAGGTGCGCGCCTCGTCGGCGACGATGGGCACCACGCGCGGGCCCAGTGTCTTGTCCTTGAGCAGCCCGGTCAGCATGCGCACCATCGCCATGGTGGTCGACATCTCTTTCTGCGCCGCGTCGACGGCGAACTGGCCGTACTGCGCCAGCGGCGGCACCGGCACGGCATCGGCGCGGCAGCGCCGCGCCGGCAGGTAGCCGCCCAGCGCCGCGCGGCGCTCGCGCAGGTAGCGCAGCTCGGGGCTGTCCTCGGCCGGGCGATAGAAGCGCATCGCTTCCAGGTCGGCGTCGGACAGGTCCAGGCCGAAGCGGCTGCGGAAGGCCTTGAGCGCGTCGAGGTCGAGCTTCTTCTGCTGGTGCGTGGTGTTCTGCGCCTGGCCGGCATCGCCCATGCCGTAGCCCTTGACGGTCTTGGCCAGGATCACCGTGGGCTGCCCCTTGTGCGCGCGCGCCGCGGCAAAGGCGGCATGCAGCTTGCGCAGGTCATGGCCGCCGCGGTTGAGCGCCGCCACTTCCTCCGGCGTCATGTGGGCCACCAGCGCCTTCAGTTCCTCGTTCTGCCCGAAGAAGTGGCTGCGCCCGTAGTGGCCGTCCTTGGCCTTGTAGGTCTGGAACTGCCCGTCCATGGTGGCGGCGAAGGCGCGCAGCAGCGCGCCGCTGTGGTCGCGCGCGAAGATCGGGTCCCAGGCGCTGCCCCACAGCACCTTGATCACGTTCCAGCCGGCGCCGCGGAACAGGGCCTCCAGCTCCTGCACGATCTGGCCATTGCCGCGCACCGGCCCGTCCAGGCGCTGCAGGTTGCAGTTGATGACGAAGGTGAGGTTGTCGAGCTGCTCGCGCGCGGCCAGCGGGACCGCGGCGATCGATTCGGGCTCGTCCATCTCGCCGTCGCCGAACACGCCCCAGACATGGCGGCCGGCCGTGACCTGCAGCCCGCGATGCTCCAGGTAGCGCATGAAGCGCGCCTGGTACACCGCCTGGATCGGCCCCAGCCCCATCGAGCCGGTCGGGAACTGCCAGAACTCCGGCATCAGCCACGGATGCGGATACGAGCACAGCCCCTTGCCGTCGGACTCGCGCCGGAAGTTGTCCAGCTGCGCCTCGGACAGGCGCCCTTCCAGGAAGGCGCGCGCGTAGACGCCGGGGGCCGAATGCGGCTGGAAGTAGACCAGGTCGCCGCCGTTGCCGGCATCGGCGCCGCGGAAGAAATGGTTGAAGCCCACCTCGAAGATGTCCGCGGCCGAGGCATAGCTGGAGATATGGCCGCCCAGCTCGCCATAGGCCTTGTTGGCGCGCACCACCATGGCCAGCGCATTCCAGCGCACGATCGCGGTGATGCGCTCTTCCATCGCGGCATCGCCGGGATAGGGCAGCTGCCGCTCGACCGGGATGGTGTTCAGGTAGGGCGTATTGCTCTGCGCGAGGGTCGACACCCCCAGCGCCGGCGCCGCATCCAGCAGCCGGCCCAGCAGGTAGCGCGCGCGCTCATGCCCGCATTGCGCCACCACCGCCTGCAGCGCCTCCAGCCACTCCTGCGTTTCCTGCGGATCGTCGTCGCGCTGCCGCGCGGCGTGGGCGAGGGCGAGGTCGAGCAAGCGGGTATGGGGGGACGCGAGGTCGGTCATGGCAAGTCTCCGTAGGCTTTTTTTTATTCTATGGAGAGGCCTGCGGCACGAGGTGCTGACTTTCCACGCGCGGCTTGCCGGTTGCGGCATATGACGCTGCGGCAGGCGCCATTCACGCGCAACGATGCTGCGCAGCGCTCGGGTTGCCGGCAGCGCATGCCGCCACCGGCAGCTGGCTTACGGCCGGAACGAGTCCGCCGGCATGCGGTCGATGAAGTCGCTGGCGCGCCGCAGGTGTTCGCGGATCAGCTGCGCCGACTTGTCGGCATCGCCGCTGACGATGGCCTGCGCAATCATGCGGTGCTCATTGACCGATTCCTGCAGCGCTTCGCCGTGGATGGCATTGCCAAGCTGGAACATGATCATCGGCAGTTGCAGCCGGCCGATGAAGTCGGTGAGCTGCGCATTGCCGCACTCGTCGGCGATGGCCTGGTGGAAGCGGCGGTTCTCTTCGAAGTAGGCCGCCGGGCTCATGGCGTGGTGGTCTTCCCAGATCGGCCGGGTCGCGTTGAGGAAGCGTTCGCGCACACAGGCCTCGTCCATGCGGCTGGCGGTGCGCCGCGCCGCGAGGGCCTCGAGTTCGGCACGTACCTCGAACAGCTCTTTCATCTCGAGGTGGGTGTAGCGCCGCACCATGGTGGTCTGGTTCGGGACGCTCTCGACCAGCCCCTCGGCGGCCAGGCGGCGGAACGATTCGCGCACCGGGCCGCGGCTGACGCCGAGCTCGCGCGTCAGGTCGGCCTCGACCAGGCGCTGGCCGGGCACCAGCCGTCCGCTCAGGATGGCCTGCCTGAGGGTATCGACAACATACTCGAGCGTGCTGCGCTGCGGTTCGGACGTATTGGTCATATCAGGGGGCTGGGCTCGCGATAACCCTGATTGTATCCCACGCTGACGAACACTATTGTCCTACAACATCGTATGTTCATCGGACAGTAAAGCGCCGCATCGAACACGGGATGAGCGCGGGCGTGTTGACTAAACAAGCGACACGTCGTGCATTTTCTGCTTCTGGCGCCAGAACATGGCCGCACAGCAGCGCATGCGATCGCTGGTATTGTCCTACAATCAGGTCGAGCAACTCGGCGGCGATCGGGACCATAACGAAACGCGCAAAGCGAAACGGAGACATTGATGGCCGCAAGCATCCAGCAAAGCCCGATCGAGGCCGTGTTGCCCGATCTCGAGAAGACCGCGTACGACAAGGTGTTCTGGCGCACCGTGCCGCTGTTCTTCGTCTGCTACGTGGTGTCCTACCTCGACCGCGTCAACATCGGCTTCGCCAAGCTGCAGATGCTCGGCGACCTGGACCTGACCGACAACGTCTACGCGCTGGCGGCCAGCATGCTGTTCTGGGGCTATGTGCTGTTCGAAATGCCGAGCAACCTGGTGCTGCACCGCGTCGGCGCGCGCCGCTGGATCTCGCGCATCATGATCAGCTGGGGCATCGTCTCGATCTCGATGATGTATATCGGCCCGCTGGCGACGCTGTTCCACACCACGCCGGCGAACGTGTTCTACGTGCTGCGTTTCCTGCTGGGCGTCTGCGAGGCGGGCTTCTTTCCGGGCGTGGTGCTGTACCTGAACCAGTGGTTCCCCTCGCACAAGCAGAACCGCGTGCTGGCCGGCTTTATGTTCGCGCTGCCGCTGAGCCTGTGCATCGGCGGCCCGGTATCGGGCTGGATCCTGCAGAACATGCAGGACACGCTGGGGCATCGCGGCTGGCAGTGGATGCTGCTGATCGAAGGCTTGCCCGCGGTGATCCTGGGCCTGGTGGTGCTGGCCCGGCTGACCGACTCGGTCGACCACGCGCACTGGCTGACCGCCGAAGAGAAGGCGCTGGTCAAGCGCAACCTTGCCACCGACAACGCGCACAAGGCGCACAACTTCGGCGCGGCGCTGAAAAGCCCGGTGATCTGGCTGCTGTGCGCGATCCTGCTGGCGATGAACACCGGCTTCTACGGCCTCTCGTTCTGGCTGCCGTCGATCATCCAGGCCAGCGGCATCCACAACGCCTACCACATCGGCCTGCTGTCCGCGCTGCCCTACGTGGTGGCGGGCGCGTTCATCGTCGCCAATGCCATGCATGCCAACCGCACCGGCGAACGGCGGCTGCACGCGGCGATTCCGGCAGGCTGCGCCGGCATCGCACTGATCCTGAGCGCCGCGCTGGCGAGCCACCTGCCCCTGTCGCTGCTGCTGATCTGCGTGGCCGCGGCCGGCATCCTGGGGGTGGCGCCGCTGTTCTGGATCTTCTCGGGCCGCGCCCTCACCGGCGCCGCGGCGGCGGCGGGGCTGGCCATGATCAATTCGGTCGGCAGCCTGGCCGGCATCACCGGCGCCATGGTCTCGAATGTCGCCAAGAACATCACCGGCAACGTCCACAGCGGCACCTACGTGCTCGGCGCCTGCCTGCTGCTGTGCTGCGCGCTGATCCTGCTGCTGCCGCGCGCGATCGTGTCGGCGCAGGCGCCGCAGCGCTGAGCACCGGTGCGCCAACCAATTCCAACAGGAGACACCATGGAACAACCCCCACTGCGATCGGAGATGGGCTGGAGCACGGCCGATCGCATCACGGTGCGCGGACTGGACCTGTGCCAGGACGTGCTGGGCAAGCTTGCGCTGGGCGACTTTGCCTTCCTCGAGATCACCGGCAGGAAGCCGGGCGCGGCCGAGTCGACCGTCTTCAACGCCCTGCTGGCGGTGCTGGTGGAACACGGCATGACGCCTTCGGCGATGGTGGCGCGGCTGACCTACCTGGGCGCGCCGGAATCGATGCAGGCCGCGATTGCGGCGGGCCTGTGCGGCATGGGCACCACCTTTGCCGGCACCGCCGAAGGCGCGGCGCGCCTGCTGCAGGGCGTGCAGCCGCTTGGCACGGCCGCGCAGTATGACGCGGCGCAGATGGCTGCGCGCATCGTGCAGGAACACCGGGAGCAGCGCCTGCCGATCCCGGGCATCGGCCACCCCGTGCACAAGCCGGTCGATCCGCGTGCCGTCAGGCTGTTCGCGATCGCGCAGGAACAGGGCCTGGCCGGGCCCTACGTCACGCTGATGCAGGCGATCTCGCAAGAGGCCGAGCGCGCCTTCGGCAAGCCCGGCCGGCTGCCCGTCAACGCCACCGGCGCCATCGGCGCGCTGGCCTCCGAACTGGGCCTGTCGTGGAAGCTGTGCCGCGGACTGGCGGTGGCCAGCCGCGCGATCGGCCTGCTCGGCCACCTGGCCGAAGAGATCGAGAACCCCATCGCCAACACGCTGTGGGTGCGCACCGAGGAAGAAGCGTCGGCGCACCTGGTACCGAAGGAGCCGCAATGAAGATCCTGCAGAACATCCGCGTCATCGAGATCGGCCGCTTTATCACCGCGCCGCTGGCCGCGCAGTTGCTGGGCGAACTTGGCGCGGAGGTGATCAAGATCGAGTCGCCCAGGGTGGTGGACCCGTTCCGCACCTTCGACGGCGGCATGTACGCCGGGCATTTCCAATCCCATAACCGCAACAAGCGTTCGCTCGCGCTGGACTTCGCCACGCCCGAGGGCCGCGAGGTGCTGCAGGAACTGCTGCGCGACGCCGATGTGCTGCTGCTGAACATGCGCCCCGGCAGCGAGGGCAAGCTGGGGCTGGACGCCGCCCACCTGCACCGGGTCAATCCGCGGCTGGTGCATTGCTCGATCACCGGCTTCGGCGCCGACGGCCCCTATGCGCACCGCCCCGCCTTCGACAATGTCGGCCAGGCCCTGTCCGGCTGGATGTCGATGTTCCATCGCGGCAGCGATGCGCGCGTGCCGGGGCCGCCGGTGTCCGACACCATCTCGGGCCTCTACGCCTGCATCGGCATCCTCGGCGCGCTGGTGGAGCGCGCCAGCACCGGCCGCGGCCGGAAGGTGGAGGTGTCGATGCTGGAAGCGATGATCGCGCTGGCGACCGAGCCGCTCGGGCAATTGTCGGCGTATGGCAGCGCGCCGGAATTCTTCAGCCGCGCGTCGAAGTCGCAGTCCTACCTGGTCACGTGCCGGTGCGGGCGCCGCATCGGCATCCACCTGTCGTCGCCGGAGAAGTTCTGGCAAAGCCTGCTCGACGCGATCGAGCGCCCCGACCTGGCGCAGGCGTATCCGGACCGCATGAGCCGGGTGCAGGGCTATGACGCCATTGCCGCCGAACTCGCCGCGGTCTTCGCCGGCGCCGACCGCGATACCTGGATGGCACGGCTGCAGCAGCACGACGTGCCGGCGGCGCCGGAACTGCGCCTGGACGAGCTGGACCACGACGCGCAGGTGCGGCATCTGGGCGTCTTCTACAAAATGGAGCATCCGGACTACGGCACCGTGCGTGCGGCCAACCGCGCCATCCGCTACGATGGCGACAACGCCAGCGGCTTCCGCGTGCCGCCCGCATTCGGCGAGCATTCGGTCGAACTGCTGCGCGAGGCCGGCCTCGACGAGGCGCGCATCGAGCAGCTGCTCGCTTCGCGCACCGTCGTCGACCACCACCGGCAGCCCGCCCCCGCAACGCCAGGCTGAGGCCATTGCCGTCAACCACGATTTGCCATGATCGAACTCGACAAGACCGACCTCAGGATACTGGCCGAGCTCCAGCGCGATGCCAGCCTCACCAACGTGGAGCTGGCCGCGCGCGTCAACCTGTCGCCCTCGCCGTGCCTGGCGCGGGTGCGCGTGATGAAGCAGTCCGGGCTGATCAGCAAGCACGTGACGCTGCTCGATCCGCGCAAGCTTGGCCTCAACGTCAATGTCTTTATCCAGGTAAGCCTGGAAAAGCAGACGCGCGCCGGGCTGGAATCGTTCGAGCGCGCCGTGCTGGCGCTGCCGCAGGTGATGGAGTGCTACCTGATGAGCGGCGATTCCGATTACCTGATCCGGGTGCTGGTGCCTGAAGTGCAGGCGCTCGAGCACTTCATCGTCGACAAGCTGACGCGGCTGGCCGGCGTCGCCAGCATCCGCTCCAGCTTCGCGCTCAAGCAGGTGAAGTACCAGACCGCGCTGCCGCTGCCCGAACCGGTGCAGAAGAAGCAGGGGCGATAGCGGCGCGCGGCGCACCCACCGTGCTGCGGTCTCCGCAGCAACCCCAATTGTTGCCCGCCACACTCCCCCGGTACATTCACGTCGGCCATGCCGGCCGCAGCAGCATCGCGGGGCCGGTTGCCCTTCGCAGGCGGGCCGATCGACTGAACCAACAGGAGTAGCAGATGGCAGAGCGGTACATGGCGCAGATCCTGCAGGGCGAGTTCGGGCGTGCCACGATCAACACGACCGGGCAGCCCATCGTCGAGCACGCCCATCGCGAGTTCAACGTCATCATCAAGCTCAGTGGCGCGGATACGTGCCTGCAGTCAGGCGAGGTGTCGCTGTCGGTCGATGATGACTCGGTGGTGCTGCTCAATCCATGGGTGGTGCATGCCAAGCATCCCAGCGACAGCGGCCCCGCGACGATCCTGTCGCTGTTCCTGAATCCGTCCTGGCTGGCGAGCGAATTCCCGCATACCGCGCTGCACCTGGATCACCTGTTTCCCGCACCGCGGGTCGCGCTGGTCGACGAGCTGCGCGACAACGTGCAGCTGCTTGTTGCCGCGATCTCGATGCACTCGCTAGCGTCGCCCGGGCTGTGCGAGGAACGCCTGAAGGCAGTGGTGGACACGGTGGTGCGGCACTATGCGAATCTCGATGCCGCGGGCGCGGCGCTGCGCCATACGCGACCGAGCGACCGCCGCATCCGCAAGGCGATCGCCTATATCCACGAGCACGCTGCCGAGAATCCGAAGGTCGGCGACATTACGCGCTCGGCCGGCATCTCGCGTTCGCATTTCTTTTCGCAGTTCAGCCGCTGCGTCGGGGTCTCGCCGCGGCACTACATCGACAGCCTGCGCCTGGGCATCGCCACGCGCTGGCTGGCCACCACGGACAGGCCGCTGACCGACCTGGCCGATGAGCTCGGCTTCGGCACCCACAGCAACTTCACGCGCTTCTTCACCCGGCACATGGCGCTGTCGCCGAGCGAATTCCGCCGGCGCGCGACCGATCTCGCGCTGCTGGAACGGCAGTGAACGCTAGACGCGCCGCTGCCCGGTCATCGGCGTGAAGGCGGCGCGCTGGCCGATGCGGGCGTACCACGCGTCCAGCGCAGGAAACTGCGCGCACGCCGGCTCCATGATCTTCCACAGGTTGTAGCTGATCGCCAGCGGGATATCGGCAATGGTGAATTGCTGTCCCGCGAAATAATCGCAGCGGCCGAGCGCGCGGTCGGCCAGCCGCAGCAGCGGCACGATGCCGTCGCGCGCGGCGTCGATTTCCTGCGCAGTGGGCGGCGTGCTGCGGGGCTTGACCACGAGCACCGCCAGCGCGCGCACGGCCGGCGCCAGGTGCGCGCACTGCCAGTCCATCCATTGATCGATGGTGGCGCGCACGCGCAGGTCGTCCGAGGTCAGCCGCCGCTGCGGATCCTTCGCGGCCAGATAGCGCAGGATGGCGTGGGATTCCCACACGGTGTGGCCATCGTCTTCGAGCGTCGGCACGCGGCCGTTCGGATTCCTGACCAGGTATTCGGGCGTGTCCGTGCCGCCGGCGGCACCGCCGGTCTCCTTCAGGACATAGGGCAAGCCCAGCTCCTCGCAGGCCCACAGCACCTTCTGCACGTTAGGCGAGCCACGGTGGCCCCAGACGGTCAGCATCGATCCTCCTTTGGACGGCGATGGCAATGGCGATGACATTGCGCTATTGCGCGCGCACGGGCGGCGTCACCGAGCCGCCGATCGACTCGATCGCGCGGGTCAGCGTCTCTTCCTCGACCTCGGCCTGGCCGCCGCTGGCCGCCACGGCACCAATCAGCGCGCCATCGACCCAGACCGGCAGCGAGCCGATGGCGGGCAGCAGCGGCGCGCCGTATCCGAGCGACGCGATATTGCCCCACACCATCGGATGATCGACATAGCGCTGGCGCAGCGCCCGCCCCGACTGCCCGCCGGTGGCGACGCAGGCAAAGGCCTTGCCGCGCGCCACTTCCATCGTGACGAAGGGGGCGCCGTCCATGCGCGCGGCGGCGACCAGGTGGCCGGCGCTGTCGACCACGACAAAGCTCAGTGCGCTGCCGTGGGCTTGCGCCTGCTGCATGGCGCTTTCGAGGATCTGGCTGGCCTGGCGGTAGCTGATCAGCGTGAGGCAATTGAGATTGGATTGTTCGGTGTTCATGGGTCTCTCGTATTTCAACGTCTTGAAGTCTTCCCCGCTATCGCGGCATGGTGGCTAGCGGATCGCCGCGCGGAAGGTGGGGGTGCGGCTCAGCAGCAATACCGATACCGCAGCGATGACGCCGGGCACCGCGATCGCGCCATAGATACTGGCCGGCGGCCACTGCCAGCCGACCAGCACTCCGACGCCCAGCGGGCCCAGCACCGCGCCGATGCGCGCGACCCCCATCGACCAGCCGACACCGGTGGCGCGCACGCGTTCCGGATAGAGGCTGGCCGACAGCGCCAGCAGCGACCCGCCCGCGGCGGAAGAGAAGAAGCCGGCCAGCGTTGCGGCGATGGCGACGGCCGCAACGCTCTGCGCCAGCGCCCCCAGGCACGCGATCGACGCGGCCGCCGCGGTCAGCGCGACCACCAGCGCCCGTTGCGGCGACACGTAGCGCAGCGCGGCGCTGATCAGCACCGTGCCGGCGACGCCGCCGGCGTTGAGCAGGCCCAGCATCGATGCGGCAACGGGCACGCTCCAGCCGGCCCGCTGCAGCAATGCCGGGGTCCACACGCCCACCACCACCAGCACGGTCCAGGTCATCCAGCACGCCAGCCACAGCCACGCCGTGGCGGTGCCGCGGCCCTCGCCGAACAGCGTGCGCAGCGGCGCCACGCGCGGCGCGGGGCCGGCATCGTGCTGCCCGCCGCGCTGCACTTCGCGTGATTCCGGCAGCAGCCACGCCAGCACCGGCACCAGCAGCAGCGGCGCCGCCCCGCCCAGCAGGAAGATCGCCTGCCAGCCGAAGCGCGGCAGCGTGAAGGCGCTCAGGAACGAGCCCGCCATGCCGCCGATCGGCACCGCCGCCCACAGCAGCGTGACCACCCGCGCGCGCAGCGCGGGCGGCGTGAACTCCGACGCCAGGCTGATAAAGTTGGGGGCCACCCCGCCCAGGCCGATGCCCGCCAGGATGCGGATCAGCAGCAGCTGGCTGTACGAGCCCGCCAGCGCGGTGCCCAGCGAACTGAGCGCGATCAGCATCGTTCCCGCCACCAGCAGCCGCTTGCGGCCAAAGCGGTCGCCCAGCGCGCTGAACGTCACCGCGCCGATCAGGAAGCCGATCTGCGAGGCACTGAAGAGCGGGCCGAAGGCCTGGATGTCGATGCCGATCGACGCCGCCATGGCATCGGCCGCGGGGCCGACGGACTGAGTATCGAAGCCGTCCAGGAACGCCACCAGCCCGCACAGCAGGTAGACGCGCCAGGGCAGGCGCTGCGCGCCGTCGGGCGCCGACGGCGCAGCGTCCGCTTGCGCAGCGCGGATTTCCGGTTGAAGAGAGACCATGGTCACGGCCCGGGCATGCCGGGCATTGAAGGAAGCAAGGAACGCCTGCGGTGCGCTGCAGGCCCCGTCAGCATGCGCTAGGCCCCGGCGCGCAGCGATTGCGATATCTGCGCCTGCCGCGCCGCGCTGAAGATGCGCTTGGGCAGCATGGCCTGGACCACCTTGGGCGACTGGAAGCGGTAGTTGCTCTGCGTCTGGTTGGCGTACTGCGTCACGCGGAAGCTGCCCTCGATGCTGCAGAGCGCATACACGTCGTGCCAGGACAGCGCGGTGGCCGCGCTGACCCAGCCGATCATCTGCCGCAGCCCGGCGGTGAGCGCATCTTCCAGGCTTGGCCCCGAGCCGAGCACGATCCAGTGCGTCGGCGTTTCGGCCACCGGCGCGCTCAGCGCGATGCGCTTGTGCAGCACGTACTGGATGCGCAGGTCTTCCATCGCGGTTTCGATGCCGGTCTGGTTGACCGCGCCGTCTCCCTGCGCGGCGTTCGAGTCGCCGGTCCACATGCGCGCGCCGGGCACCTGCACCGCTACGAACAGCGCGGTGCCTTCGACCAGCGCCGGCAGCGACAGGTTGCCGCCGTTGGCACCCAGCAGCAACGCACTGGTCGGCTTGTCGCCGGCGGGCTGCGCGGCGATCGCGCCTTGCACCGGCGCCAGCGGAATGCGCACGCCGGCGGCGAATTCGGCATGGCGCCGCTCGGCGTCGAAGCGGAAATAGTGCAGGTACGGTTCCTGGAAATCCCCCGGCAACGCGCCCATGCCCTTCACCGTCGAATTCCAGCCCCAGTCGATCGGGCGCAGACGCAGCATCCTGCACTCGATCACGTCGCCCGGCATCGCGCCCTTGATGCTGACCGGCCCGACCAGCGATTGCGGCCCCTGCGGATAGCGCTTGCGCACCACGTTGCGCTCGGCAAACGACATGCCGTACTTCGCTTCGTTGCCCCAGTGCACCCACGTGTCGGGGTAGTGCACGACATCGCCCGATTCGATCTCCAGCACCGGCGGCGCGGCCGGGTCCAGCTCGCCGACGCGCACCGTCTGCGGCGTCGAGCGCAGCGTGTGCACCTTGCCATGCTGGTTCGGGTCGAACACGCGCAGCTGGCTGCCCTCGCCCTCGGCGGCACTGCCCGATGCGGCGTGCGCGGTCGCGCCCACCAGCATCGACGCCCCGCCGATGCCGGCCAGCTTCAGCATGCCGCGCCGGCTGAGCCCGGTGCCGACCCCGGCTGCAAGCCGGCGGATGGCGTCGAGGTTCGATGCGTCGGCGTCATCGCAGGCATTGGCCTGGCCGATGTTGGTTGTCTCTGTGGTCACTTGCTTTCCCCCAAGTTTTGTCCGGTCGGTCACTGCCGGTCCCGGCGCTGCGCTCGCACGTGGCGATCGGTCCGACGATACCCGCGGTGGTGCGGCAGCCCTTGCTCGGCGCGTCGGCTCGCTTATCAGATCGTCCGATTTTCAGCGCGGCGCCGCGCTGCGTGCACCGAGCACCACCGCGGCGAGCCACGCGCGTTCGGTCCCGTGGTTCATCCAGCGATGGCGCACGCCGTTCTGGACCACCGTGTCGCCCGCGTGCAAGGTGGTCGCGACGCCACCGTCCAGCTCCAGCGTGATGGACCCGCCGAGCACCACGACGAAATCGATCGACGTGGTCGCATGCATACCGGGCACCTCGGGGTCCATCAGTTCCAGCAGCCCGGGAATGTCCCGCTCCATTTCTTCCCTGGCCCGTTCCGGGTCGGCCGGCGGCTGGGCGCGCAGGGCCTCGGCCAGCGGCGGCACGCTGAAGATCGAGAAGTGATAGCCGCCTGGTGGCGGCGAGAACTTCGGTGCATCCGCCGCCTCGCCGGGATTCGGCACTGCGGGCGCCGCCGCCGCGCCCCACAAGGGCACCGTGGTCACGCCGCCCGCCAGCGCCGGCGCGCGTTCCGGCACTTCGATATCGGAGGCGATCACCGCCTTGCCGTGCTGCAAACCTGTCACTACCCGCCTGACCGTCTTCATGGCTCGTCTCCCGGAGCGTTGCGCTGTTGGCATGCGGGCCGGCAACGGCAGATCCGCTACTGCGAGCCCATTCCTGATGCAGCGCGAGTCTAGGACCTGCCTCGCCATGCCCGGCACGCGCCCACGAAATTTTTGGACTGCCGGTTAAACCTGCGGGCTATCGGGTCACGTCGATCGGCCGCTGCGCGCTTACGCTGGGTCCTCAACGGCGGCGGGCTGCCGGCTCGCCAGACACGAACCCGGCCAGCCGCCTGGTCCCGCCTTCCTTCGACACGCTGCACCAGCCCACAACATGAAGATCATTGCTTATGCGGACGGCAACGCCACTGCGCTTGGCGTCGTCACCAGCCCCACGCATTTCGTCGCGGTCGCGCAGATCGCCCCGGAGCTGCCCTCCAGCCTGATCGCGATCCTGGAAAGCGAGCACGGCCTGGCGCGGCTGCGCGAGGCCGCGGCCGGCGTGGCGGGCAACCGCGCGCTGGACTCGGTGCGGCTCAGGCCGTTTCTCGAGCGCCCCAATGCCATGTGGGCGCTGGCGCTGAACTTCAAGAGCCACCTCGCCGAAACCGGGCTGCAGACCAACGGCGACTATCCGCATCTGTTCCTGCGGATGCCGGCGTCCTACGTCGGCGCGGGCGAAGCGATCGTCGCCCCGCCCGAAGCCGTTGCGCGCGCGTTCGATTACGAAGGCGAACTGGGGGTCGTTATCGGCAAGCCGGGACGCTTCATCCCCGAAGCGCGCGCGCTGGAGCACGTGGCCGGATACACCTGCATCAACGAAGGCTCGGTGCGCGAGTACCAGGTGCACAACCGCCAGTTCGGGCTGGGCAAGAACTTTGAAGCCTCGGGTGCGTACGGGCCGTGGCTGATGACCGCCGACGAGTTCGGGGATCCCGCCACGCACTCGGTGCTGACCCGCCTCAACGGCGTGGTGCGCCAGCGCGCGCGGCTCGACGACATGCTGTGCGGCGTGGCCAGGGTCATCAGCTACCTGAGCGAGGGCTACAGGCTGCGGCCCGGCGACCTGATCGCGATGGGCACGCCGGGTGCGCTCAAGCCGCAGCCCGACGACGTGGCCGGCCGCGACCTGTCGCGCCAGTACGGCCTGTTCAAGGTGCCGGGGCTGGTCCACATGCGGCCCGGCGACGTGGTCGAGGTGGAGATCGACGGACTGGGCACCCTGCGCAACCCGGTGGTTCGGGACGACGCGCATCCGGAAACCCCGCGGTAGACGCAAGCGCCACCTGCCTGCCGCCCGTTGCCCAACGGCGCTGTGTGCCAGCGCGCCGGCCGTGTTCCTTTTTTCGCATTCATAACAAGAGAGAGTGGAGGAGAAGATGTTGGAAGCACGTCATTGCCTGAAGCACAGCCTGACCATTGCATTGCTCACCTGTCTGTGCGCCTCGGCCACGGCACATGCCGGCGGGGTCCGGCTCTACGGCCTGATCGACACCTATGTCGGCAGCATCAAGCCGAGCGGCGCGCCGCGCAGTTCCTGGCAGCTCGACAACGGTGGCGAAACCACGCCGTTCTGGGGCATGGGCGGCGAGGAAGACCTGGGCGGCGGCCTGAGCACGGTGTTTGCCATCGAGAGCTTTTTCCGCCCCGACACCGGCGAGATGGGCCGCAGCCCGGTCGACGCGATGTTTGCCCGCAACGCCTATGTCGGCCTGTCTTCGAACAAGTTCGGCGAGCTGCGCATCGGCCGGAATTCCACGCCCATGCTCTATCTGACCGGGCAGTTCAATCCCTTTGCCGGCTCGACGCGCTTCTCGCCGCTGAACGTGCAGAACTGGATTCCCACGTTCGGGCGCCTGATCCATGGCGATACCGGCTGGAGCAACGCGGTGCGCTACCTGTCGCCGAACTTTGGCGGGCTGAGCTTCCAGCTCATCTACGGACTGGGCGAGGCCGCCACCAACAATGGCACCAACAACATGGGCGCCATGATCCGCTACCAGAACGGCCCGCTGGACCTGGCCGTGGGCGGCAACCACACCAAGACCGGCGCGGCCATCACGGCGCTGGAGCCGAGCCAGAAGGTGCTGTTCACCGGCGCTTCGTACGACTTCAAGGTGCTGAAGCTGTTCGGCACTTTCAACATGACGAAGAACGGGCGCTCCGAAGTGCGCACCTATACCTACCAGGCCGGGGTCTCGGCGCCGCTCGGACCCGGCCGCCTCAATGCCAGCTACGCTTGGACGCGGAACGACCGCCGCACCCTGGATGACTTCAACCGCACCACGGCAGCGATCGGCTATAGCTACGACCTGTCCAAGCGCACCGACGTCTATGCCAACTACCTCTACGACAAGCTGACCACCGCCGGCACCGGCAACACCTTCGGCGTGGGACTGCGGCACAAGTTCTGAGTGCGCAGGCGCGCAGCACGTCGTGCTGCCACAGGCCGGGCAAGGCGAAACAAGCCGCGCTTTGCCCGGCGCATCTTCCATGCAAACGGCACATGCTGCCGCGCACCGGTCCTTAGAATGGACTGCGGCGTGGTATCGCCGCCCTCAGAACGATAATTCGACAGGAGACCGCATGCGCTATCCGAGAACCCTCCTCGGCCTGCTAAGCATCACCGCAACGATGCTCGCCGCCGTGCCCGCCATCGCCGGCGCGCAGGAATACCCCAGCCGTCCCATCCGCCTGGTGGTGCCGTTCGTGCCCGGCGGCGTCACCGACGCCAGCGCGCGCCTGGTGGCCAACAAGCTGGGGCAGTCGCTGGGCCAGAACGTGGTCGTCGACAACCGTCCCGGCGCCTCCGGCAACATCGGCGCCGAGATCGTGGCGCGGTCCGGTGCCGACGGCTACACGCTGCTGCTGGGCTTCGACGGCGCGCTGGTCACCGGCACGCACATCACCCGGCCGCGCTTCGACGTGCTGAAGGACTTCGCCCCCGTGACCAAGATCGGCGATGCCACCCTGATTTTCGTCACCAACCCTTCCGTTCCGGCGCGCAGCTTCAGCGAGCTGGTGACGTACTCGCGCACCAGCAAGGGCGCGGGGCTGTCGTTCGGCAGTTCCGGCACCGGCACCACCTGCCATCTCGCCGGCGAGCTGTTGCGCGAACAGGCCGGCATCCAGCTGCAGCACATCGCCTACAAGGGCGGCTCGCAGGCGCTGACCGACGTGCTCGGCGGCTCGCTGCCGGTGCTGTGCACGGCGGTCGCCAGCGTGTCGCAGTATGTGAAGAACGGGCAGGTTCGCGCGATTGCGGTGACCGGCAGCCACCGTGTCGCCTCGCTGCCCGAGGTGCCGACCCTGATGGAATCGGGAGTGAAGAACTTCAGCGTCGATTCCTGGGTAGGCATCCTCGCGCCGGCGGGCACGCCGGCCGCTGTCGTGACCCGCCTGCAGCAGGAAATCCGCAAGGTGCTGGACCAGCCGGAAATACGCAGCAAGATGCTCGAGCTGGGCATTACCCCGGTCGGCAATACGCCGGAAGACTTCGGCCGGCAGATCCACCACGACTATGCAAGATACGGCGAGGTGGTGAAGAAGGCCGGCATCACACTCAACTAGGCGCGGCCGGAACCGGCAACGGCGTTGCCGCGGGACTGCCAGCGCGCTTCCATTCCTCACCCTGACGATCATGTTCTCTACCAGCGATCTTTCCGACGATCACCCCGACACCACTTCCGTGTGCCAGCTGCAGTTCCGCAGCTTCGGCCTGCGCGAGCAGTTTGCCGGTCCCTGCGCAACGCTGCGCGTGCAGGAAGACCATCGGCCCGTGCTGCGCCAGCTGTCCACGCCCGGCGAGGGGCGCGTGCTGGTGGTCGACGTGGGCGGCTCATTGCGCATCGGCGTCTTCGGCGACCGGCTTGCAGCGCTGGCGGCCGGCAACGGCTGGGCCGGCCTGGTGATCCATGGCGTGATCCGCGACAGCAAGGCCGTCAACGGCATCGATATCGGCGTCAAGGCGCTGGGGACCACGGCGCTGCGCAATGCGATCGAGCAGCCCGGCGCCGCCGACAACATCCCGCTGAGCTTCGGCAACGTGACGTTCCGGCCGGGCGACTGGGTGTACTGCGACGCGGACGCCGTGCTGATCAGCCCGGAGCCGATCCGCGCCGGCGCGCCGCAAGACTACTGACCGTGGAGCCGACCCATGTCCCTGCCCAACCAACCTGAGCGGCCAGCGCCCGGCATCGGCGTGCCGGTGCACGGCCTGCACCACTTTGCCTGGCGTTGCCGCGATGCCGAGGAGACGCGCCACTTCTATGAAGACCTGCTGGGCCTGCCGCTGGTCCACATGGTCCGCGCCGACGTGGTGCCCAGCACCGGCGAACGCTGCCCGTACGCGCATTTGTTCTTCGAGATGCAGGACGGCGGCTGCATCGCCTTCTTCGACCTGGGCGACGACCAGGCGGCGCTGCCTTCTCCGAACACGCCGCCGTGGGTCAACCATCTCGCGCTGCGCGTGGCCTCGCGCGAGGACCTGCTGCAGGCCTGCGA
Source organism: Cupriavidus taiwanensis (assembly GCF_900249755.1). NCBI lineage: Bacteria > Pseudomonadati > Pseudomonadota > Betaproteobacteria > Burkholderiales > Burkholderiaceae > Cupriavidus > Cupriavidus taiwanensis. Next base: position 2,079,640 of record NZ_LT976854.1, read on the forward strand.
CCGGCTGCGTGCCGCCGGCGTCGAAGTGCTGGGCGTGACCGACCATCACTTCCTTGAATCGATCTACTTCTTCGACCCCAACGGCATTCGCCTGGAGCTGACCACGCCGGCCGGCGACCCGGACCACGCCCGCGCGGCGCGCGAGAGCGCCCATCGCCAATGCGCGGAATGGGTGGCGGAGAAAGCCAGCGCGCGGCAGCAGCGCGAGGCGGCGCAACGACCCGGACCGGGCTGAACGCGCAGCAGCGCGCAACAACGCCAACACGCGCCACACCCGCCACGCCAGCGACGCGGCGCCCATTCACGATGGGCGCCTGTACGCGGCCGTCCCTGCAAACGCTCACACGCACTGCGGAGACATCCGCGCGCGGGCGTTCCTCTTTCCCTATCCAGAACCTCACCACGAGATGCGCAATGCCTGACCTCACACGCAAATACGAGTTCGACCGGCTGCCGGTCACCATCCAGTTCCAGGAGCCGGCCGGCATGGCCGAGACCTATGGCTTTGCCGGCAGCCAGGGCTACACCTTCCTCGAAGGGCAGCGGCTGGTGCCGCGCGGCGCGCCGTCCGGCGTGGTCTACCTGTTCATGCACCCGTCGTCCACGCTGCAGCTGATGCCCATGCCGACTGCACTGGCGCAAGCCGGCATGCACGTGATCTGCGCCGCCAGCCGCTACGCGAAGAACGATACCGCGCTGATCATGGAGAAAGTGGCGTTCGACCTCGGCGCTTACATCCGCCATGCGCGCGAGGTGCTCGGCTATGAAAAGGTGGTGCTGGTCGGCTGGTCGGGCGGGGGCGCGCTGTCGCTGTTCTACCAGGCCCAGGCCGAGTGCCCGACCATCACGCACACGCCGGCCGGCGATCCGTACGACCTGACGCAGGCGCGCCTGATACCGGCCGATGCGCTGATCTTCGTCGCCGCCCACCTGAGCCGCCCCGAGACCCTGACCGAGTGGCTCGACCCGTCCGTCACCGACGAACTCGATCCCGACCGGCGCGACCTGGAACTCGATATTTACGACCCGCGCTGTCCGCATCAGCCGGCGTACACCGCGGAGTTCATCGCGCGCTTCCGCCAGGCGCAACGCGCACGCAACCGCCGCATCAGCGACTGGGCCATCGACATGCTGGCGCGGCTCAAACGCGGCGGCACGGAACTGGAACGCGGCTTCGTCGTGCATCGCACCATGTGCGATGTGCGCTGGCGCGATACCAGCATCGACCCGAACGGCCGCAAGGCGGACTGGTGCTACCTGGGCGATCCTCGCGTGGTCAACTCGGGGCCGGTGGGCCTGGCGCGTTTTTCGACGCTGCGCAGCTGGCTGTCGCAATGGTCGTATGACCATTCCAACATCAAGGGCCCGGTGAACGCGGCGCGCATCCGCCATACGCCGGTGCTGCAGATCGAGAACGGCGCCGACGACGCCGTGCCCGCGACGCACAACCCACTGGTATTCGAGGCGCTGGCGACCGCCGACAAGGAATTCGTGCGCATCGAGGGCGCCACGCACTACTACCTCGGGCAGCCGCGGCAAATGCAGCAGTGCCTGGAGATCGTGGCAGATTGGTCCAGGCGCAAGATTGGCGCTTGACCCGGCAACAACGGCAAAGCGGCGGCCCAGGCCGCCGCTTTGCGCTACCGGCGCAAGCCAGCGAGGCTCACGGCAGCGGCGGCTTGGGCAGGCGCGTCTCGCCCGGCTCGAGCTTCAGTTCGACATCGAGGCGGAAACCGCCGTTGCCGTCCGGCTCGAAGTCGCGCAGCAGCGAACCGACCGCGCCGAACGCCGCGTCGCTGAAGGCATAGGGATCCAGCGCATCGAAGATCTGCGTGGTCAGCACCTTGTGCCCCGGCGCGATGGCGATGAAGTGCAGGTGCGCCGGGCGCATATGGTCGCGGTTCTGCAGCTTCAGCAGTTCGCCGCACGGGCCGTCGATCGGCACGCCATAGCCCGACGGCCGCACGCTTTCGAACCAGAAGCGCCCTTCGGCGTCGGTCTCGAACACGGCACGCAGGTTCATGTCTTCCTGGTGGTCGTCCTGGTTCTCGTAGAGGCCGCTGGGCGCGGCCTGCCAGGTCTCGATGCGCGCGCCGGCGATCGGCGTGCCGTCGATCGACACCACGCGACCGTGTACCGTCAGCGGGTCGCCGGTGGTGTCGGGCGTGGCGATATGCGCGCCGTTGGGCCGCACCGGCTGGTTGGCGCGCCAGAACGGGCCGATCAGCGCGGGCTCGGTGCCGCCGGCGGCCAGCACGGCCTTGGCGTCCATCAGCAGCACCAGCGTGGCGAGGCCCAGGATATCCGCCAGCAGGATGCCCTCGTGCTTCTTGGGGCCGGTGGCCTGGCCGATGCGGACCATGAAGTCCAGGCCGGCGTGGAGTTCTTCATAGGTCAGTTGCACCTCGGACGCGAACGCGTGCGCATGCCGGATCAGGGCATCGAGGATGGTGCGGGTACGTGCGTCGGCGGTGCCGGCATTGGCCTTGAGCACGGCTTCCAGCAGCGCCTCGGGGGTGGCGGGAATCGATTGCGGGGACGCCGCGGAAGCGGCGCTTGCGCGGGCTACGGAAGCAGAAGTCATAGTGTGGTCAGCTCCTGTGGGAAGTGGGGATGGAATCTGGCGCGGAGCGGGACGTCGCGATGACGCCCCGCTCGATGCCGCAGGCGCCTGCTCGTTGACCACGCCTCCGGGTCGCCGCGGACGTCGTCAGCCTTCGGAGCGCGGCTGCGCCGAGTCCGCCGCGCTTTCCTTGATGTAGCCGTCGTCGCCGTAGACCAGGCCGGTGGACTCGGCCGCCTTGACCACGTCCGGGTGCCAGGCGATACGGCCGCATTCCTCGTCGGTGCCGCCCACCACAGAGTAGACCACCAGCGCGTGGTCGTTGGGGTTGCGGAAGCCGCGCATCACGCCGATCGGGCACGAGATCACGTCCCACTGGTTCAGCATCAGCGAATACTGGCCCTTCTCGCCCCAGATCACTTCCATCTGGCCATTCAGCGGGCAGAACACTTCCTCGGTCTTGTGCGCGTGCAGGCTGGCGCCCTGCCCGACCGGGATTTCGATAAAGGTCACGCCGAAGCGGTGGTTGCCCGGGATCGCGGGCTCGACGCCCTTGTTCTCGAGCACGCCGCGGTTCATGATCTTGTAGATGTTCTTCTTCATCCCCGGCAGGCGGCTTTCGATGAAGGTCTCGCCGTAAGGCTTGACCTTGCCCCAGCGCGCGATGCGGGTGGCTTCCATTTCCTGTGGCGTCGGATCCATGTGATTCCTCGATGTCGTGAAGTTGGGGAAACAAGAGGGCGATTGCCTCTGTCGCTGTAACTTTACGAAGCGCCTTACCACAGGTCTATTATCATTTTTCGCCGGGCGCGATAACAATACGGTATGGCTCGGGCATGCAGTATCACGCCCCCGACGCCGGCAGCACCGCACTCTCCCCCAGCAACATCTCCCCCAGCCCGCGCCCGCCGCGGATCATCGGCCAGACGTTCTCGCTGCCGTCCACGCGGATATCGAGCAGCACCGTGCGCGAGGTTTGCGCCAGCGCCTCGCGCAGCGCGGGTTCGACCTCGGCCTCGGTGGTCGCCGACAGGCCGATGTGGCCATACGCACGCGCCAGCGCGGGAAAATCCGGCAGCGCTTCCAGGTAGGACTGCGCGTAGCGCCGCTCGTATTCGACGTGCTGCAGCTGCCGCACCATGCCCAGGTAGCCGTTGTTGAGCAGCACGATCTTGACCGGCAGGTCGTACTGCTTGCACGTCGACAGTTCTTGAATGCACATCTGGATCGAGCCATCGCCGGTGATGGCAATCACGTCGCGCGACGGGAAGGCGTGCTTGACCCCCATCGCATAGGGCAGGCCCACGCCCATGGTGCCGAGCCCGCCCGAGTTGATCCAGCGGCGCGGCTGCGTGAAGCCGTAATGCTGCGCGGCCCACATCTGGTGCTGGCCCACGTCGGAGCAGATGATGGCATCGCCGGCCAGCCGGCTCAGGGTCTCGATCACATACTGCGGCTTGATGCGCCGGCCATCGCGCGCATAGGCCAGGCAACGCCGCGCGCGCCAGCCCGCGATGCGCTGCCACCAGTCGGCATGGTCGGCCAGCGGCGCCTGCGCTTCGCGCAGCGCGGCGTTGAGCGCATCCAGCACGCGCCGCGCGTCGCCGACGATCGGCACGGTGGGCCGCACGCGCTTGCCGATGCTGGCGGGATCGATGTCGATATGGATGATCTGCCGCGGCGTGGCGCAGAAGTCCGCGACATCGCCGATCACGCGGTCATCGAAACGCGCGCCGATAGCGACCAGCACATCGCATTCCTGCATGGCGCGGTTGGCCTCGTAGGTGCCGTGCATGCCCGGCATGCCGAGGTAGCGCGCATCGGCGGCGGAGAACGCGCCCAGCGCCATCAGCGTGGTGGTGACCGGTGCATCCGCAAGCGTCGCCAGTTCGCGCACCGCGGCGGACGCGCCGGCCGTCACCGCGCCGCCGCCCACGTACAGGTACGGACGGCGCGCCTCCTGCAGCAAGCGGGCGGCCTGCCGGATCTGCCCCGCATGACCGTCCATGGCTGGCCGGTATGACCGCATCTCGACCTTGTCCGGATAGTGGAACGGCGCCGTGGCCAGCGCGACATCCTTCGGGATATCGACCAGCACCGGTCCCGGGCGCCCGCTGCGCGCGAGGTGGAAGGCTTTCTTCAGCGTCACGGCGAGGCTGCCGATGTCGGACACCAGGAAGTTGTGCTTGACGATGGGCCGCGTAATGCCGACCGCATCGCATTCCTGGAACGCGTCTTCGCCGATCATCGAGGTCGGCACGTTGCCCGACAGCACCACCAGCGGGATCGAATCGAAGTAGGCCGTGGCGATGCCGGTGACGGCGTTGGTCACGCCCGGGCCGGACGTCACCAGCGCCACGCCGACCTCGCCGGTGGCGCGCGCATAGCCGTCCGCGGCATGCACGGCGGCCTGCTCGTGGCGCACCAGCAGGTGGCGCAACAACGCCTGGCCGGCGATGGCGTCGTAGATCGGCAGCACCGCGCCGCCCGGATAGCCCCACACCGTGCGCACGCCTTCGGCGAGCAGGGCTTCGACAATCATCTCGGCGCCGCGCAGCATGCGCTGCCGGGGTTCGCCGCGCCTGGCAGCGGTATTGCGGAATTCGGGGTGGGGCAGGTTCATGGTTGCGCTCTCGATGCGGCCGGCGCGACAGCGCGCGGACCGGAACGAAAATTCTAGGGAGAGGCACACGGCATGGGCTGCCGAAATCCGCTGCCCGCGGCGGCCGCGGGCGCGGATCATGCCGCGACTGGCGGCGAGTACGAGGCGAATGTTCTGCCGGGCGTTCGGGACACTGCGCGGAACACCGCGCGCGGACGCCAATGCCAGTTAAGGCATCGAACACTACCGTCATTCCCGCGCAGGCGGGAATCCAGCGTCTTTCACGTCCCCTTCGGGGATGTTCCCACCGTCCGTTGCTTTCTTCCCAACACCGGTTTCGCTGCTTGACGCCACACCCGCGGGATGGGCATCATTCGGTCTTTTCGTAAATGCGAATTATTCGCATTTGTATTGACATTTACATACAGGTCTGCCTGTCTTCTGCTGTTCTCCTCATGAGCCGCCAAGTCCGAAGCGCCGCGCGTGCGCGCGCACCCCAACCCCGCCATCTCGCCGTGCTGGCGCAATTTGCCGTGCTCGCCGGCTTTCCGGCGACGGCCGCGCTGGCGCAGCAAGCCGCGGCGCCGGCCGATGCCGCGTCGCTGCCGGCAGTCACCGTGAGCGCCTCGGCGGTGGACGATTCCGGCCTGCAGCTTGAGAAAAAGGCCAGCACCGGCGCGCTGGGCTCGCGCACGCAGCTGGACACGCCCTACTCCACCACCATCGTCACCGGCGAAGACCTGGCCGAGCGCCAGGTGGCCAAGCTTGGCGATGTGTTCACCATGGATGCGTCGGTCAGCGACAACGGCAACGGCTACAACAGCTGGTCCAGCTACCTGAGCGTGCGCGGCCTGCAGATCGACTGGCAGAACGGCTTCAAGATCAACGGCCTGCCGTTCGTCGCCTACGGCATCACGCTGCCCTACGAGCATATGGAGCAGGTCGAGCTGCTCAAGGGACTGCCGGGCTTCATGTACGGCTTCGCCACGCCGGGCGGCATCGTCAACTACGTCACCAAGAAGCCGACCGACACCTTTACCGCGTCGTTCGAGCTGGGCTACCGCGCCGCCAATGTCTGGAGCGAGCACGTCGACCTGGGCGGCCGCGCCGGCCCCGGCGACATGTTCGGCTACCGCCTGAACGCGACGCACGAGGAAGGCACCCCCTACAACGCGCGCAATATCCGGCGCGACAGCGTGTCGCTGGGCCTGGACGCGCGCCTGACCAGGGACCTGACCTGGACCTTCGATTCGATCTACCAGGACCGCCGCGCCACCGGCCAGATGCCGTCGTTCAGCCTGTGGAGCTACGGCGATACCGCGCTGCCGGGCGCCGTGTCAGGGCGCATCCGCAATTTCGCCGGCGCCGACCAGCACCTGAACACCAACCTGCAGCTGTACAGCACCGGCCTGCGCTACCAGATCAATCCGGACTGGGCGGTCAGCACCAGCTACAGCTTCACCAAGGTCAACCGCAGCCGCAATGAAAGCACCTACAACCTGCTGAACCAGGCCGGCGACTACATCGACCAGCGCTACGACACCGCGCAGAACCAGCAGGTGGGGCAATGGCAGGCGATGCTGGAGGGCAAGTTCCGCACCGGCCCGTTCCGGCACCAGCTGGTGGCGGGACTGTCGTGGCAGAAGCAGATCGACCGCTATGACAACAACGGCTTCGGCGCGGTCATCGGCACCGGCAATATCTTCGCGCCCAACACCAACACCTATTACAGCTCGACCGCCTTCAACAAGGTGCGCAACAGCGACATCACGCAGAAATCGGTGTTCGCCAGCGATACCGTGCAGCTGAGCGAGCGCTGGTCGGTGCTGGCCGGCCTGCGCGTGACCAATTTCGAGCAGAACGGCTATGTGCCGGTCAGCTCCAGCTACAGCAAGAACGGCGTGGTCACGCCGACGCTGGCGCTGATGTTCAAGCCGGTGCCCACGGCGACCGTCTATGCCAGCTATGTCGAGGCGCTGGAGCCCGGCTCGATCGTGCCGGACGGCTACACCAACGCTCGCCAGCTGCTCAGCCCGATCCGCAGCAAGCAGTATGAAATCGGCGTCAAGGCCGACCAGGCCGCGTGGAGCGCCACCGCCGCCGCCTTCCGCATCGAGCGCGGCGCCGAGTACGACAGCATCAGCGCCGGCGTGCCGACGCGCCAGCAGGACGGCACCTCGATCTACCAGGGCCTGGAACTGGCCGGCGTGTACCGGCTGGGCTCGCAATGGGAGTTCGGCGCCAGCGCGATGTATCTCGATTCGTACTACGACAAGGGCGTGGCCAACAGCGGCAACCGCGTCGCCGGCGCGCCTGGCTTCATCATGGCCGGCCGCGTCAGCTACCGCGTGCCGTTCGTGCCGGGCCTGCGCCTGGGCGTCGACGGCAAGTACACCGGCAGCACCAAGCTCAACGCCGGCAATACGCTGAACGCCGGCGGCTATACGGTGTTCAACCTCGGCGCCAGCTACAGCACGCGCGTCGCCGGCAAGGACCTGACGCTGCGCGCCGCGCTGAACAACGTCACCAACAAGCGCTACTGGGGCTTCCAGTACGAGAACTACATCCAGCCGGCGGACCCGCGCAGCATCAGCCTGACGGCGAAGATCGCGTACTGACGTCCGGCCCGCGCCCGCACCAGCACCCGCTCCCTGGAGCGGGTTTTTTTTCGTCCGGCGCCGGGTGGCTTGCGCGCCGCGGCGGCCTGCTTCCGACTTCAGGGAAAACGAATGTTGACAATCACGAATGCGTGATCTACAACATCGTCTACACCCTTAATCCATTTTGTAGACAATTTAGTAGACACATAAACCCCCTCCCTGGCGCACCGCAAAGAGCCTCGAAGGGCCGCGGTTCGCCTATCGTCAAGACACACATCTGCCAGGAGACTCAGATGCTGCAAACCACCGCAACACCCGCCGACGCAGTGCAGCCGCAGGCCGGGCATGCCGCACACGGCAACGCCCTGATCAAGCCCGGCTACGACGAACGCCTGACCAACGAGGACCTGGCCCCGTTGCGCAAGCAGACCTGGGGCACCTACAACATCTTTGCGTTCTGGATGTCCGACGTGCACAGCGTCGGCGGCTATATCACCGCGGGCAGCCTGTTCGCGCTGGGGCTGACCAGCTGGCAGGTGCTGGTGTCGCTGCTGGTGGGGATCGTGATCGTGCAGTATTTCTGCAACCTGGTGGCCAAGCCCAGCCAGGTGACCGGCACGCCGTATCCGGTGATCTGCCGGGCCTCGTTCGGCGTGCTCGGCGCCAATATCCCGGCCATCATCCGCGGGCTGATCGCGGTGGCGTGGTACGGCATCCAGACCTACCTGGCGTCGAGCGCCTTCCTGGTGCTGGCGCTGCACTTCTTCCCGGCGCTGGCGCCGTATGCGGACCTGAAGCTGCACGGCTTTGCCGGGCTGTCGACGCTGGGCTGGGCCTCGTTCATGGTGCTGTGGGTGCTGCAGGCGCTGGTGTTCTGGACCGGCATGGAGACCATCCGCAAGTTTATCGACTGGGCCGGCCCGGCGGTGTACGTGGTGATGATCGCGCTGGCGGTCTGGCTGGTGAACAAGGCCGGCTGGGACAACGTGAACTTCACGCTGAGCTTCGTCAAGTACACCGGCTGGGAAGCGGTGCCGGTGATGCTGAGCGCGATCGCGCTGGTGGTGTCGTACTTCTCCGGCCCGATGCTGAATTTCGGCGACTTCTCGCGTTATGCCAAGGATTTCAAGGCGGTCAAGCGCGGCAACTTCTGGGGCCTGCCGGTCAACTTCCTGGGCTTCTCGCTGCTGACCGTGATCACCACCTCGGCCACGTTGCCGGTGTTCGGCAAGCTGATCACCGACCCGGTGGAGACCGTCAGCCATATCGACAGCACCTTCGCCATGCTGCTGGGCGCCTTCACCTTCATGACCGCGACCATCGGCATCAATATCGTCGCCAACTTCGTCTCGCCGGCATTCGACTTCTCCAACGTGTCGCCGAAGCACATCAGCTGGCGCACCGGCGGCATGATCGCCGCGGTGGCGTCGATCTTCATCACGCCGTGGAACCTGTACAACAACCCCGCGGTGATCCACTACACGCTGGACGTGCTGGGCGCCTTCATCGGCCCGCTGTTCGGCATCCTGATCGCCGACTACTATCTGGTGCGGCGCCAGCATGTCGACGTCGACGACCTGTACACGCTCAACCCGCGCGGCCGCTACTGGTACCGCAACGGCTTCAACCCGGCGGCGGTGGCCACCATGATTCCCGCCGCCATCATCCCGATCCTGTGCGTGGTGGTGCCGGCCTGGCAGGCGGCGGCCAACTACAGCTGGTTTATCGGCATGGGCATTGCGCTGGTGCTGTACCGGCAGCTGGCGCCGCGCATGATGCCAGGCCACCTGGCCGCGCCCGCCGCGCCGGCGGCCGGCCAGGCCTGAACCACATCTCTCCTTCGACCGCATATTCCTTTGAGCCGTGTCCATGAAGCTGAAGATCATCAACCCCAATACCACCGCAAGCATGACCGGGAAGATCGGCCAGTGCGCCCGCGCCGTGGCCGACCCCGGCACCCGCATCAGCGCGGTCAGCCCGCGCATGGGCCCGGCCTCGATCGAGAGCCACTATGACGAGGCGCTGTCGGTGCCCGGCATCCTCGACGAAATCCTGGCGGGCGAGCAGGAAGGCGTGGACGGCTACGTCATCGCCTGCTTCGGCGACCCCGGCCTGTATGCGGCGCGCGAAGTTGCGCGCGGCCCCGTGATCGGCATCGCCGAGGCCGCGATGCACATGGCCAGCATGGTCGGCAGCAGCTTCAGCGTGGTGACCACGCTGGCGCGCACCTGCAACATTGCCTGGCACCTGGCCGAGCGCTATGGCATGAAGCGCTTCTGCAGCAACGTGCGCGCCTGCGACCTGCCGGTGCTGGAGCTGGAGCGCCCGGGCTCGGACGCGCGCCGCATCATCACCGAGGCCTGCCGCCGCGCGCTGGTGGAAGACCGCAGCGAATGCATCGTGCTCGGCTGCGCCGGCATGACCGACCTGTGCGACGAGATCGCCGATGCCATCGGCGCGCCGGTGATCGACGGCGTCACATGCGCGGTCAAGCTGGCCGAGGCAATGGTCTCGGTGCGGCTGGCCACCAGCAAGCGCGGCGACTGGGCGCGGCCGCTGCCCAAGGCGTATGCCGGCATGCTGGCGCCGTATGCACTGAACTGAGGCGCTGAACTGATGTTTCCTGAACCTCTGACCCTATCGCGCAACATGCTCCAGACACGTTATCCCCGCGACCTGACCGGCTACGGCGCCCGGCCGCCCCACGCGCGCTGGCCCGGCGGCGCGCGCGTGGCGCTGCAGTTCGTCCTCAACTACGAAGAAGGCGGCGAGAACTGCGTGCTGCACGGCGACGCCGCTTCCGAACAATTCCTCTCCGAGATCGTCGGCGCCGCGGCCTATCCCGACCGCCACATGAGCATGGAGGGCATCTACGAATACGGCTCGCGCGCCGGCGTCTGGCGCATCCTGCGCGAGTTCGAGAAGCGTGGCCTGCCGCTGACCGTCTTCGGTGTGTCGATGGCGCTGCAGCGCCATCCGGAACTGACGCGCGCCTTTGTGGAACTGGGCCACGAGATCGCCTGTCACGGCTGGCGCTGGATCCACTACCAGAACATCGACGAAGCCACCGAGCGCGAGCACATGCGCATCGGCATGCAGATCATCAAGGAGCTGACCGGCGAGCTGCCGCTGGGCTGGTACACCGGCCGCGACAGCCCCAACACGCGCCGGCTGGTGGTCGAGCACGGCGGCTTGCTCTATGACTCGGACTACTACGGCGACGACCTGCCGTTCTGGACCGAGGTGGAAGTCACCGGCGGCGAGAAGAAGCCGCACCTGGTGGTGCCGTACACGCTCGACTCCAACGACATGCGCTTTGCCACGCCGCAGGGCTTCAATACCGGCGAACAGTTCTTCCAGTACCTGAAGGACGCGTTCGACGTCTTGTATGACGAAGGCGACCCGGGCGGCCAGGACAGCCCCAGGATGCTGTCGATCGGCATGCACTGCCGGCTGCTGGGCCGCCCGGGCCGCTTCCGCGCGCTGCAGCGTTTTCTTGACTACGTGCAGGGGCACGACAAGGTGTGGATCTGCCGCCGTGTCGACATCGCCCGGCACTGGGCGCAGGTGCATCCGTTCGAATCTGCGGCCCTTGCCACCGCGGCACGCGCCGCGTGCAAGGAAACCGCGCCGGCCTGAACCGCGGCCTCGCTGTTGCCATAGTTGTGTACGATATAGCCGTGTTTCGTCGCCAGTTCCGGCGACAGGCTGAATGTCCGTACCCTGATATGGCAACCACATCGAAAAAGGCGGCGCCCGGCGCCGCCACCAAAGCCCCGCGCCGCGCCGCCGTCAAGGCCGCCCCGAAAACCGCGCAGAAAGCCGCAGCCAGTGCCGCCGCGGACGACGAGGCTGGCCCGGAAGGCGCCGCCGGCGAGGCGTCGGCCACCGAGGCGATCTACCTGAGCCTGCTCTACGCCATCATGGAACACCGCCTGCTGGCGGGCACCAAGCTGGTCGAGGAACGGCTGTGCGAAGTGACCGGCGCCAGCCGGGCGCGCATCCGCCAGGTGTTTGCGCGCCTGGCGCACGAGAAGCTGGTGACGCTGGTGCCCAACCGCGGCGCCTTTGTCTCCAGCCCCACCGTGGACGAGGCGCGCGAGGTGTTCCAGGCGCGCCGCGTGGTCGAGCCCGCGCTCGCCGCCGAACTGGCACAACGCGCCACGCCGGCCAAGGTGCGCAGCCTGCGCCGCCATGCCATGGAAGAAGACAACGCGCGCTCCCGCGGCGACCGCGCGGCGATGATCCGCCTGTCGGGCGAATTCCATATCCTGCTGGCCGAGATGGCCGGCAACGCCATCCTGGAAAAGCTGATCCGCGAGATGGTGTCGCTGACCTGCCTCATCATCACGCTGTACGACCGCCCCGGCGCCCCCGCCTGCGCCGAGCACGAGCACCGGCAACTGATCGACGCCATCGAGCAGCGCGATGCCGCGCGCGCCAGCGCGCTGATGGCGGAACACCTCGAACACATCGAAGGCTCGCTCGACCTGAGCGTGCCGGACAGCGGCGCGCCGGACTTCTACAGCATCTTCAGCAAGGGCTGATCGGGACTAGACTTGCATCCAGGCAATCGCCAACCGGAGACCTGCCATGGATGCTGGCCAGCCCGCCGCCCCGCCTGACCCGCGCGCCCCGCCCGCCGTGGTTCCCCCGGCGCCGCCCACGCCGCAAGTGGTCCCCACCGGCTATCGCCAGGGCATCATCACCGCCATCACCGTGCTGCTGGGCTTTTCGCTGGGGTTCTGGCGCTTCTGGGGCTTTGAAGCCCCGGGCGAATGGGACTGGCGCTCGCTGCTTGCGGCGGTGTCGCTGCTGGTCGCGGTGGTGCTGCAGATCGTCGCGCTGTTCCGTGCGCTGCGCGTCGAAGACGATGCGGTGCCCGAGTACCGCAGGACGGTGCGATGCTTTATCGCCTCCGCCATTGCGCTGGTGATCGGCCTGGCCGCGGCGATGGTCGACGCGGCGCTGGAGGATTAGCTCCTGACGATCTCGATGCTGTCGACGCGGTCCGGATAGAACGCCAGGTACGAACCGATCGCGGCGACCGCGGCGTGCGGCGCCTCATAGCTCCACACCGCGTTGCGCGAACGCTCGCCGCCGGCGGCAATCGAGAAGTAGCTGCAATCGCCCTTGTACGGACAGTAGGTGGCGTGCGCGGTGCGCGCCAGCTGCGCCATGTCGACATGCGCGCGCGGCAGGTACTGCACAGGTGCATAGCCCGCTTCCTGCAGGGTCAGCGCGGCATCGCTGTCGGCAATGGTGAGGCCGGCCACCTTGACCACCACCCTGCCGGCGGTCGGCGTGATGGCGATGGGGTGGTCGGGGCCGGGGGTCTTGACGGGCTTGCCTGGCATCGTTGCTCCTGCATGGCGCGATGCAGGACATTCTAGGCGCGCGAGGGCGGCCTAGCCGATCTTTTCCAGCGCGGTGCGGTAATGCGCGGCGCGACGGGCATAGTCCTCCGCATTGGCACGCAGGTTCCTGACTTCGTCATCGGTCAGTTCGCGCACGGCCTTGGCGGGCGAGCCCAGGATCAGCGAGCGCGGCGGGAACTGCTTGCCTTCGGTCACCAGCGCGCCGGCGGCAACCAGCGATTGCGCGCCAATCGAAGCCTTGTTAAGGATCACGGCCTGGATACCGATCAGCGCGCCATCGCCCACCGTGCAGCCATGCAGCATGGCCTGGTGCCCCACGGTCACGCCGGCGCCAAGCACAAGCGGACAGCCGGGATCGGTGTGCAGCACGGCGCCTTCCTGGATATTGCTGCCGGCGCCGATTGTCACCGGCTCGTTGTCGGCGCGGATCACGGCACCGGGCCAGATCGACACGTGCTCGGCCAGTTGCGCGCGGCCGATGATGGTGGCTTCGGCCGCGACAAAGGCGTTGCCGGCGATGGCAGGCGCGAGCCCGCCAAGTTTGTAGAGAGTCATGATGTACGGTTTAGGACAAAGGGGTGCCATCGCGGCCAGCCCGGGTAAGGCTGTGGCCACGCTGGCAGCGGAAAGCGGAAAGCGGACAGAACCGGCCGGCCTATTCGACCTTGACGTTGGCCTTCTTCACCAGCGCGGCGTAGCGCGCGGCTTCGCTGCGGAAGAACGCGGCGGCGGCCTCGGGCGTGCCGGGCGCGATCACCGTGCCCTGCTTCTTCATCGCTTCCAGCACTTCCGGCGAGGTGAAGGCCCTGGCAAAGGCATCGTGCGTGCGCCTGACTTCCGCCGCCGGCATGCCGGCCGGGCCGATGACGGCGAACCAGCCGGCGACGTTGTAGCGCGGCAAGCCCTGTTCGGCGATGGTGGCAATGTCCGGCGCGGCGGGCGTGCGCTGGTCGCCGCACAGGCCGATCGCGCGCAGCGTGCCGGCCTTCAGGTGCGGCGCGACCGCGTTGAGCGCGACCACGCCCATTTCCACCTGCCCGGCGAGCAGGTCGTTGACCATCGGGCCGGTGCCCTTGTACGGGACGTGGCGCGCCGTGACGCCGGCCTCGTCCAGGAACATCTCGCCCGCCAGGTGGATGATGGTGCCGTTGCCAGACGACGCGTAGTTGTAGGCGTCGGGCTTCGCCTTGAGCAGCGCCACCAGTTCCTTCACGTTCTTCGCCGGCACCCTGGGATTGACCACCAGCACCAGCGGCGTGGTGCCGATCACGCTGATCGGCGTGACGTCCCTGATCGCGTCGAACGGCATGGTGCGGAACACGCTCGGGTTGATCACGTGGTTGTTCGACACCAGCCCGAGCGTGCTGCCGTCGGGCTGGGCCTTGACCACCGCGGCGGCGCCGGTGATGCCGCCGGCGCCGGGCAGGTTCTCGATCACCACCGGCTGGCCGAAGGCCTTGCCCAGCGCCGGGCCGGCGGCGCGCGCGATGGTATCGACGCCGGAGCCGGCGCTGATCGGCAGGATCAGGCGCACGGGCTTGCCGGATCCGCCCTGGGCCAGTGCTTCGAGGCCGGGAACGGCAAGAGTGGCGGCAAGCGTGGCGGAAAATGCCAGCGCGGACTTGAGCAGGGTGCGGCGTTGCATGCGTTGTCTCCGTATCGTTATCGTAGGGCGTGGCGGATACCGCTGTGGCGCGGCTTGCCGTCAGGCGCTTGCGCGGCGGTCCTTGCCAAGCCGCGCCAGGATCTCTTCGTTGTGCTCGCCGGCACGGGGCAGCGGGCTGCGCACGCCGGGGCGGCGGCCGCCCATCAGCAGCGGCAGCAGCACCGTGGGCGTGGTCGAGCCGTCGTCCGCCTGCATCGGCACCAGTCCGCCGCTGGCGAGCAGGTGCGGATCGTCGAGCAGCTGGTCGGGGCGCACGATCGGCGCATAGGGAATGCCGGCGGCCTCGAGCTTCGGCGCAAGTTCTTCGGATCGATGGTGGCGCAGGATCGCGCCCAGTTCTTCCAGCAGTCGCGGGCGCACGGCGACGCGCGAGGTGTTGCTGGCGTACTCGGGCTTGTCGACCAGCTCCGGGTGTTCCAGCACGTGGCACAGCGTGACGAACTGCTTGTCGCTGACCGCGCCGATAAAGAGCTGCTCGTCCTGCGCCAGCGTGAACACGTCATAGACGCTCCACGCCGACACGCGCGACGGCATCGGCGGCGGCGGCTCGCCGGTCATCGCGTACTGCTGCATATGCTGCGAGGCGAGGAACACGCAGTTCTCGAACAGCGCGCTCTGGATCTCCTGGCCGCGGCCGGTGCGGTCGCGCTCGCGCAGCGCGGCGAGCACGCCGATGGCGCCGAACATGCCGCCCATGATGTCGTTGACCGAGGTGCCGGCGCGCAGCGGCCGGCCGCTCGGGCCGGTCATGTACGACAGGCCGCCCATCATCTGCACCACTTCGTCCAGTGCCAGCCGGTGCTCGTACGGACCGGGCAGGAAGCCCTTGTGCGAGACGTAGATCAGGTGCGGGTAGACGCGCGACAGCGTGGCGTAGTCCAGCCCCAGCTTCTGCATCAGGCCGGGACGGAAGTTCTCCAGCAGGATGTCGCTCTGGCCCGCCAGTTCCGCCGCGGCGGCGCGGCCTGCGGCGGTGGTGATGTCGAGCACCACGCTTTTCTTGTTGCGGTTAAAGGCGCGGAAGAAGCCGATGCCCAGGCCCGGCAGGTTGCGCGTCTTGTCGCCGCCGGGCGGCTCGACCTTGATCACCTCGGCGCCAAGGTCGGCCAGGATCATGCCGCAGGTGGGGCCCATCACCATGTGCGTGAATTCGACCACGCGCACGCCGGCGAGCGGCAGGGGATTGCTGTTGTCTTGGGTCATTTCGTGCGTCAGGCAGTGATGGCCGCGGGCCGGGCCGCGTAGGTCTTGGGCAGGCCGGCGCGCCACAGCGTGCCGTGCAGGGTCTCGTCGCGCAGCCAGCCGGCCACGTCTTCGCGCAGCGCCAGCAGGCGGCCGATATCGATGCCGGTCCCGATACCCATGCTGCCGAGCAGGTAGGCCAGGTCTTCGGCGGCCACGTTGCCGCTGGCGCCGGGCGCATGCGGGCAGCCGCCGATGCCGGCCAGGCACGCGTCGAAGCGGGTCACGCCGGCGTCGAGCGCGGCACAGACATTGGCCAGCCCGAGCCCGCGCGTGTCATGGAAATGGCCGCACCAGAAGCGCTCGCCGGCGATATCGACGGCACGCGAGAACAGCTCGCGGACGCTGCGCGGATCGGCATAGCCGACGGTATCAGCCAGGCTGACGCGATCGGCGCCGGCATCGAGCAGCGCCTGCATCAGCCGCAGCACTTCCTCGGCATCGACATGGCCCTGCAGCGTGCAGCCGAATGCGGTACCGACGCCGCCTTCGATCAGCGTGCTGGCGCCGCTGGCATCGCGCGCGGCGCGGATGCGCGCCACTTCGGCAACGACTTCATCGGGCGTCTTGCGCAGGTTGGCGAGGCTGTGCGCATGGCTGGCCGACAGCGGCACGATCATCAGGTCGGCGCCGCTGTCCAGCGCATCCTGCGCGCCGCGCAGGTTGGGAACCAGCACCGAGGTGAACAAGCCCGGCAGCGTGCGCGCGAACGCGACCAGTTCGGCGGTATCGGCCAGCTGCGGCAGCAGCCGCGCGGGGACGAAGGAACCGACTTCCAGTTCGCGCAGGCCGGCGGCGTGCGCGCCGCGGATCCACGCGAGCTTGCTGGCGGTGGGCAGGATGGTGCGAATGCTTTGCAGGCCGTCGCGCAAGCCGACTTCGCGGATGACGGCCTGGCGGGGGAAGGGGTGGGTCATGGTTCTCCGGGACTCTCGGCGCCTCGGCGGGGGCGATGGGAAGAACTCTATGGGTTTCTGCGCGCAAGCTGAAGCGGTGATTTGCGCAGCCGAAGATGCCGAAATGGAAAGCCAGGAAGACGCCACGGCCTGGACTTCGTAAATTTGCCGCGGGCGATGCCATGGAGGCGAAGGGGAAAGGCTGAACGGCGCCCGACAGGGCGCCGTGTGTGGCGGCGAACGCTATGCCATCACTCCGGCTGAATGCCGGCGCCGGTGATGACTTTCGCCCACCGGTCCGCTTCTTCGTTAAAGAACTTCTTGTGGCCGGCCGGCGAGAGACGGTCGTCAGTGACAACCGTGATGCCCAATGCCTCCTCGCGTTCGATCAGCGCCGGGTCCTTCAGCGCTGCGCGCAGGGCCTTGTTGATCTTTTCGAGCACGGCCGGCGGCGTGCCGCGCGGGGCATACATGGCGTGCCATACGGTAAAGCTGAACCCGGGCAGGCCGGCCTCATGGAGTGTCGGAAGACCCGCCAGGGCCGGCACCGTCGAGCGTTGGGGGCTTGTCACCCCAAATGCCTTGACCTTCCGGGCTTCAATCTGCGGCGTACTGTTGGTGGCCTGCTCGCACAGCAGATCGACCTGCCCGCCCAGGAGGTCGGACATTGCGGGCGCCGTGCCCTTGTACGGGACGAAGGTCATGTCGCTTTTCAGCGTGCTTTGCAGCAGCAGGCTACAGAGGTGCGAGGCCGAGCCCACCCCGGCATTGGCCAGATTCAGCTTGGCGCCATTCGCGGCAATGAACGTCTTGAGTTCCGGCAGGTTGTTGGGGGGCAGCGCGGTCTTGCCGATCAGCGTCGACGGGGCCTCGTTGATCAGCCCCAGGAATTCCAGGTCCGAGGTCTTGTAGCCGAGTTTCTTGTACAACGCGGGCGCCGTCGCCAGGCCGATATGGTGGACCAGCAACGTATAGCCATCCGGGGCCGCCCGCGCGACGCGAGCCGTGCCGATGGTGCCGCCGGCACCAGCGGTATTCTCGACGACCACCGTGGTGCCGATTGTTTTTCGCAGCGATTCGGCGACGTCTCGTGCGATCTTGTCGCTCGGGCCGCCGGCCACGAACGGGACAACCAGGGTGACGGGCTTCTCCGGATATTCGGCACGGGCGGCGCCGGATGTGACGAAGATAGCGCTGCCAATGCATAGGGTGGCGGCGCGGATAGCCGCTTGCTTGTTCCACATGGTTGTCTCCGTTTATGTTTTCTGGAAAACGCTGCGGCTCAGGCCGACAGTTGCTGCATCACGCTGTACAGGTCTGACTTGCCTTCGAAGCCAATACCGGGCAGGTCCGGCATGGTCAGGTAGCCCTTGTCGACCTTGACGCCATCGGGGAAGCCGCCGAACGGCTGGAACAGGTCGGGGTAGCTTTCGTTGCCGCCCAGGCCCAGCCCGGCGGCAATGTTCAGCGACATCTGGTGACCGCCGTGCGGAATGCAGCGGCTGGCGGACCAGCCATGCTGCCTGAGCATCTCCAGCGTGCGCAGGTACTCGACCAGGCCATAGCTGAGGGCGCAGTCGAATTGCAGGTAGTCGCGATCCGGGCGCATGCCGCCGTAGCGAATCAGGTTGCGCGCGTCCTGCATCGAGAACAGGTCTTCGCCGGTCGCCATCGGCTTGTCGTAGTAGTTGCGCAGCGTGGCCTGCAGCTCGAAGTCGAGCGGATCGCCCGGTTCCTCGTACCAGAACAGGTCGTACTGGGACAGCGCCTTGGCGTACCGGATGGCGGTGTCGAGGTCGAAGCGCCCGTTGGCGTCGACGGCAAGCTTCTGGCCATCCTGCAGCACGCTCAGGATCGAGTCGATGCGGCGCAGGTCCTCGTCGAGCGAAGCGCCGCCGATCTTCTTCTTGACCACGGTGTAGCCGCGGTCGATGTAGCTGCGCATTTCGTCCTTCAGCTTGCCGTGGTCCTGGCCGGGGTAGTAGTAGCCGCCGGCAGCGTAGACGAATACCTTGCGGTCGGGCTGCCCGTTGCCGTAGCGGTCGGCCAGCAACTGGAACAGCGGCTTGCCTTCGATCTTGGCCACCGCATCCCAGACCGCCATGTCGATGGTGCCGATGGCCACCGAACGTTCGCCATGGCCGCCAGGTTTCTCGTTCGTGAACATGGTGTCCCAGATCTTGTGCGGATCCAGGTTGTTGCCGGTGGCATCGAGCAGTGACTCCGGGTCGGCTTCCAGAATGCGTGGAATGAAGCGCTCACGCATCAGGGTTCCCTGGCCATAGCGGCCGTTGGAATTGAAGCCATAGCCGACCACGGGCTTGCCGTCGCGGATCACGTCGGTGATCACCGCGACCAGGCTCAGCGTCATCTTGCTGAAATCGATGTAGGCGTTGCGGATGGGCGAGCTGATGGGGAAGGTCTTTTCGCGGATGGCTACGATTCTCACAATGTGTCTCCGGACTCATCTGACAGGAACGCGGGGGGCGTCGGAGTTCGTAGCTTAGGCGCGAAAAGGCCTACTACAATTGAATCACTTTCATTTCATTATTCACCCAAAGTGAAGACCGAGATCGCGTCCGAACTGGAATTCTTCGTGCTCATTGTCCGGCACGGCTCGCTGGCAGCAGCGGCGCGCGAACTGGACCTGACGCCGCCCGCAGCGACCAAGCGGCTGGCCCTGATGGAAAGCCGGCTGGGGGTACGGCTGGTGAATCGCACCACGCGGCGCGTCAGCCTGACCAACGAAGGCGAGACCTACCTGGCCTATGCCCAGCGGATCCTTGCGGACCTGCGCGAAATGGAAAGCGTTGTCGCGAGCAGCGGTGCCGAGCCGCGCGGACTGTTGCGCGTCAATGCCACGCTCGGTTTCGGACGGACCACCATTGCGCCGCTGGTGTCCGAGTTTGCGAAGCGCTATACCCAGGTGGAGGTGCAGCTCGAAGTGACGGATCGCCCTGTGGATCTGGTGGACAGTGGGGTCGACCTGGCGATCCGGTTCGGGACGCTACCGGATAATCGGCTGAGCGCCAGGCGGATTATGTCGAACCGTCGCTTTCTCTGCGCTTCGCCGGCCTACCTGGACAAATTCGGAGCACCGCAATCCCTATCCGAACTTCGTAACCATCGCTGCATCCTTCACAGACAGAACGACGAAGCCCACGCCATATGGCGCTTCGAGCGTGCCGGGCGTCACGACAGCGTGAAGGTTGCCGGGGCACTATCCAGCAACGACGGGGATATCGTCCTGGGCTGGGCGCTCGATGGGCACGGCATCCTGATCCGTTCCGAATGGGATCTGGCAAAGTACCTGGAAAGCGGTCGCTTGCGAGTCGTGTTGCCGCAGTTCAAGCTGCCTTCCGCTGATCTCTTTGTCTATTACCCGCAGCGCCGCAACCAGACCGCGCGGGCGCGTGCCTTCATTGATTTCCTGGTAGAGACGTTGCAGAAGCCGCTTGAACAGAAGGGGTCGCGGCGGTAGCAGCGGGCCGCTCAGAACACCACCGCGGCTGCCGGTCGACCTTAGGACCAGCGAAGCACGCACACGGAAGACTACGCCACTTGCGCCCCGGCTGCGCGCGTAACATTTGCATCCGGAGACGCCGCCCCCACTACCCTATGCGAGACCTCGACCTCACCACGCTGCGCCTGTTCGTCGCCGTCTGCGAAACCCGCAACATGGCGCGCGCCGGCGAACAGGAACATATCGTCGCTTCGGCCATCAGCAAGCGCCTGGCGCAGCTGGAGCAGACCGTCGGCGCCACGCTGCTGGAACGCCGGCGCCGCGGCGTGATCCCTACCCCCGCCGGCGAAATCGTGCTGGCGCATGCGCGCGCCATGCTGGCCGCGGCCGACCGCGTCGCGCGCGACATGGCCGACTACGGCTCCGGCGTGCGCGGGCAGGTGCGATTGCTCGCGACCGTATCGACCATGGCGGAATCGCTGCCGGACGACATCGCCGCCTTCATGCAACTGCCCGAGCACCGCGACGTGCGCGTGACCATCGAGGAGAGCCTGAGCAGCGAGGTGGTGCGCGCATTGCGCGACGGCAGCGCGCCGCTGGGCATCTGCTGGGACGCGGCCGACCTGGAGGGCTTCCAGACCCGCCCCTACCGCGCCGACCATCTCGCCGCCGTGGTCTATCCCGGGCACCCGCTGGCGCGGGCGGATACCTGCCGCTTCGAAGACACGCTGGACTACGACCAGATCGCCATGCCGGCGCAGACCGCGGTGCAGATCATGCTGGCGCGCTATGCCGCGATCCAGGGCCGCCGCATCGCGCATCGCGCCGTGGTGTCGACCTTCGACGCCGCGCTGCGCTGCGTGCGCGCGCAACTCGGCATCGTCATCATCCCGGCCGAGATCGCCACGCTGGTGGCCACGGCCTTTGGCCTGCGCGTGATCCCGCTGCGCGACGGCTGGGCGCGGCGGCGCTTTGCCATCTGCTGCCGCGACTTCTCGCTGCTGTCGCCGGCGGCGCAGCTGCTGGTGCAGTTCCTTGAGGACGCCGCGGCGAAGGAAGCGGCCGCGCCCGTTGCCATGTCCACGCAGGCGCGCGCGCGGCGCAAGCGGTAACCGCCGCGCGCAACTTCCTGTGCGTTTCAAGGGTTACCCCGAGGCGTTTTCGCAAAGTTATGTCACGTGCCGTTGCGTAGACTGGCTTGCGTTTTTCGCGGCCGGCCACGATGGTTGAAAAGGCAGAATGGCCAGGCGAAGCCTGACCCCCACCATGCGCGCCGCCACGGCGCAGGAGCACGCAAATGAACTTCCACGGCAAGAACGTACTGGTCACCGGCGCCAGCGGCAATCTCGGGCGCGCGGTCGCGCACGCCTTCGCACAGGCGGGCGCGCGCGTGGTGCTGCTGGACCGCCACGCCGCACCGTTGCCCGAGGGCGGCAGCGGCCACCTGGCGCTGCAGGCCGACCTGCTCGATGCCGACAGCCTCGGCCGTGCGATCGATCAGGCCGTGCAGGCGTGCGGGCGCATCGACGTGGTGTGCAACCTGGCGGGCGGCTTCGCCATGGGCACGGGCATCCACGAGACCAGCGCGGCCGACTGGAACCGGCTGTTCGACATGAACGTGGGCACGGTGCTGAACATGGCGCGCGCAGTGGTGCCGCACATGCTGGCCGCGGGTGGCGGCGCCATCGTCAACGTGGGCGCCAATTCGGCGGCGCGCGGGCTGGCGCAGATGGGCGCCTACTGCGCGTCGAAGGACGCGCTGGCGCGGGTCACCGAGTCGATGTCGGCCGAGCTGCGCGACCAGGGCATCCGCGTCAACGCGGTGCTGCCCAGCATCCTCGACACGCCCGAGAACCGCCAGGCCATGCCCGATGCCGACAGCTCGCGCTGGGTCGCGCTGGACGCGCTGGCCGACGTGATCCTGTTCCTTGCCTCCGACGCCGCCCGCGCGGTGCAGGGAGCGCTGGTGCCGGTGGTCAACCGCGCCTGACGCGGGAAAGGCACCTGCGACCTGGCGATTCAGGCCGTTGCCGGCGATCTTCATGGCCTGGACGCCAGCGATCGAAAATTCGAGGTTTTCGAATCCTGGCCAGCTGCGTAGGATGATTGCCAATGCCGGGGCTGGCCCGGCCGACCGCGGATGCAAACCGGAGCATGAACATGAAGATCCTGATGGTGCTGACCTCGCACGACCAGCTCGGCAATACGGGCAAGAAGACCGGCTTCTGGCTGGAGGAATTCGCCGCGCCCTACTACGTCTTCAAGGACGCCGGCGCCGACATCACGCTGGCCTCGCCCAAGGGCGGCCAGCCGCCGATCGACCCCAAGAGCGACGACCCGGATGCGCAGACCGATGCAACGCGGCGCTTTCGCGCCGACAGCGCCGCGCAGCAGGCACTGGCTGGCACGCTGACGCTGGACCAGGTGAAGGCCGACGACTTCGACGCGGTGTTCTATCCCGGCGGCCATGGCCCGCTGTGGGACCTGGCGGAAGACAAGCGTTCGATTGCGCTGATCGAGCGGTTCGACCGGCTGGGCAAGCCGGTGGGGGCGGTGTGCCATGCGCCGGGCGTGCTGCGGCATGTGAAGGGCGCGGACGGCCAGCCGCTGGTGCGGGGCAAGGAAGTCACGGGCTTTACCAACAGCGAGGAAGAGGCGGTGCAGCTGACCGCGGTGGTGCCGTTCCTGGTGGAGGATGCGCTGAAGGCCAACGGCGGGCGGTTTACGCGTGGGGATGACTGGGCCAGCCACGTGGCGGTGGCGGGCAAGCTGGTGACGGGGCAGAATCCGGCGTCGTCGGAGGCGGGGGCGCAGGCGGTGTTGGGGTTGTTGAAGTAAGCCCGACGGGTTCGCACTCCTGCCGGTTTGCTCCCCTCTCCCGCTTGCGGGAGAGGGGCCGGGGGAGAGGGCAGGCGGTGGCAATTGCGACAGCCTTCACTTCGTATGACGCTCCCCGCCCTCACCCCAACCCTCTCCCGCAAGCGGGAGAGGGAGTACACAAGCGGCAGTTGGAAAGTTCGAGGCAATGTTCCCGCTGCTGGTTTGCCCCCTCTCCCGCAAGCGGGAGAGGGAGTACCCAAGCGGGAGTTGAAAGCCCCAGGGAAATGCAGCGGTTGAGGGTTATTACTGCGGCACCAGCTCCACCCGCTCCCGGCTCGCCTTCTCCACCGCCTTGCGCGTATAGACCAGCGGGAAATACTCCCCCTTGGCCCACAGCGGCGCCAGGTCGCGGTAATGCGCGCTGGCAGGATTGCCCGACTGCCCCGGCGTGTTGATCACGCGCGAGGCATCCCAGTTGCCGACATCCAGCACCATGCGGAACGACGCGCCCGCGGTCAGGCGGAAATCGGTATTGCGGTAGCTGGTGTTCATCGGCGTGAAGGCCGAGCCGCCGATGGCGCCCGCGTCGACGTTGAACTGCCGGCGTTCGGCGTCGCTCAGGATCGGGTCCATCGGATGCGTGAACACCGCGGTGTGCAGCTTGCCCCATTGCCATGCGCGCGGGTCGGGGCCGAGCTTGCCTTCCACCTCCGCCATCGCGGACTTCAGCGATTCGAGCATCACCGCGTTGCGGCGCGCCGCCGGCATCCACGGATCGGGCTGCTCCAGCACCGCGACCACGCGCGCGGCATCGCCGGCGCCGACCAGCCGGGCGGCGTCGGCGGGCAAGGCCGCGCGCACCACGGCCTGGCGCAGGTGCTTGCTGAACCAGACCTCGAACAACGCCGCCGCGGCGCTGTCGGCGCGTTCGTTGCCGTCCCAGCCGCGCAGCAGGTCGAGCCCGCGCGCCAGTTGCGCGTCGTCGCTGCGCATGTCCTTGAGCAGCGCCACCACGCGCTGCGCCGGCAGCGACACGGTGTCGTTCTGCCACGCCATCGAATCCTGCACCGAGCTGCGCGGGTTGGCGCCGACCACGGCCTTCAGCCGGCGCGCGCGCGAGCTGTCGCTCCATTCGTAGCCCACGCCCAGCTTGGCTGCCGGGTGCTCGGGCGGGATGTTGTTTTCATTGGCGGTGACGATATAGCCGGGCGCGGGGTTATAGGCCCACGGCAGTTCGTCCATGTTGCGGTAGCCGGCCCATTCATAGCGGCCGTCGCCGGCCACCGGCGTCAGGCCGTCCCAGTTGGGGCGCTTGACGGTGAGCCCGCCCGGGATCCAGCCGATATTGCCGCTGGTGTCGGCGTAGACCTGGTTCTCGCCCGGCGCGCCCCAGCGGTTCATGGCGGCGCGGAACTGGTCCCAGTTGCGCGCGCGCATGTAGTCCATCGAACCGAAGTACGGCGCCATGCCGTAGTCCAGCCACGCGGCGCGCAGCGCCCATGCGTGCCCGGAGCCGGACACCAGCACCGGGCCGTGGCGGGAGAAGTCCAGGTTGACCTTGCGCGGCACCGGCTCGCCCTTGACCGCGATCTCCTCGGTGATGGTCTCGATCGGCTCCCAGCGGCCCTTGTACTTGTATTCGCGCGGGTTGGCCGGGTTCAGCTCGTAGCCATACAGGTCCTCCTGGTCCATGTAGAAGCGCGTCAGGCCGAAGGCGATGGTGCCGTTGTGCCCGATCGAGATGCCCGGCAGGAACGGCTCGCCCGCGCCGATCACCGACATCCCCGGCGCGTTCAGGTGGCTGATGTAGCGCAGGCTGGGCGCGCCGTGCGAGCGGTGCGGGTCGTTGGCCAGGATCGGGCGGCCGGTGGTGGTGCGCTTGCCGCCGATGACCCAGTTGTTCGAGCCCAGGCTGCGGCCGGTATCGCTGTTGGCATCGACCACGGCGTAGAGCTGGTCCAGCGGGATGCCGGCGGCCTGCGCGCCGCTCCAGGCTTCTTTCGGGAAGCGCGCGGCGGCGGTGGCCAGTTCGTAGGCGCGGCGCAGTTCGGCCGCCGGCACGCTGCAGGGGTCGATGCCGGGGTTGAGCCGGGGTTCGATCTGCGGGTCGAGTTCGCGGCGCAGCCAGTCGGCGCGTGCGGCGTGGTCTTTGGCCTCGCAGTAGAGGCGGGCGCGGTCGATCTCGCCGGTGAAGTTCAGGGTCAGGCCGTGGTGGCGGATGCGCACGATGTCTTCGGCCTGCCAGCGCGCCGGCTTGTAGCCGAGCTTGCGGAACTCGGGCGGCAGCAGCTCGGGCTTCTGCTCGGTCAGCGCCACGTAGGCGTTCACGCCCGCGACAAAGGCCTCGGCCACGCGCTTGGCGTCGCTGCCGTAGGCCAGCCATTCGCGGTACATGTCGCCGCGGAACAGCACCGCGCGCGCCATGCGGTCGCCATCGGCATAGGCCGGTCCGAAATCGCGCGCCATCTCGCCGAGCCCGCGCTTGCGCCACAGGTCGATCTGCCACAGGCGGTCGCGCGCGGCCATGAAGCCCTGCGCGTAGAAGGCGTCGTAGAGCGTGCCGGCGTAGATATGCGGCACGCCCCAGCGGTCGACCAGCACGCTGGCGGGTTTTTCCAGTCCGGGTACGGCAAAGGTTTGTTGGCGGGCGGGCGCTTCGGCCATGGCGGCCGGGATGGTGGCGGGGACGGCGGTAGCGAGCAGCGCCAGTGCAGCGGCCAGGCGGCGGGGGGTGCGTAACATCAGGTCTCCTCGTGTTGTGATGGCTGCAGATGTCTTGCAGTTCACACCGAAGATAGTGCATGGCCGGCGGGGGCGCGAGCGCCGCGGCCGATCTCCGCACGCCGCGTGGCGTGCCGGCAGCGCGGGCCGGAAGGCTCAGTAGACGTCGCGCCGGTAGCGGCCGTCATCGGCCAGGCGGTGCAAGGCGTCCTCGCCCAGGATCTCGGCCAGTGCGTCATGGACGCCGCCGGCCATGCCCTGCAGGCTGCCGCAGACATAGATGGCCGCGCCGTCGGCGACCCATTCGCGCACGGCCTGCGCCTGCATGCGCAGGGCGTCCTGCACGTAGCGCGGCGCGCCGCCGTCGCGCGACCAGGCGTGGTCGACGCGCGCCAGCGTGCCGTCGGCGCGCCAGCCGGCCAGCTCCCCGGCGAAGAAGGCGTCATGCTGCGCCGAGCGCTCGCCGAACAGCAGCCAGTTGCGCCCGCGCCCGGCCGCGGCGCGGGCCTTCAGCTGGGCGCGCAGCCCGGCCAGGCCGGTGCCGTTGCCGACCAGGATCAGCGGCCGGTCGTCGGCGGGCGGGTGGAACGCGCGGTTGGTGCGGATGCGCAGCGCAATGTGGCTGCCCAGTGCGGCGTGCTCCGTCAGCCAGCCGGAGGCCAGGCCCAGGCGGCCACCGCCCTCGCCACCATCGTCGTAGCGGGTCTGGCGCACCAGCAGTTCGAGCTGACCATCCTGCGGCAGCGAGGCAATCGAATACTCGCGGTGCGGCAGCGGCGCCAGCGTATCGACCAGCTGCTGCGGCGCCAGGCCCTGCATCGCGCCAGCGTGCGGGGCGGGCAGCGGCATGCGCGTGGCCATGGCCGCGGCAAGGGTGGTGTCATGGCCATCGCAGCGCACCGGGGTCGCGCCATCGAGCCCAAGCTGCGCCAGCAGCCGCCCGACCTCGGCCGGCGCGTGGCACGGGCCCACCTCGGCAATGTCGCCGGCCTGCCAGTCCGGGGCGGTGCCGTCCGGCGGCGCCAGCACCAGGTGGAAGGCTGGCGCGCCGTGGCTGCCGGGGTTCAGGTGATGGCGCTGCGCCAGCCGCCAGTGCTGGTAGCGCGGGCGCTCCCAGTCGGCGATCTCGGCGCCGCCGCTCAGCGCCGACAGGTGGTTCTGCCAGTGGCGCAGCGCGCCGGCGTCGCCGTTGTCGACTTCGATCAGGTCGAACAGCGGCTGCGCGCGCTGGCGCTGCAGCCAGCCCTGCAGCGCATGGCCGAAGGCGCAGAAGCGCGCGTAGCTGCTGTCGCCCAGCGCCAGAATGCCGTAGCGCAGCCGGTGCAGGCCATCGGCACCCGCCAGCAGCCGGCGGGCGAAGCCCGAGGCGCTGTCCGGCGCGTCGCCCTCGCCGGTGGTGCTGACCACGAACAGGGCCTGGCGGCACGCCTGCAGGCGCCGGCCATCGACCTCGGCCAGCGACAGCAGCTGCACCGGCATGCCCGCGCCCTGCAGCGCGGTGGCGGTCTGCAGTGCCAGTTGTTCGGCAAACCCGGTCTGGCTGGCATAGACCACCAGCGTCGCGCCGTCGCCGGTGCCGGCCAGCGCCGTGACCCGGGCGCGCCGCTGGCGATGATGGGCCACCACCGCGCCGCAAAACCCGGCGTAGGCCGCGACCACCCCGGCAGCCATGGCCAGGCGCGACGGCCCGAGCGCGGACAACGCCACGCCGCCGGCCACGGCAAGCCAGCCGGCAGCGGCGAAGACGGACGGCATGGGGCCGGCGCTCATGCCAGCATCGCGGCAAAGGCCGGCGACAGGTGTTCGACAAAACCGTCCGCGGTGCGCACCAGCAAGCGCGCGGCAATGCCGTGGCGGCGCGCGTGCGCCATGCCGGCGTCGGGGCCGAGCACGGTCAGCGCGGTGGACAGCGCATCCGCCAGCATGCACTGCGGGTGGATCACGGTGACCGAGGCCAGCGCGTGGCTGGCCGGATAGCCGGTGCGCGGATCGATGGTGTGGGCGTAGCGGCGGCCGGCGCTGTCGAAGTAGCGCCGGTAGTCGCCGGAAGTGGCCACCGACAGCCCGTGCAGCGCGACCAGCGTTGGCTGCGCGCCGTCGCTGCCCGCCCCCGGCGGCGCTTCCAGCGCGACCCACCACGGCATGCCGTCGGGCTTGACGCCATGGCCGCGCAGTTCGCCGCCGATCTCGGTCAGGTGGTGGTCCAGGCCCTGTTCGCACAGGTAGCGCGCGACCGCGTCGACGGCGAAGCCCTTGGCGATGGCGCAGAAGTCCAGCGCCACGCCGCCCGGCTGCCAGGCGCGCAGCCCCGCGGCGTCGACTTCGATGCGGGCCCAGCCGCATTGGGCGCGCGCTGCCTGTACCGCGTCGGGTGACGGCGGTACGCGGCGCTCAGGGTGATGGGCCGATGCCGGGCCGAAGCCCCACAGGTCGACCAGCGGCCCCGCGCTGGGGTCATAGGCGCCGCCACTGTCGCGCGCCACCTGCAGCGCGGCCTGCAGCACCGCGAAGCAGTCCGCCGGCAGCGCATGCCAGCTGCCCGGCGGCGCGCGGTTGAAGCGGCTCAGGTCCGAATCCGCTTCCCAGTTGCTCATCTGCGCGATCACGCGATCGAGCACGGCCTGGATGCCGGCGCCGATGGTGCCGATCACGCCGGCATCCGCCCCCCGCGGCAGCAGTGCCGCGACCGACCAGCTCGTGCCCATGGTGGGCCCGCCCCAGCGCTGCACGCGCGCATCGGCGGCGGGCGGGCGCGGCGGCGCGCTCAGCGCAACGGGTACCAGGACGCGGTTCACGCGATGCAACCGGCTTACTGCGGCAGCACTTCCACCGTCACCGCATAGACGGCGCGGCGCGACCTGGCCTGCTTGAAGGTGGTCTTGTCGTCCTTCACCTCGGCTTCCATCCAGTACATGCCCGGGGCCGGCCACTTGACGCTGAACTTGCCGTCGGCGTCGGTGGTGGCGCTGAATTCCTGCAGCTGGTCGCGGTAGCGGATGCCGCCCGGCACCACCGCCACCTTCAGGTTGCTGGCGGGCTTGCCGTCGAGCAGCAGGCGGAAGCTGGCGGTATCGCCGGCGACCAGGTCGTTCGGGTGCGTGATCGGCGCCAGCTCAAGGCCGCGGCCGACGGTGCGCAGGCCCTTGTCGCTGGGCTTGCCGGCAGTGACGAAGGATTCGATGCGGCCCTCGGCCTGCGTGACCTGCAGGTCCTGCGCGTTGGCCGGGATCGCGCCGGCGAAGGTCTCGGCGGTGCCGCGCCAGCGCTTGGCCTGACCGTCGACCTTGTAGCTGGCGAACAGGCCGTTGTTGACCACCGCCACGCGGTAGGTGCCGGGCTGGGTCAGGTGCAGGTCGAAGGTGCTGCGGTATTTGCCGGTGGCGGCGTTCTCGGGCTTGACGGTGCTGCCGTCGGGGGCGGTCACCTGCAGGTTGTCGAGCCGCATCGGCACGTGCTCGAAGTAGAACAGGTCGTTGGAGACCGCGGCGTCCACGGTCACCCACGGATCGCTGCCGGACAGCACGGTGGCCGACGGCAGCAGCCACTGGCGGTGCGCGTGGGCGGCCAGCGGCGCGAGCGCGGCGAGGGCCAGCACGGCGGCGCGCACGGCCATGCGGGAAGAGGCGGCGGACATCAGGGAAGGTTTCATGGTCGGGCTCCGGGAAGTTAAGGCTTCAGGTCGACGGTCACGCCGCCGAGTTCGTGCTCGCCCTTGGCGCGGGCGGTCTGTGCCGATTGCGGCGGCCACGTGAACGGCACGCGCAGCAGCTCGCGCCCGCCCACTTCGCGCGCGGCCTCCACCACCAGCTGGTAGTTGCCGGCGGGCAGCTTGCCCAGCGGCGCCTTGCCGTCGCTGAAGCTGACGCTGTGCTCGCCCGGCGCGCGCGTGGCGCCGGAGATGCCGTCGGCCGGCATGTGCAGGTCGCGGCCGGCCTTGCGCCACCACTGGCGCATGTCCTTGAGCCACTTGGTGCCCTCGCCGTCCTTGAGCTTGCCGTCGTACCAGACCGCCAGGGTCTGCACCGGGCTCTGGTCGGCGCGCTCGACCCACATCGCCACATAGGGCCGGTGGTATTCGGCCACGGTCAGGCGCGGGATATCGACCTTGACGTTCAGGTCCGCGGCCAGCACGGGGCCGGCCAGCGGCACGGCGGCGATGCCGGTCAGGGAGACGGAGAGCAGTCGGCGCATATCGGAGAAACCTCGTCAGTGAGATGCAGGAAGCAGATCGATCGCGCGCGACCGATCAATGGATAAACAGGATCGCCAGCAGCACCGGCACCACCAGCCCCAGCCCTACCAGCGGCCAGGTCGCCACGCGCCCGCCGGCGTGCAGCTTGAGCAGGAACAGGCCGGTCACGCAGAACACCAGGCAGGCCAGCGCGAACGCGTCCAGGAACAGGCTCCACGCCGCGCCGGTGTTGCGGCCCTTGTGCAGGTCGTTCAGGTACGAGATGGCGCCGCGCGAGGTGTTCTCGTACTGCGCCTCGCCGCTGTCGAGCGCGATGCTGACCCAGGCGTCGCCGCCCGGGCGCGGCAGTGCCACGTAGATTTCATCGGCGGACCATTCGGCCTCGCGCCCGCCGGCGTCGATCTCCAGCGCCTGCGCCAGCCAGTCGGCCAGCACCGCCGGCACCGGCGCCTTCTGCTCGCGCGAACCGGCGGCGCCGGACGGGGCCTCGGCCCGCACCTTGTCGAGCACGCGCGTGGGCAGCGTGGCGTGCCGGGTCTGCACGGCGGGCCGCGCCTCGATCTGGCCGGCGTGGTTCAGCGTGAAGCCGGTGACGGCAAATAGCAGCATCCCGATCAGGCAGATCGCGGAACTGATCCAGTGCCACTGGTGGAGATGCTTGAGCCAGAAGGCACGGCGCTGCTGGCCGGCGGCCGGCTGGGTGTCGGTCATTGCGGTGGGTCGGCAGGCGCGGCCTGGTCGGGCCGTGCCCGGGGTTGCCTGCATACGGGTAGCGGAAGCGCCCCCTGGCACGCGCATACGGCGTCAGGGTGTGCCATTGCATGCACAATGGCGCGCGAAAGAGAGAAGGATAATCGTTCGCATTTGAAAGCGCAAACGGACGGCCGGCGGGCCGGATTACAGCGCATTACAACGTCAAGCCGGCCGCGGCCAACCAACTCAAACCATCGCCGCCACCGCCCACCCGGCCACGCCGCTGGCCACCACCACCAGCCACGGCGGCAGCTTCCACCGCATCAGCGCCACCAGCGCCAGCGCCACCAGCACGATGTCCAGCGGGCCCTGCACCGCGCTGGTCCACACCGGATGCCACAGCGCCGCCAGCAGCAGCCCGACCACGCCGGCGTTGATGCCGGCCAGCGCCGCCTGGGCGCGCACGTTGCGGCGCAGGCTTTCCCAGAACGGCAGCGCGCCCAGCACCAGCAGCGCGCCGGGCAGGAAGATGGCCAGCGTGCCCAGCAGCCCGCCGGCGACGCCGGTGGGCGGGTTCTGCATGGCCGCCCCCAGGAAGGCGGCAAAGGAAAACAGCGGCCCCGGCATGGCCTGCGCCGCGCCGTAGCCGGCCAGGAAGGCTTCCTTGCCGACCCAGCCGGGCGCGACCACGGCCGCATCCAGCAGCGGCAGCACCACGTGCCCGCCGCCGAAGACCAGCGCGCCGGCGCGGTAGAAGGCATCGAACACGCGCACCGCCGGCGCGGCGCCCCACTGCGCCAGCAGCGGCAGGCCGGCCAGCAGCGCGGCAAACAGCGCCAGCGCGAGCACGCCGCCGCGATGCGTCACCGGCAGGCGCAGCGGTTCATGCGCGCCGGCCAGCGCCGGCCGCAACAGCGCCATGCCGGCGACCGCGGCGGCCGCCATCAGGGCCACCTGCGCCCACGGCCCCGGCCACGCCAGCACGGTGCCGGCGGCGACCAGCATGATGGCGATGCGCACCGGGCCGACGCACAGCGTGCGCGCCATGCCCCACACCGCCTGCGCCACCACCGCCACCGCCACCAGCTTGAGCCCGTGCAGCGCGCCCGGCGCGGCGGCCATGCCGTAGTGGGTCACGCCAAGCGCGAACCCGATCATCACCAGCGCCGACGGCAGCGTAAAGCCCAGCCATGCCGCCAGCGCGCCGCCATAGCCGGCGCGCGCCAGCCCCAGCGCGATCCCGGTCTGGCTGCTGGCCGGCCCGGGCAGGCACTGGCACAGCGCGACCACGTCGGCATAGGCCGACTCGCTGAGCCAGCGGCGGCGGCGCACCAGTTCCTCGCGGAAATACGCCAGGTGGGCCACCGGGCCGCCGAACGAGGTCAGGCCGAGCCGCAGGAAGATCAGGAACACGGCGAGCGGTCCGTCGTGGCCGCGGGTGTCGTCGGAAGGGCTGGGCAAGGTGGCCATGGGGGCAAGGGGCGGCGGGCGGAGGACAGCGCAGATTCTGACCGATTTTGAATTCCCGGGGCGGTAAAGCGAGGCAGGCGGCACGCCGGCGCCTCGGCAAGCAGCAGCAAGCGCCGCATCGCGCACAAGCAGTCTTCAGGCTTTTGCAGCCAATCAACCACACCGCCAGTGTGGCTGACCTACCTCAATCAAGTTACGCCGGTATTGCGCCGTTATGCCGCAGACGCATACGCCGTCGGCCGCCTGTCTCCCCGCGGGCCGGCCCGCACACGCCGCCCGGCGCGGCGCGGCGATGCGCATCACCGATGAGAAGCGCAAAGCGCGAAGAAGGAGGAGTCCAAGCCATGCTGCACAACCTGAGCCTGAAGAAAAAACTGCTGTTACCGCTGGTGCTGAGCTGGGTCTGCCTGCTCGGCATCACGCTGTGGAACGCGTGGCACATCCGCACGCTGCGCATGGAGGAGCGCAGGCTCGACCTGGCTCACGTGACCGACACCGCGGTCTCGGTGGTGGCCGAATACGAGGCGCTGGCCAGGGCCGGCAAGCTGCCCGCAGACGAGGCGAAGCAGCAGGCGATCGAGCGCGTGCGCGCGATGCGCTTTGGCGCCGACGGCTATTTCACGCTGATGCGCTCCGACACCGTGGTGCTGATGCACCCGTTCAAGCCGGAGATGAACGGCAAGGCGATGGAGGGGATGAAGGACCCGAACGGCGTCTACCTGTTCCGCGACATCGCCGCGATCGGCAAGGGCGCCGGCAAGGGTTTCGTCGAATACCTGTGGCCCAAGCCGGGCGCCGAGGCGCCGCAGCCGAAGCTGAGCTACGTGGCCAACTTCCGCCCCTGGGACTGGAACTTTATCGCCGGGCTGTACCTGGATGACATCGAGGCGGCGTTCCGGGCCGAATTGTGGAAGGCGCTGGGCCTGCTGCTGGCGGTGGGCGCATTGATGTCGGTGGTGATGGTGCGGGTGGCGGCCAGCCTGCAGCGCCAGCTGGGCGGCGAGCCCGCCACCACCGCGCAGATCGCGGGCCGTATTGCCGAAGGCGACCTCGCCAGCGCGGTCGAGGTGCGCCCCGGCGACGAGCACAGCGTGCTCCATGCCATGCACCGCATGCAATCGCGCCTGACCGGCGCGATCGGCAGCATCCGCGGCTCGGCCGATTCGATCGCGGGCGCGGCCAAGCAGATCGCCGCGGGCAACGCCGACCTGTCGCGCCGCAGCGAGGAGCAGGCCGCGTCGCTGCAGGAAACCGCCGCCAGCATGGAGCAGCTCACCAGCACCGTGCGCCAGAGCGCCGAGAACGCGCGCCAGGCCAGCCACCTGGCCGAGGGCGCCTCGGACATCGCCGTGCGCGGCGGCGCCATCGTCAGCCAGGTGGTCGACACCATGGGCGAGATCAAGAGCGCGTCGGGCAAGGTGGTCGACATCATCGGCGTGATCGAGGGCATTGCCTTCCAGACCAATATCCTGGCGCTCAACGCCGCGGTCGAGGCGGCCCGCGCCGGCGACCAGGGCCGCGGCTTCGCGGTGGTGGCCGGCGAGGTGCGCACGCTGGCGCAGCGCAGCGCCACCGCGGCCAAGGAGATCAAGGCGCTGATCGGCAACTCGGCGCAGCGCGTCGAAGACGGCGCGGTGCTGGTCGAGAACGCCGGCAAGGCGATGGACGAGATCGTCGGCGCGGTCAAGCGCGTGACCGACCTGATGGGCGAAATGCGCGCCGCCACCGAGGAGCAGACCGGCGGCATCGAGCAGGTCAACCAGGCGGTGTCGCAGATGGACCAGATGGCGCAGCAGAACGCCGCGCTGGTGGAACAGGCCGCGGCGGCCGCCGCGTCGCTGGAAGACCAGGCCGAAGCGCTGCACCGCGCCGTGGGCCAGTTCCGTCTGGCGGCGGCGTGAGCGTGTGCGGCGAGCGGCGGGGCGTAGCCGCCGCACGCCATCCGCCTGCCGCGCCCTGCGTGTATGATGAAGCGAAGCCGGCCGCACAGGCGGCCGGCTGCGTGCATCAGACCGTTACCGCAGACCACTGACAGGAGCGCACCATGATGGCATTCATTGGCACCGTGTTCGTTGGCCTTATCGTCGGCCTGATCGCCAGGGCGATAAAGCCCGGCGACGACAAGCTGGGCTGGATCATGACCATCGTCCTGGGTGTGCTGGGTTCGGTGGTGGCGGGCTACGTCGGCCGCGCGCTGGGCTGGTACCAGCCCGGCGAGCCGGCCGGCTGGGTCGCGTCGGTGATCGGCGCGATCGTGCTGCTGGTGATCTACGGCATGGTGCGCCGCAAGGCCTGACTGGCGCGGCGCACGCCGGCCGCGTCGCTGTTGTCGGCCAGGCCCGGCACCTGGGGCGCGGACGGCGGCGGCATCGCCGCCACCTCTTGCCGCGCCGGCGCCTGCAGCGCCGGTTCCAGGCTGGCTTCCAGCCCGTCCGCCAGGATCGGGCCGGGCATGCCGTCGGCCGGCGCCGCCATGGTCGGCGCGCGCGGCGGGCGCAGGCCCGGGGCCGCGTCGCGGCAGCGCAGCAGCGCGCGGTCGCCGCCCGGGGCCATCGCCGAAACCTGCGGCGCAATCGCCCGCAGCACCCGCACCGCCAGCGCGCTGGTAAAGCTGTAGCGCGCCGCATAGGGTTCGCGCACATTGACCACCACGGTACCGAAGAAGCGCTCGCCCAGCGTGAACACGAAGGTGGCCGAGCGGTTCACCGAGCGCGACGAGATCAGCCGCCCGCCCGGCCCGTAGACCTGGAAGCGCTGGTCGCCGGTGCCGGTCTTGCCGGCCACGGTCAGCGTGGCGCCATCGCGCCCCGGCACCGTGAACGCGCCGCGAATCGACTTGGCGGTGCCGCGCTCCACCACGTCCAGCATCGAACGGCGCGCCAGCTCGGCCACCTCGGCCGGCAGCACGCGCTTGCCCGGACCGGGCTGCAGCACGTAGCGCGTGGCATAGGGGGTGCCGTCGGCGAACGCCAGGCTGCGCACCGCCGCGTTCTGCGTGACCACGCCGCCTGACAGCAGGATGCCGGCCAGCTCGGCCAGCGCCGCGGGGCGGTCGCCGGCGGCGCCGATGGCGCTGGCATACGACGGCGTCAGCGAGTCGAACGGATAGCCCAGCCGCTGCCAGCGCTGCGCGATGCGCTTGAACGCGTCCTGCTCCAGCAGCGTGCGGATGCGGTTGTCCTGGCCGGCCTTGCTGCGCGTGCGGAACAGCCATTTGTACACTTCCTGCCGCTCGGCGGTGCTGGCGCGCAGGATCTCGGCCAGCGTCGCGTCCGGATGCTGGTCCAGGTATTCCACCATCCACAGTTCCAGCGGATGCACCCGCGACAGGTAGCCGCGGTCGTTCAGGTTGAACTTGTCCTTGCCGTACTTGCGGTACAGCGCCGGCAGGTCTTCGCCGGCGAGCTGCTTGTCGCCCAGGCGCGCGCGCATGATGCGCACATAGCTGTCTTCGTCCAGCGCGGGCCGCGCGCTCAGCAGCGTCACCGACATGCGCACCGCGTTCAGGTGCGGCGTGCTCATGCGCACCCGCCCCAGCAGCGTGGCCAGGCGCTGCTCGGAGGTCTTGCCGCGGTAGCGCTGGTAGAAGTTGGTCATGTAGGCGCTGCCTTCCTGGTCGGCAAAGCGCTCCAGGTAGGCGCGCCGGCCGGGCGCGTCGCGGTCTTCGAACAGGTTGCCGATATCCGGGCTGGCGTGGAAGGTCTCGTAGCGCACGATGTCGCGCATCATGCGGATGAACACCAGGTTGACCGAGTGCTGGAACGCGGTGCGCACGGTCAGGTTGCGCAGGCCCGATTCGCGCTCGAAGTTGGTGAAGCTCTGCAGGCCGCCGCCGGTATAGAAGGCTTCGCCGGCGCCGCCGGCATACTTGCGCTCCATCGCCGCCTCGAGCATCGCCATCAGCTCGCGCTCGGCGGGCTTGCGCGCCTTGGCCAGGTAGTCGACCGCCCAGCGGCTGAGCGCGTCCTGGCGCGCCAGCGGCACCGCGGCCAGTTCGGCGCTGCTCATGCCGGCATAGCGCGCGTGCAGCTCGCTGACGATCTCCAGGTAGGTCACCAGCGTGCGCAGCTTGGCGGTGGAGCCCAGGTTCAGGCGCGCGCCGCTGTTGATGTCGAAGGGCTGGTCGATATTGTCGGCCTGGATCCGCACCACGCTGGCATTGCCCACGCGTTCGTACAGCGTGAAGCTGGCCATCAGCTTCGACGGGTCGTCGTGGTCGCGCAGCAGGTTGTGGCCGTACAGGCCCATGGCGCGCGCGTCGGCCTTGTTGTTCACGCGCTGCAGCGTGTCGACGACGATGCGCTGCGCCTCGCGGTTGATGGTGCTGTCCACCGTCAGGTCGAGCCGGTCCATGTCGTAGCGGCTCTCGACCCCGGTCAGCCGGGTGATGTCAGCGCGCACGCGGTTGACGGCCTTGCGCGTGACGAAGGGTTCCACCGGCGGGCGCTGCGGCGCCGACGCCTTGTCCAGCGGCTGCGCCAGCGCCGCGTCGCGCAACTCGGCGGTGATGATGCCGTTGGCCGCCATCAGGCGCAGGTAGCTGCCGGTCAGCGCATCGAGGTTGGTATCGTCGCGGCGCAGGTGGTACGACGGGCGGCGCTGCGAGATGATCAGCGACAGCGCGCGCTTGAACGCCTGCGCGTGGCGCGGGTCGGGCGCGCGCTGGTCCATCTCCTTGAGCAGCCGGTTGACCTCGCTGAAGTCTTCGCCGTACCAGACCCACAGCGCATCGCCGATGCCGTTGATCTCGCCGAAGCCGGCGCGCGCCGACAGCGGCACCGTGTTCAGGTAGTCGACCACGATGCGCTCGCGCGCGCGCTGGGTGTCGGGGCCGTCCAGGTAGGCGCGCAGCGATGCCGACGCCATCTGCCGGAATTTTTCCGGGATCGAGGTGGTGCGGCCTTCGGGCGAGTGCCGGTATTTCTCGATCTGCGTCGCCAGCGTGCTGCCGCCGGGCGCGTCGTGCGACTTGTCGGCCAGCCGGATCATCTGGTCCAGCACCGCGCGCGACAGCCGGCGCCAGTCCAGCGCCGGGTTCATGTTGGGATATTCCGGGTTGAGCAGGCCCTGGTTCTCGACGTACAGCAACGCGCTCACCAGCACCGGCGGCACCGCGCCGAAGTCCGGGTACTGGCGCTGCGGGTAGCGCTCGAACGCCAGCGTCAGCCCGTTGCAGTCGCGCAGCAGCAGGCCCGCCTGGTTCTTTTCGCGATAGGGCGCGAACAGGCCTTCGTCGATCAGCCGCACCATGTCGGGCGACATGCGCGCCTGTTCGGCGGGCACGTAGCCGCGCTGCTCCAGCCGCTGCGCGAACAGCGGCAGCCTGCCATAGCCCATGCGGGCGTCATAGGGTCCGGAATGCGGGAAGCGGATGCTGTCGCTGGCGCCCGGCTGGATCTCGAAGGTCAGCCGCTGGCCCAGGCTGCCGATCAGCCGCGCCTGCCAGTGCGAGTTGCGCACCTCGCTTGCGACAACGCTATACACGACATAGGCGCCGCCGGTGAGGGCGACCGCCAAGCCAGCGAAAATCCAGCCACGACGCGACACGTTTGGGCTTCCTTGATGGGCCGGCGCAGCGCGCAATCTCTTCATGCGCCGGCTCGAAGCGCGATGTTTTCGCGGGGCGCGCCTTACGCGCGCCCGCCTGACTTGATATTAGTAGGAGTCGCGCCCCGGTGCATCAAGCACGCGCGCGCGGCGCGCGCCGTTGCAAGCGGACGTCACGCCAGGCAGCGCCGGCGCCACTTGCGGCGCGTCCGAAAAGCGCGGGCGGATTATCGGCCAGCCGCCGCGCGCGCCACCGGCCGGCCCGTCAGCGGATAGCCGGGATCGTTGTAGCCGGGCGTCGACGCATGGCCCGGCGACACCAGCGCATCGATCATCGCCTCTTCGTCGGGCGTGATCGCCGCGCCGAGCGCGCCGAAGTAGTCCTCGAACTGGGCCAGCGTGCGCGGGCCAGCGATCACCGACGAGACGATCGGGTTGGCCAGCACCCAGGCCGTGGCGAACTGGCCGGGGGTCAGCCCGCGCGCCTCGGCATGGGCCTTGAGCTGCTGCGCGATGACCAGCGATTCCTCGCGGAACTCGGTCTCCATCATGCGCCGGTCGGCGCGGCCCGCGCGCGTACCCGCGGCCGGCGCCTGGCCGGGCGCGTACTTGCCGGTCAGCACGCCGCGCGCCACCGGGCTGTAGGGCACCACGCCCAGGCCGTAGTGCTCGCACGCGGGCAGGATTTCCACCTCCGGCAGCCGGTTCAGCAGGTTGTAGTACGGCTGGCACGCCACCGGACGCGGCACGCCCAGTTCGCCGCACAGCCGCGCGATTTCGGCGATGCGCCAGCCGCGGAAGTTCGACACCGCCCAGTAGCGGATCTTGCCGCTGCGCACCAGGTCGCCCATCGCGCGCACCGGCTCTTCGAGGTTGGCGCCGGGGTAGTCGCGATGCAGGTAGAGGATGTCGATGTAGTCGGTCGCGAGCCGGTGCAGGCTGTCCTCGACCGCGCGCGTGATCCACGCGCGCGAGTAGTGGCCGTGGTTGGGCGCGGCCTGCATCGGGTTGCCGAGCTTGGTCGCCAGCACCCAGTCGTGGCGGTCGGCGGTCAGCAGGCGCCCGACCATCTGCTCGGACGCGCCCTTGGTGTAGACGTCGGCGGTATCGATGAAATTGACGCCGTGGTCGCGCGCGCTGGCGACGATGCGGCCGGCCTCGGCCTCGTCGGTCTGGTCGGCGAACATCATGGTGCCCAGGCACAGCGCCGAGACGCGCAGGTTGCTGGCGCCGAGGCGGCGGTACGGCATGGACAGGTCGGGCATGGCGGCTCCTTGGGATGGGTCAGCCCACATTGTGCCGCCACCCGGCCGGGCTTGCCGATGCCGGCGCAGCGTCAGGCGCGGTGTCAGGCGCGGCGCTTGCGGTATTCCTCGCGCCCCACGTATGCCGCGCCGGCCGCCACCATCAGCGCCAGCCCGTACCAGGTGAGCGCGTAGCCGAGATGGTTGTTGGTGAAGGTGGTCACCGTCAGCCCGCCCGCGGGCCAGGTCTTCGCATCCACCCCGGCCGGCGGCGGCACCGCGGCGGCGTCGATGAAATACGGCGCGACCCGGTTCCCGTCCAGTCCGCGGCGCGCGGCGATCGCCGCGACGTCGCGCGAGAACCACTGGTCGCGCGCCGCGTCGTTGTGGCGCAGCAGGCCGGTGCCGGGCTCGCTCATGCGCAGCAGCCCCACCACTTCGCCGACGCCGCTGCCGGCCGGCGCCACGCGCGCGCGGAACGGCTCGGCGACGAAGCCGCGGTTGACCAGCACGGTGCTGCCGTCGGCCAGCCGCAGCGGCGTCATCACCCAGTAGCCGCCGCCCTGCTCGGTCACGGCCTGCACCAGGGTCTGGCGGTCATCGAGGAAGGTGCCGCTGGCGCGAACGCGCCGGTACT
Source organism: Cupriavidus taiwanensis (assembly GCF_900249755.1). Classification (NCBI taxonomy): domain Bacteria; kingdom Pseudomonadati; phylum Pseudomonadota; class Betaproteobacteria; order Burkholderiales; family Burkholderiaceae; genus Cupriavidus; species Cupriavidus taiwanensis. The sequence continues at coordinate 2,119,374 of NZ_LT976854.1, forward strand.
CGGCATTGGCCCGGGTCAGCCCCGGCCACTGCGCCGGCGCGGGCGCCGCCACCGGCGGCGCGTGGACGCGCTCTGCCACCTGCGCGATCAGGCCGAGCTTCCAGGCGCGGCGCTCGACCTGCCAGTTGCCCAGCGCCACCAGGCCGGCGATGGCGGCCGCGGCAAGCAGTGCCAGCGCCGTCAGCCATACCGTCGGCAGCGGGCGCGGGGATTCGGGTGAGCCCTTGGCGGCGTTGTCTGTGCGCGGATTTCCGACCGGCGCGCGGTCGTCGGTGGAACCGGTCAAGGCAAGGTCTTGGTGGTATGCATGCCCGGCATCATATTGGAATTCAGGTGGAACATCACCCACAGCGTGCCGGTCAGCGTGATCACCACCAGCACCAGCGTGAAGATCAGCGCCAGCATGTTCCAGCCGCCCTCGGACCTGGCGTTCAGGTGCAGGAAGTAGATCATGTGCACCACGATCTGCACCGCGCCCAGCGCCAGCAGCACCATCGCGGTGGTGCCGGACTGCTCGAACACCTTGCCCATCACCAGCCAGAACGGGATCGCGGTCAGGATCACCGACAGCACGAAGCCGGTCACGTAGCCGCCGAGCGAGATATGGATCTCGCTTTCATCATGGCCGTGGCCGTGTCCATGTCCGTGGGCCGGCAGGGCGTCGTCATGCGCGCTCATGGCAGCACTCCCATCAGGTAGACAAAGGTAAAGACGCCGATCCAGACCACGTCCAGGAAGTGCCAGAACATCGACAGGCACATCAGGCGGCGCTTGTTCTCCCGGATCAGCCCGTGGCGGCGCAGCTGCACCACCAGCGTGACCAGCCACACGATGCCGAAGGTCACATGCAGGCCGTGGGTGCCGACCAGCGCGAAGAACGAGGTCAGGAAGCCGCTGCGCTGCGGGCCGGCGCCCTCGCCGACCAGGTGCGCGAACTCGTAGATCTCGACGGCGAGGAAGGCAGCCCCGAGCAGCCCGGTCACCGCGAGCCAGCCCTGCGTCGGCCCCAGCCGACCGCGCTGCGTCTCCAGCATGGCAAAGCCATAGGTGATCGACGACAGCAGCAGGAACGACGTGTTCAGCGCCACCAGCGGCAGGTCGAACAGCTCGGCGCCCGAAGGCCCGCCCGCGTAGTTGCGGCCGAGCACGCCGTAGGCGGCGAACAGGCACGCAAAGATCAGGCAGTCGCTCATCAGGTAGAGCCAGAAGCCGAGCAGCGTGCCGTTGGGCACGTGGTATTCCTCGGTCAGGTAGAAGCGCAGCTCGGCGGGCTGCGCGCTCGCGCGCGGCGGCGGGGCCTCGTGCGGGCGCGCGCCGTCGGCGCCATCGGCGGTAAAGGGGACGAAGGTATCAGCCATGGCTGGCCAGCAGCGCGTTGCGCTCTGCCTCCGTGCGATGGACGTCGTCGGCCGGGATGTAGAAATCGCGCTGGTAGTTGAAGGTATGGCCGATCGCGGTGACGAGGGTGGCGGCAAAAGCCAGCGCCGCCAGCCACCAGATATGCCAGATCAGCGCGAAGCCGCACAGCGTGCTCAGGCCGGCCAGGATGATGCCGGCGCCGGTGTTCTTGGGCATATGGATCGGGATGAAGCCCTGCGCCGGGCGCTGGTAGCCGTGCGCCTTCATCTGCCACCAGGCGTCGTTGTCGTGCACCACCGGCGTGAAGGCAAAGTTGTACGGCGGCGGCGGCGACGAGGTCGACCATTCCAGCGTGCGCCCGTCCCACGGATCGCCGGTGACATCGCGCAGCGACTCGCGGCGCAGGTAGCTCACCACCAGCTGCACCAGGAAGCAGCCGATGCCCAGCGCGATCAGCAGCGCGCCCACGCCCGCCAGCTGGAACCAGATCTGCAGCGAGTGGTCCTCGAAATGGCTGACGCGCCGGGTCACGCCCATCAGCCCGAGCACGTAGAGCGGCATGAACGCCACGTAGAAGCCGACCAGCCAGAACCAGAACGAGCACTTGCCCCAGAACGGGTCCAGTTGGTAGCCGAAGGCCTTGGGGAACCAGTAGGTGATGCCGGCCATCAGCCCGAACAGCACGCCGCCGATGATCACGTTATGGAAATGCGCGACCAGGAACAGGCTGTTGTGCAGCGAGAAATCCGCCGGCGGCACCGCCAGCAGCACGCCGGTCATGCCGCCGATCACGAACGTGACCATGAACCCCACGGTCCACAGCATCGGCACCTCGAAGCGGATGCGCCCGTGGTACATGGTGAAGAGCCAGTTGAACAGCTTGGCCCCGGTCGGGATCGAGATGATCATGGTGGTGATGCCGAAGAACGAGTTCACGCTGGCGCCCGACCCCATCGTGAAGAAGTGATGCAGCCACACCAGGTACGACAGCACCGTGATCACCACCGTGGCATACACCATCGAGGCATAGCCGAACAGGCGCTTGCGGCAGAACGTGGCCACCACCTCGGAGAACACGCCGAACACCGGCAGGATCAGGATATAGACCTCGGGGTGGCCCCAGATCCAGATCAGGTTCACGTACATCATGGCGCTGCCGCCAAGGTCGCTGGTGAAGAAGTTCATGCCCAGGTAGCGGTCGACCGCCAGCATCGCCAGCGCCGCGGTCAGCACCGGGAACGCGGCGATGATCAGCACGTTGGTGCACAGCGCGGTCCAGGTGAAGATCGGCATGCGCATCAGCGTCATGCCGGGCGCGCGCATCTTGACGATGGTCACCAGCAGGTTGATGCCGGACAGCAGCGTGCCCACCCCCGCCACCTGCAACGACCACAGGTAATAGTCCACGCCCACGTCCGGGCTTTGCAGGATGCCGGACAGCGGCGGATACGCCAGCCAGCCGGTGCGCGCGAACTCGCCGACGAACAGCGACATCATCACCAGCACGGCGCCGCCCACCGTCATCCAGAAGCTGAAGTTGTTCAGGAACGGGAAGGCCACGTCGCGCGCGCCGATCTGCAGCGGCACGACAAAGTTCATCAGCCCGGTCACCAGCGGCATGGCGACGAAGAAGATCATGATCACGCCGTGCGCGGTGAAGATCTGGTCATAGTGGTGCGGCGGCAGGTAGCCCAGGTTGTCGCCAAAGGCAATGGCCTGCTGGATGCGCATCATGACGGCATCGGCAAAGCCGCGCAGCAGCATCACGATGCCGAGGATCATGTACATGATGCCGATGCGCTTGTGGTCGATGCTGGTGAACCACTCGCGCCACAGGTAGCCCCACTTGCCGTAGTACGTGACGCCGCCGGCCAGCGCCAGCCCGCCCAGCGCCACCACCGCGAAGGTGGCGATCAGGATGGGTTCATGCAGCGGGATGGCCTCCCAGCTGAGGCGGCCGAAGAGTTGCGTGGCGAGTTCGGATCGCTCCGACATGTGGATCTCCAGGACAACAACGGCGTTCCAGGTTACGGTCTGTCGCGCACGGTCTTGCGCAGACCCTTGCGCGCGCGGCCGCTACCGCAGCAGCTTGCCGGCACCGGCCGCGCCGGCTTCGAACAGCGGCTCGCCCAGCGTGTTGCTGGCGGTGCAGACGGCGGCGCCCAGGCCCGTGGCGCGTTGCGCATCGCGGGCCATCAGGTCTTTCTGGCAGACCTGTCCGGCCTGCACGCAACGGTTCACGATGGCATCGAACAGGTTGGCGTCGACGCTGCCATAGCGCCGCACCGGCTCGCGTTCGCTGGGCTGCGCCAGCTGCGTGTAGACGGCCCGGCTCAACGGCGCGCCGCCGGCCCGCACGGTCTGCACCCAGCGGCCGAATTCGTCTTCGCTCAGGCCATGGAAGCGAAAGCGCATGTGCGAAAAGCCCGCGCCGCTGTAGTTGGCGGAGAAGCCTTCATAGACGCCGGGCCGGTTGATCACCGCATGCAGCCGGGTTTCCATGCCGGGCATGGCGTAGACCTGGCCGGCCAGCGCGGGGATGAAGAAGGAATTCATCACGGTGGAGGCCGTGATCTTGAAGCGGATGGGCCGGTCGACCGGCGCGGCCAGTTCGTTGACGGTGGCGATGCCCTGCTCCGGGTAGACGAACAGCCACTTCCAGTCCAGCGCGACCACTTCGACGGTCAGCGGCTGCGTGCCGGGCGGCAGCGGGCGGCTCTCGTCGAGGCGGGTCAGCGGCTGGTACGGGTCGAGCTTGTGGGTGCTGACCCAGGTGATGGCCCCCAGCGCGATGATGATCAGCAGCGGCGCCGACCAGATCAGCAGCTCCAGCACCGTGGAGTGGTCCCAGTCGGGGTTGTAGTGCGCATCGGCATTGGCGGCGCGGTAGCGCCACGCGAACACCAGCGTCAGCACGATCACCGGCACGATGATCAGCAGCATCAGGCCGGTGGAAATGATGATCAGGTCACGTTGCCTGACCGCGAGATCGCCGGCCGGCGACAGCAGCACGGCGCTGCAGCCGCCCAGCAACAGCAGGACTGGCAGCAACAACCAGCGGATCGGGCGGTGCATGGACATTGTCTGACCGGAAGATCGCATAGCTTTCGGGCCCGCGTCATTCATTTGTACGCCGCGGCGCAAGTGACTTAGACTGGTCTGAGCAACTATGGCAGTGTAGGCGCTCAAGTGCCATTCTTCATGGTGCAATTTGCAGCGCCCTCGCTCACAGACAGGGGAGGTATGCCGATGACCACCGCGACCCACCAGCACCGGGCGTCTCCTACAGCACCTCCCGCGCCCGGCGCCGCGCATGTCGCGCCCGCGGAAATCGCCACCGGCGTGGTGATCGGCCGCGCCTCGGAGTACTTCGATTTCTTCGTCTACGGCATTGCCTCGGTGCTGGTGTTCCCGGCAGTCTATTTCCCGTTCGCCGACCGGCTCGACGGGCTGCTCTACGCCTTCGCCATCTTCGCGCTGGCCTTTATCGGCCGGCCCTTCGGCACGACGCTGTTCATGCGCATCCAGCGCCGCTGGGGCCGGGGCGTCAAGCTGACCGCGTCGCTGTTCCTGCTGGGCACCGCCACCGTCGGCATCGCCTTCCTGCCCGGCTATGCCTCGCTCGGCCACACCGCGATCATCCTGCTGGCGGTGTTCCGCACGCTGCAGGGCGTGGCCTTCGGCGGCTCATGGGACGGGCTGCCCTCGCTGCTGGCGCTGAACGCGCCCGCGCAACGGCGCGGCTGGTACGCGATGCTGGGGCAGCTGGGCGCGCCCACCGGCTTTATCGTGGCCGGCTCGCTGTTCCTGTTCCTCAACCTCAGCCTGGAGCCGCACGAATTCCTCGCGTGGGGCTGGCGCTATCCGTTCTATGTCGCGTTCGCGATCAACGTGGTGGCGCTGTTCGCGCGGCTGCGCCTGGTGGTGACGCACGAATACACGCAACTGCTGGACGAGGACGAGCTCGAACCGATCAGCACCACCGAGATCGTCAGGAAGCAGGGCTACAACCTGCTGTTGGGCGCGTTCGCCGCGCTGGCGAGCTTTGCGCTGTTCCACCTGGTGACGGTGTTTCCGTTGTCGTGGGTCGCGCTCAATGGCTCGCAGCCGGTCACCGATGTGCTGGCGGTGCAGATCGCCGGCGCCTTCATCGGCATCCTCGGCACCATTGCCTCGGGCATGATCGCCGACCGCATCGGGCGGCGCACCACGCTGGCGCTGATGGCCATCCTGATCGGCATCTTCAGCCTGTTCGCGCCGTGGCTGATGGGCGGCGGCCCGGTGGCGCAGGACCTGTTCATCCTCGTCGGCTTCGGCCTGCTCGGCCTGTCCTACGGCCAGGCCGCCGGCGCCGTGACGTCGAACTTCGAGCGGCGCTTCCGCTACACCGGCGCGGCGCTGACCACCGACATGGCGTGGCTGTTCGGCGCCGGCTTCGCGCCGCTGGTGGCGCTGGGGCTGTCGGCGGAATTCGGCCTGGCCGCCGTGAGCGGCTACCTGCTGTCCGGCGCCGCATGCACGCTGCTGGCGCTGCGCATCAACCGGGCGCTGGGGACGCATGTCTGACGGGCGCGCCGCGCCCGCACGGGTATCGCGGTAAGGTCGCGGCAGCACCCCGGGGACAGGCACCGGCGCGCGCCGTCACGAGCGCTTTCGGCCGTGGCCGAAAGCGACCTGAGTACAATGACGGCCGCCCCAATCCTCCCGTTCCGGATGTGATCCGGAACCGAAGCCTATGAAAACGGAAACCACGGACGTCGTCATCATCGGCGCAGGGCCTGCGGGCTCGGTCGCTGCCGGCTTGCTGCGCAAGCACGGGATTCCGGTGCTGGTGATCGAGAAAGAAACCTTCCCTCGCTTCTCCATCGGCGAAAGCCTGCTGCCGCAAAGCATGGCGTATATCGAGGAAGCCGGCATGCTGCGCGCGGTGGTGGAGGCCGGCTTCCAGTACAAGAACGGCGCCGCGTTCGCGCGCGGCACGCAGCGCACCGCCTTCGACTTCCGCCAGAAGTACTCGCCCGGCTGGGGCACCACCTACCAGGTGCAGCGCGCGCAGTTCGACCACGTGCTGATCCGCGAGGCCGAGCGCCAGGGCGCCGAGGTGCGTTTCTCGCATGTGGTGGAAAACGTCGACGTCAGCGGCGCGCAGCCGCAGGTCACCGTGCGCGCGCCGGACGGCAGCCACTACACCGTGCGCGCGAAGTTCCTGCTCGACGCCTCCGGCTTCGGCCGCATCCTGCCGCGGCTGCTGCAGCTGGAAACGCCGTCGGGCTTTCCGGTGCGCAGCGCGATCTTCACGCACGTGCAGGACCGCATCCCGACCGGCGCGTTCGACCGCAACAAGATCCTGATCAGCGTGCATCCGCGGCACCAGGACGTCTGGTACTGGACCATCCCGTTCTCGGACGGGCGCTGCTCGCAGGGCGTGGTGGCCGAGAAAGCGTTCCTGGACCGCTACACCGGCACCGAAACCGAACGGCTGCAGGCGCTGGTGGCCGAAGAGCCAGGCCTGGCCGCGCTGCTGGCCGACGCGCAATGGGACACGCCGGCGCGCCAGATCGCGGGCTACTCGGCCAATGTGAAGTCGCTGTGGGGCAACGGCTACGCGCTGCTCGGCAACGCCGGCGAGTTCCTCGACCCGGTGTTCTCGTCCGGCGTCACCATCGCCTTCAAGTCGGCCAGCCTGGCGGCGCAATGCCTGGTGCGCCAGCTGCGCGGCGAGACCGTGGACTGGGAGCAGGACTTCGCGCGTCCGCTCAAGGCCGGCGTGGACTGCTTCCGCGTGTTTGTCGAGGCCTGGTATGAAGGGCGTTTCCAGAAGCTGATCTTCCACCCCAACGCCACCTCGGAAATCCGCGACATGATCTCGGCGATCCTGGCCGGCTATGCGTGGGACCGCGACAACCCCTTCGTCAAGGAACCGCGGCGCCGGCTGGCGGTGCTCGAAGAATTCTGCAGCGTCTGATGCCCCGCGCCAGCGCTTGCGCGCGCGGGGATCGCGCCCATGTCACCGTATGCCAGCCTGCGCACGCGCAGGCGTTTCTGCCAGGATCACAGCCATGAGCCATCCCACCGTGCTAGTCACGGGTTCGTCGCGCGGCATCGGCCGCGCCATTGCGCTGCGGCTGGCCCGCGACGGCTATGACGTGGTGGTGCACTGCCGCGCGCGCCGCGACGAGGCCGACTCGGTTGCCGACGCGGTGCGCGCGTGCGGGCGCAAGGCGCGCGTGCTGTGCTTCGACGTGGCGCGCCGCGAAGACGCCGCCAACGCGCTGCTGAGCGATATCGCCGCGCATGGCTGCTACTACGGCGTGGTCTGCAACGCCGGCCTGGCGCGCGACGCCGCCTTCCCGGCCATGACCGGCGCCGAATGGGACGAGGTGGTGCACACCAACCTCGACGCCTTCTACAACGTGCTCAACCCGGTGGTGATGCCGATGGTGCAGCGCCGCCAGCCGGGCCGCATCGTCACGCTGTCGTCGGTGTCGGGGCTGGTGGGCAACCGCGGCCAGGCCAACTACAGCGCGGCCAAGGCCGGCATCATCGGCGCCACCAAGGCGCTGGCGATCGAACTGGCCAAGCGCGCGATCACCGTCAACTGCGTCGCGCCGGGCCTGATCGACACCGACATGGTCGCGCCGCACGTGCGCGACGAAGCGCTGCGCATGATCCCGGCGCGGCGCATGGGCACGCCCGAGGAAGTCGCCGCCACGGTTGCCTTCCTGCTGTCGCCGGATGCGGGCTATATCACGCGGCAGGTGATTTCGGTCAACGGCGGCATGTTCGGCTGAGTTGCCGCCGGCGTTCCGTCAGGGCGCATCGAAGCCGGGCAGCGCCGCGATGCCGGCCGCCAGGAAGTCCATCAGCACCCGCACCCGCGCCGGCTGGTAGCGCCGCGTCGGACTGACCAGGAAGGCCTCCTGCGCCGGGCCGCTCCAGCGCGGCAGCACCCGCCGCAGCGCGCCGCTGTCGAGCAGGTCCTGCACCAGCCACGCCGGCGTCATGCCAAAGCCGGCACCGGCAACAAAGCTCTCGCGCATCGCCAGCGAGTTGTTGACGCGATAGCGGCACGGCGCGCTCACCAGCGCCTGCCCGCCGGGGCCGTCCAGCACGATGTCGTCGCCCGCGGCGAGCCAGCTGAAGCGCAGGATCTGGTGGCGCGCCAGGTCGGCCGGCTGCCGGATTCTCGGATGCCGCGCCAGGTAGTCCGGCGCTGCCACCAGCAGGCGCTGCGACACCGCGATACGGCGCGCCACCACATGCGGCGGCAGCGTGGCGCCTAGGCGCACCGCCACGTCGACACCGGCCTCGACCAGGTCGACGAAGCGGTCGTCGAACAGCAGTTCCACCTCGACCTCCGGATAGCGCTGCTGGAACGCCAGCACCAGCGCATTGAGCCGCAGCACGCCGAAGCTGGCGGGCGCGCTGACGCGCACGCGGCCCGCGGGCTGGTCGCTGGTGCCGCGCGCCTCGCCGACGGCCTCGCCGTATTCGTCCAGCACGCGCCGCGCGCGCGCGTAGAAGCGCCGTCCGGCCTCGGTCGGCGCCAGGCTGGTGGTGCTGCGCGCCAGCAGGCGCACGCCCAGGTCGCGCTCCAATGCGGCGACGATCTTGCTGACAGTCGGCTGCGTCGACTGCTGCTCGCGCGCCACCGCCGACAGGCTGCCCAGCTCCACCGCGCGCACGAAGACCTGCATTGCCCGGATGGTGTCCATGCCGCTCCTTGTTCGTCATCATTCCGGATTGGAATGAGCAATATGCCATTTTGCCTGCTACCTGGCATGAGTGGAATGGCCTAATTTTGGCGCCATGCCGGCACCGTTGCCGGTCCACCCACCAGGACCGACCCATGTTTTCCGATCTTCGTTTCCTGCGCCGCGCCGCGGCGCTGACCCTCGCCACCGCCATCGCCAGCAGCGCAGCGCTCGCCAGCCCGTTGCAGGCGCGCGGCTGGCTGACCAGCTGGATGGCGAGCCAGCAGCCCGTATGGCAGCCCGACGCCCTGCCGCTGCCGACCGGCGTGCCTGCCGTGCTGGCGGACCAGACGGTGCGCCAGGTGGTGCGGCTGAGCGTGGGTGCGGGGCGCGTGCGCGTGGTGCTGTCGAACCCTTACGGGCGGGAGCCGGTCGTGGTCGGCGCCGCGCAGCTCGCACCGCATGCCGGCGGCGGCCGCATCGACCGCGCCGGCAGCCGCGCCGTGACCTTCGGCGGCAGCGCAATGGTGACCATCCCGGCGGGCCAGTCCGTGGCCAGCGATGCGATCGCGCTCGAGACGCCGGCGCTGGGCGAACTCGCGCTCAGCCTCTACCTGCCGCAGCGCACCGCGATCGAATCGTTCCATTGGGATGGCCGCCAGACCGCATGGCTGGCGGCGGGCAACGCGACCGCGCAAGCCATGCTGCCTGCGCCGCAGACGTTCAGCGCGCGCGTGCTGCTGAGCGAGGTGCAGGTCGAAGCGCCGGCGGCCGCGGGCGCCGTGGTCGCGATCGGCGATTCGATCACCGAAGGCAACGGCTCCACCCCCGACACCAACCGGCGCTGGCCGGACCTGCTGGCGCAGCGTCTGGCCGCCGACGGCGTGGCCGTGCTCAACGCCGGCATTTCCGGCGGCCGGCTGCTGCGCGACGGCATGGGCGTGTCCGCGCTGGCGCGGCTGGACCGCGACGTGCTGAGCCAGCCGCAGGTGCGCACCGTGATCGCGGCCATCGGCATCAACGATGTCGCGTGGCCGGGCTCGACCTTCGCGCCGCACGACGCCGTGCCGCAGGCCGGCGAACTGATCGCGGGCTACCGCCGCCTGATCGCGGCGGCGCATGCGCGCGGCGTGCGCGTGATCGGCGCCACCATCACGCCGTTTGCCGGGGCGCTGCGCGATACGCCGATCCGCGGCTATGACAGCCCGGGCAAGGAAGCCGTGCGGCTGGCCGTCAACGACTGGATCCGCCATGGCGGCGCGTTCGATGCGGTGGTGGATTTCGACGCGGCGGTGCGCGACCCCGCGCGCCCGCAGGCGCTGCTGCCGGCATTCGACAGCGGCGACCACCTGCATCCGGGCGATGCCGGCTATCGCGCCATGGCGGCGCAGTTCGACCTGGCTCTGCCCGGCCTTGCCGCTCAGTCCCGGTCCGGCGCACCCGGTGGGAACAGCGGGCGATAGGGCCGCGCCTCGTCCACCGCGCGCGCGAACGACGGCCGTGCCAGCAGCCGGTTGCGATAGGCGCGCACGTTGCCGCATGCCGGCGGGATCGGCTGCACCCAGTCCGCATAGAACAGCGACGGCGCGGCGGCGCAGTCCGCCAGCGTGAAGGCATCGCCCGCGGCCCATTGCCGTGCCGCCAGTTCGGTCTCCAGCCACGCATAGGCCGAGTCCAGCAGCTTGCGGTGCTCGGCCACGCCGTACGGGTCGCGGTTCGCCGCGGGACGCAGGTAGTCGGCCACGATGCGCTGCATCGGCGTCATCACGTACTGGTCGAAGAAGCGGTCGAGCAGGCGCACCTTCAGCGCCGCGTCGGGCGACTCCGGCAGCCAGCGCACCGGGCCGCGGTGATGCTGGTCCAGGTATTCGACGATGATGCTGGACTCGAACACCGCGCGGCCGTCGTCGACCAGCATCGGCATGCGCCGCAGCGGCCAGCGCCTGCCGAGTTCGTCCATGTGCTGCGCATGGTCGGGCGACAGCATGCGGAATTCGAAGGGGGTCGCGTTCTCGTACAACGCCACGAGGACCTTCTGGCAATAGGACGAAAACGGGTGGGCGTACAGCTCCATCGTGCTCTCCGGTGGGATCTTCGGTGGTGGTCGGCGCGCGACTACTGCTGCGCCGCGAAGCGATCGGTCGCGGCGATCAGCTGGTCCATGATGCCCGGCTCGGTCCACGCATGGCCGGCGCCTTCGATCAGGTGGAAATCGGCCTGCGGCCAGGCCTGGTGCAGCGCATAGGCATAGCGCACCGGGCACGGCATGTCATAGCGGCCGTGCACGATCACGCCGGGGATATCGGCCAGCTTGTGCGCGTCGCGCAGCAGCTGCCCCTCTTCCAGCCAGCAGCGATGCGTGAAGTAATGGTTTTCCAGCCGGGCGAAAGCCAGCGCGAAGTGCCCGTCGTCATGCCTGGCGCTATTGCTCGCGTCCGGCAGCAAGGTGATGGTCTCGCCTTCCCACACGCTCCACGCGCGTGCTGCCTCGACCTGCTTGTCCTGGTCGGGGCCGGTCAGCAGCTTGCGGTACGCCGCCATCATGTTGCCGCGCTCGGCCTCCGGCACCGGCGCCTGGAAGCGCGCCCATTTGTCCGGGAACATCTCGGACACGCCGTACTGGTAGTACCAGTCCAGCTCCGCCTGCGACACCGTGTAGATGCCGCGCAGCACCAGCTCGCTCACGCGCCGCGGGTGCTTCTGCGCATAGGCCAGCGCCAGCGTCGAGCCCCACGATCCGCCGAACACCAGCCAGCGCTCCATCCCGGCCAGCACGCGCAGCCGCTCGATATCGTCGACCAGGTGCCAGGTGGTGTTGGCCTCCAGCCCCGCATGCGGGGTCGAGCGCCCGCAGCCGCGCTGGTCGAACAGCAGCACGTCATAGCGCGCCGGGTCGAACAGCCGCCGATGGTCGGCCGAAATCCCGCCGCCGGGCCCGCCATGCAGGAACACCGCCGGCTTGGCGCCGGGCGTGCCCACGCGCTCGTAGTAGACGACGTGCCCGTCGCCGACATCCAGCGTGCCGGTTTGATAGGGCTCGATTACGGGGTAGAGGGTGCGCAGGGCGGGCATCGGTGGGTCTCCGGAGAACGGGGGTCATAGTGTACGGCGGAGGGATCTCGCAGCGCACGCAGCCCGCCGCTAGACGCGGTCGATCCGGCTGCTTGAAGGCCCTGGCGTCGAAGGCGACGCGCATGCCAGCCAGGCTGTCAATCAGAAGCCACGGCGAGAAACCGGTGGGGGATGTGTTCAATCGATGCTCCCGCGCGACAGGTCGATATTGACCAGTGGTTCAACGTTGCGTCACGGTACCGCAGGCAGGCCCTAAGCGGCGAACGCGGCCTTCACCCAATCCCGCAACAACCGCGTAGCCGGACGCTCCGCCGCCCGCTCGCTGTACACCAGGTCATAGCGAAAACTCTCCAGCGCCAGGTCAAAAGGCTGCACCAACGCGCCCGACGCCAGTTCTTCCGCCACCAGCGTCAGGCTGAGCAGGCCCACGCCCTGCCCGGCGATGGTGGCCTGCACCGCGTGGATCTCGTCGGTGAAGCGCAGGCCCGCCTGCGGATCGGCGATTTCCACGCCGGCCTGCGCCAGCCAATGGCGCCAGACCGGCGCGCGCTCGTCGTCGCGCGCGGCGGTGCTCCATTCGAAGTGGACCAGCGTGGCGTGCTTCAGGTCCTGCGCGGTGGCCGGTTTCAGCGCGGGACTGCAGACCGGCGCAAAGCGGTCGCGAAACAGCGGTTCGACCACCAGGCCCGGATAGCTGCCGCTGCCGTAGCGGATCGCCGCGTCGGCATCCTGGTCCAGGTCGACGATCTGGTCCGAGGCGTCGAGGCGCAGCGTCCAGTCCGGATGCGCGGCCCGGAACCGGCCGGCAAGCGGCGCGAGCCGCCTGGCCATGAACGCCACCGTCGAAGTCAGCGTTGCCACGTGCGGGCGGCCGCTGCGCTGCACCGCCAGCACGGCGCGCTCCATGCCGTCGAGGCCGTCCCGCACTGCCGGAAACAGCTGGTGCCCGGCCGCGGTCAGCCGCACCTTGCGGGTCTGGCGCTCGAACAGCTTCACGCCCAGGCTCTCTTCCAGCAAGCGGATCTGGTGGCTGATCGCCGTCGGCGTGACGTGCAGTTCGTCGGCGGCGTGCTTGAAGCTGGCGCGGCGGGCGGCGGCTTCAAAGGCGCGCAGGGCGCCGAGGGCCGGCAGTTTGCGCAAGGCGTCTCCATGGATAAGTTTGGCTCATGTATCGGCTGAGAAGCGGCCATTTGTCGCGGCCGATGGCAGCTTCGATACTCCGAATATCGACAGGCAAGCAGACGGCGAGCCAGTCGATCAGATGAATTCTACTAAACCATTCACCGGAGTCCGCAATGCACCTGGAACAAGTCCACACCCAGCCCGATCCCTATGCACCCTACCTGCTGTCCCAGGCCATCCGCGCCGGCGGCCTGCTGTTCGTTTCCGGGCAGGCCGGGGTAGGCGACGATGGCGCCATCGTCGGCCGCGGCGACTTCGACGCGCAGGCCGAACAGGCGTTCAGCAATCTCAGGCGTGCGCTGCAGGGGGGCGGTTCGGGGCTGGACCGGGTGGCCAAGGTGACGATCTTTTTGACGTCGATGGAACACTTCCCGAAGATCGTCGAACTTCGCCGCAAGTGGTTCTCCGCCCCCTATCCGGCCGATACCATCGTCGAGGTCTCGGCACTGTATTCGCCGGACGCGATGATCGAGATCGAAGCCATCGCGGTGGTCACGGAGGCCGCGCAATGACCACGCCCGCCGCGCCCTCACTGTTCGATACGCTGGCGCTGAACGGCGTGCCGCTGCGCAACCGGCTCGCGGTGGCGCCGATGACGCGCATCAGCGCCACCGACGATGGCGTCCCCACCGACGCCATGCGCCGCTACTACGCGGGTTTTGCGCGCGGGGGCTTTGGCCTGGTCGTCAGCGAGGGCATCTATACCGACCGGGCCTATGCGCAGGGCTATGCCGGCCAGCCGGGATTGACCAATGCGCAGCAGGTGCAGGCCTGGCGCGGCATCGTGGACGCGGTCCACCAGTCGGGCGGGCGCATGGTCGCGCAGCTGATGCATGCGGGGGCGCTGTCGCAGGCCAACCGCTTCCGCGACGATACGGTCGGGCCTTCGGCCGTGCAGCCGAGGGGCCTGCAACTGACCGTTTATGGCGGCACGGGCGCATTCCGGATGCCGCGCGCGATGGCCGAGGCCGAGATCCTGCAGGCCATCGACGGCTTTGCGCAAGCGGCGCGGCTGGCGCGCGAAGCGGGATTCGACGGCGTGGAGATTCACGGCGCCAACGGCTACCTGATCGACCAGTTCCTCAACGGCCATACCAACCTGCGCCAGGACGCGTGGGGCGGCGGCATCGCGCAGCGCACGCGCCTGCTGCGCGAGACGATCGGCGCGGTGCGCGCCGCGGCGGGGACGGACTTCGTCGTCGGCATGCGCATCTCGCAAGCGAAGGTGAATGATTTCACCTACAAGTGGCCCGAAGGCGCGGAGGGCGTGGCCGCGGTCTTCGCCGCCGTTGCAGCGAGCGGCGTGGACTATCTGCATGTGACCGAGCACCAGGCCTGGCAGCCCGCCTTCGCGGACGACGGCGCAACGCTGGTGCAGCTTGCACGCCGTGCCGCACCGGGGCTGCCGATCATGGCCAACGGCAGCCTGCATGAGCCATCGCGCGCAGCCGGCCTGCTGGACGATGGCGCGACGCTGGTCGCACTCGGACGCGGCGCGCTGGCGAATCCGGACTGGCCGGTGCTGGTGCGCAAGGGTCAGCCGGTGCGCCCGTTCGATGCGGCCGTTCTCGCGCCGCTGGGCAATATCAAGGATGCCGAGCTGGCGCTGCGCGAAGCACGCCGCCCGGCGGTCACGCCAGGCTGACGGCATCGCCCGCGCTAGCGCTGCGAGCGATCCCTGCGCCAGCTGGCGGGCGCCATCCCGAACTGCGCAGAAAACCACCGTGTAAACGAACTGGCCGACCCATACCCCAGCAACTGCGACACCCGCAGCAGCGAATAGCGCGGATTCTCCACGTACCGTCGCGCCAGTTCGCGCCGCACGTCGTTCAGGATCTCAGTAAAGGTCTCGCCCGCGTCGTCGAGCTGGCGCTGCATGGTGCGCAGGCTCAGGCCCAGACCCTGCGCCACGGCCTCGCAGGTGGCGCGGCCCATCGGCAGCATCAGGTAGATGGCGGCGCGCACTTCATGGCCGATGGACTGCGGGTTGGCGCGCGGCAGCGTGTCGATGAACTGCTGCGCATAGCGTGCCATGACCGGGTCCGCCGTCGGGTTCGGCGCGTCGAGGTCGGCCGCGCGGCAGATGATGCCATTGCAGTCCGCGTTGAATTCCAGCGGGCAACCGAACAGGCGGCGATGGATGCGCAGGTCGGCCGGCGCCGCATGCGTGAAGCTCACGCCGATCGGCTGCCAGCGCGGGCCCAGCAGCAGCGCGCACATGCGGAACACGACGCCGATGGCCAGCTCGGTGGCCTGCCGCGAGGGCGCGTCGCTGAGTACTTCCTGCCGGATGATCACGGCGCTGCCGGCATCCTCGAGCAGCAGCGCCACCGAGTCGTTGACCAGGTGCCGGTAGCGGATGGTGGTGGCCAGCGCGGCGCGCAGCGTGGGCTGCTGGCTGATCAAGAGGCTCATCACGCCAAAGTCCGACAGCTGGCGCGACTCCGCCATGCGCAGCCCGAAGGTCGGGCAGGCCGAGGCCTGCGCGGCGGCTTCCAGCAGTGCCACGCAGGCGCTGAGCGGGACGCGCTGGTCGGGATCGTCCAGCCAGGCCCGCCGCAGCCGCGCCTGGCGCAGCAACGGCTGCGGATCCAGGCCGAGGTCACGCGAAACCTCGAGGAAGTTGGTCAGTGCGGCTGCACGTATCAGGGTTTCCAAGCCAGCGTTGCCTTGCGGTGAGATGTCGGTCGGGGGCGCGGTCTGCCCGCCCGCAGCCGCGATCATAGAGCCGCATGGCATGAAATGCAAAGTCATCGGTAGCCAATGCAAAGCCGGCCGGGGCGGCAATCTCTACAGTTTCCTGCAGCTGCAGCGTGTTCTGCACCAACCAGATTCCAGGAGACAAGACCATGGCAAACGTTGTCCGCATGTACGAGACCGGCGGCCCCGAAGTGCTGCGCTACGAACAGATGGAAGTGGGCGATCCGGGCCCGGGACAGGTCCGCATCCGCCACGTGGCGGTGGGACTGAACTACGCCGACACCTACTTCCGCAATGGCACCTATCCCGTGCCGCTGCCCAGCGGCATGGGCGTGGAGGCCGCCGGCGTGGTGGTGTCCGTCGGCCCGGGCGTGACCAACGTGGCGGCGGGCGACCGCGTCACCTACACCGGCTTCGTCAACACGCTGGGCGCCTACAGCACCGAGCGCCTGGTGCCGGCCGCGCCGCTGATCCGCCTGCCGGAGAGCATCGCCTTCGAAACCGCCGCGGCCATGACCATGCGCGGGCTGACCTCTGCCTACCTGATGCGCCGCATCTATCCGTTCAGCCAGGGCGACACCATCCTGCTGCATGCCGCGGCGGGCGGGGTCGGGCTGATCGTGTCGCAGTGGGCCAAGCTGCTGGGCCTGACCGTGATCGGAACGGTGTCCACCGAAGCCAAGGCCGAAGTGGCGCTTGCGCACGGCTGCGACCACATCATCTATTACACCCGCGAAGACGTGGCCAAGCGCGTGCGCGAGCTGACCGACGGCGTGGGGGTCTCGGTGGTATTCGACAGCGTCGGCAAGACCACCTTCATGGCGTCGCTGGATTCGCTCAAGCGGCGCGGCACCATGGTGTGCGTGGGCACCGCATCGGGCCCGGTTCCGCCGTTCGACCCGGTGCTGCTGGCGATGAAGGGCTCGCTGTTCCTGACGCGCCCGGCGCTGGCCGACTACATCGCCGACCCCGCGGAGAAGCAGGCGCTGGCGGGCGAGTTGTTCGACCACGTGGGCGCGGGCCGCATCCGCATCGGCATCAACCAGCGCTATGCGCTGGAAGACGCGGTGCAGGCGCACCAGGACCTGGAGGCGCGCCGCACCACCGGTTCGTCGATCTTCGTCATCTGAGAACAACAACAGAGGAGACCACACCATGCATGCAGAACCCCTGACCTGCACCATCGGCGCCGAACTGTTCGGCGTCAGCCTGGCCGATGCGTCACGCGACGCCGGCCTGTTCGCCGAGATCAAGGCGCTGCTGCTGCAGCACAAGGTGCTGTTCCTGCGCGACCAGGACATCACCCGCGCCGAACACGTTGCCTTTGCCCGCCGCTTCGGCGAACTGGAAGACCACCCGGTGGTGGGCAGCGACCCGGAACACCCGGGCCTGGTGCAGATCTACAAGTCGCCCGACAGCAAGGTCGAGCACTACGAGAACTCCTTCCATTGCGACGCCACCTGGCGCCAGGCGCCGCCGATGGGCTGCGTGCTGCGCTGCGTGGAAACGCCGGCAGTGGGCGGCGACACCATCTGGGTGAACATGGGCGAGGCCTACCGGCGCCTGCCGCAGGACATCAAGGCCCGCATCGAAGGCCTGCGCGCCAAGCACAGCATCGAACACACCTTCGGCGCCAATATGCCGCCGGATAAGCGTGCCGCGCTGGCCGCGCAGTTCCCGATGGTCGAGCATCCCGTGGTGCGCACCCACCCGGAGACGGGCGAGAAGGTCCTGTTCGTCAACGCCTTCACCTCGCACTTTGCCAACTACCACCGCGACGACGTGGTCCGCTTCGGCAAGGACTTCATGCCCGGCGCGGGCGATCTGCTGCACTACCTGTGCGCGCAGGCGGAAGTCCCCGAGTACCAGGTGCGCTGGCGCTGGAAGAAGCACAGCGTGGCGATCTGGGACAACCGCTGCACCCAGCATTACGCGGTGCAGGACTATGCGCCCACGGTGCGCAAGATGGAGCGCGCCGGGATCATCGGCGACGTGCCGTTCTGATGGAGGCGGACGTGCAACCAAACCCTGTGTCTGCGGCGCCGCAGGCTTACGCCTGTCCCCTGGTCGTCAGGCAACTGCTGCTCGGTTCGCTGTCGTTCTAGACGAATCGATGCACGACGTGCCGCGCGACGGCCAGCAGGCAGAAGAAAGGGCAGCCTCGGATGAGGCTGCCCTTTTGCGTTGCCGGGAACTGACTCAGGGCTGGATATTGAACGCCTTGACGATGCTGGCATTGCGCTCGAACTCCGCGCGCACGGATTCGCCCAGTTGCGGCAGGGGCTGCGCCGGCAGCGGCTCATAGCCGAGCGCCTCCATCCGGTCACGCACCTTGGCGGAAGCCGCGGCCTTGTAGGCAGCCGCGTGGATCTTCTCGGCCAGTTCGGGCGACAGCTTCGACGACGCAATCACGCCCACCCAGTTGCTGAACTCCATGTCGGGGTAACCCATTTCCGCAAAGGTCGGCACCTGCGGCAGCAGCGCCGAGCGGCTCTTCGACGCCACGGCATAGACCTGCACCTTGCCGGCACGGATCATCGGCAGCGAGGTCACCATGCCGTCGTACATCACCGCGATCTGATTGCCCATCACCTGCGTCAGCGCCGGCGCGGAACCGGCGAAGGGCACGTGCTGCAGGTCCAGCCCGGCCTTCTGGTTCATGATCATGCCGGCGTAGTGCGAAGCGGTGCCGGCGCTGTACGAGGCAAAGCTGAGCTTGCCCGGATTGGCCCGGGCGTAGCTGACCAGGCCCTTCAGGTCCCTGGCCGGCAGGCCAGGCGCGCCGATCATCACCATGCGCGAACGCGCCACGGCGGCGACGGGCCTGATGTCTTTGAGCGGGTCGAACGGCTGCTTGAGCACATGCGGGATCTCGGTCAGCACATTGCTGGCGGTGACCATGATGGTCTGGCCATCGGCGGGCGCGGCCAGCATGGTGGTGATGGCGATGCCGCCGCCGGCGCCGGGCTTGTTGTCGACCAACACGGGGTGGCCGAGGTCGGCCGACAACTGGTCCGCCAGCAGCCGGGCGAGTACGTCCATGGTGCCGCCGGCCGGGGCCGGCACCAGCATCCGGACCGGCTTGCCGGTCCAGGCCAGCGCGGAGGGCACGGCCAGCGCAAGGCTGGCCGCGGCGGCGGCGATGCGCAGCAGGAAGGCGGGGCGGGTGCTCATGTTGTCTCCGTTATCTAGTATGGATGCTGGTTGAGCGGCGTGCCGGCAGCGCGGCCAGCACCAGAGCGCGTTCGGTTTCGCTCATGCGCAGCCAGCGGCCGATTTCCACCCGGGTCCTGCCGCAACCCTGGCAATAGCGGTTGGCAAGATCCATCCGGCAAATGTTGATGCAGGGATTGGCGAGGGCTTCGGCGTGATGCATCGCTGGCTCCGGGGATGGCGGTCAGGCCGCCGCGCGCTGCGGCAGGTTCTTCTGCCCCGCCTTGCGGTTGGGCGCCATGCCATTGGCTTCCAGCGTGGCGTCGGCGCTGTCGTACCAGGTGCCGATGCGGTAGATCTCGCGCGCTTCCTGGCCCGATGCGATCTCGCGGCCCAGTTCCTGCGCCACGCGCACGCACTGCTCGATCTGCTGCACCGAGGTCATGCGGTTGCCGTGCTGGTCGATGATGGTGTCCTCGATGCCGCAGCGCGGGTGCAGGCCCATCGCCATCGCCATCATGTTGAACGGCAGCACGTTCTTCAGCAGCGATTCGGCGGTCAGCGTGCAGCCGTCCGGCGCGCGATGCACGAAGTTGAAGAAGTTGAACGGGTTGGGGCCGTCGAAGCCGCCGCCGATGCCGATCCAGGTCAGGTTCAGCGGCCCGGTGTAGACGCCGGCGCGCACCAGCCGCTCCAGCGTTTCCAGCGCATGGATGCCGGTCAGCTGGAAATGCGGCTGGATGCCCGCGGCCTGCAGCCGGCGCAGGTGCTCTTCCACCCAGCCCGGGCCGGCCGGCACGGTCATTTCGCGATAGGCGGCCTGGTAGGCCGGGTGTTCCAGCGAGGTGCCCTTCAGGTATTCCGGATAGAGCAGCTCCATGATGTTCATCTGCGTGGTGTTGATCGCCACGGTCACCTGGTCGGGCTTGGGCTGCAGCTCCGCCAGCATGTGGCGGGTGTCGTCGGACAGCCACTTGGCCGCCTGGCCGTCGTCTTCCGGCGCAAACGAGATCGAGCCGCCCACCTGGATGATCATGTCCGGCACCGCGGCGCGCACGCCGGCGATCAGCTCGTTGAACTTGGACAGGCGCTTGGAGCCCTTGCCGTCCAGTTCGCGCACGTGCAGGTGCAGCACCGTGGCGCCGGCGTTGTAGCAGTCCACGGCTTTCTGGACCTGCGCTTCCATGGTGACGGGGATGTCTTCGGGGAAGTCCTGCGGCATCCATTCCGGGCCATACGGGGCCACGGTGATCACCACCTTGTCCATATTCTCGGGGTGCAGGGAATCGTCGAGGAATTGCATTGATCGCTCCGGTTGGTTGGTCACTGGAGTATCGATCAACGGACCGCGGCGATTTGACGATCCGGGACATCCGATTTACATTTCGGGACACTCAGGGAAAGCACGGAATCCGCCCCATGTCCTACTATCTGCGCAGCGCCAGCCTGACCAATTACGTGGAAGTCGCGCGTTCGCTGGGGCTGGATCCGTACCAGCAACTGAGGTCGGCAAGGATCAACCGCTCGGTGCTGCTCGATCCCGATATCCGCATCCCCGCGGCCTCGGTCGGCCGCTTGCTGGATGCGTCGGCACACGCCGCCGGAGCCGACGATTTCGGCCTGCGCATGGCCGAGCTGCGCGAGTTCTCCAACCTCGGCCCGCTCGCCTTCGTGGTGCGTGAAGCGCCCACGCTGCGCCGCGCGCTGGAGTCGATGGTGCGCTATATGGGCCTGCAGAATGAGTCCCTGTCGATGCGTATCGAAGACAGCGATGAACTGGTGATGATCCGGCTGCAGGTGCTCACCGAAGCGCCGGGCACCTTGCGGCAGGCCGCCGATCTCGCGGTCGGCGTGGTGTTCCGGATGCTGAGGCTGTTCCTGGGGCAGTCCTGGCGGCCGCGCAGCATCTGCTTCACCCACCCCGCGCCGGCCAGCGCGGCCACGTTTTCACGCGTGTTCGGCATGCCCTGCGGCTTCAACCAGGATTTCGACGGCATCGTCTGCCTGGCCTCGGACCTGGAAGCGCCGTTGCCGTCGTATGACCCGGTGATGGCGCAGCAGGTGAAGCACTATCTCGGCACGCTTCTGGCGCAGTCGACCGCGGCGACCATGTCGGACATGGTGCGCAAGCTGGTCTATGCATTGCTGCCCACCGGACTGTGCTCGGTCGAACGCGTGGCCCAGCACCTAAGCATCGACCGGCGCACCGTGCACCGCCGGCTCGGGCAGGAACATACGACCTACTCCGAGATCCTTGCCGAGGCCCGTGCCGACCTGGTGATCCGCTACCTGGAGAACCGCGAGCGTCCGCTGTCGGAAGTGGCCGCATTGCTGGGGTTCTCGTCGCTGAGCGCGTTCTCGCGCTGGTTCAGCGGGCGTTTCGGGTGCAGCGTGTCGGCATGGCGGGCGCAGGCGCACCAATAAAAACGCCGCCGGCGCACAAGCGGCGCGGCGGCGAAGACGAGCATCGGGCGGGTCGCTACGACCGGATCAGAACTTGTGCCGCATCCCCAAAGCCACGCCAACCATGCTGCGCTGCCCGTTGGCCGCGGCATAGCTGTTGCCCAGCGACAGGCTGTTGGCATAGATCGTCGCCAGCGACTCCAGCATCAGCCCGGCATTGCGGGCATAGGCCGTCGACAGGTACACATCCGTGCGCCGCGAAAACGCATAGTTGGCAACAAAGGCAACCTGCCACGGGTTGGCCACCTGCGTATTGCCGAACAGGCTCCTGACGTTGTCGTAGTTGTACTCCAGCGTCAGCCCCAAGGGCGGGGGTGACCTGGTAGTTGGCGCCGATCCAGTAATAGTCGTCGCGCTGGATCACCACGTCGGCGGCATTCTTGTTCTGGCCCCAGCGATAGCCGCCCATGATCTTGGCCGGACCAAAGGTGTAGCTCGCCGCCACCACGGCCTTGCGCACGGTGCCATTGCTGGTGCCGATGGTGGGGTTCCACTGGTCATAGCCGAGGGTGGCGCCGAACGGTCCGGTTGAGTACGCCAGCGAGGCCCCGTAGGCGGTGTCGCGCCGGAACTGTCCGGGCACTTCGCCATTGCCGCCGATAGGCGTGGCAATGCCGACCGTTTGCGGCAGCGCCAGCCCGGCGCCGAACGACCAGTGCGCGCGCGCCGTCAGCGGGCCGAACTGGCCGGTGTACTTGACCGTGTTGTCCTCGCGGAAATTGGCGCCCGCCTGCAGCACCACCGGTTCATATTGCGTGGCGTAGGCGGTAGGCGAGAAGTTCGCCAGCGCTTCGAAGATCGACGTGTACTGGCGGCCCAGGCTGAGCTGGCCGATGCCGGCGCGCTGCAGCGCGACATAGGCCTGGCGGCCGAACAGGCGGCCGCCCTGCTGCAGGGTGCCGTTGTCCAGGCTGAAACCGCTTTCCAGCACGAACGACGCCTGCCATCCCGCACCAAGATCTTCCGCGCCGCGCAGGCCCCAGCGCGACCCGGACAGCCCGCCCGAGGCCATGCGCAACACCTTGTCGCCCGGCCCCGGGTTGAACCCATTCGCGGCAACGGGCACGGCGCCGACGCGGTTCACGTATTCGACATTGACGTCCGCCACGCCATACAGCGTGACCGACGATTGCGCGGCGGCCGCCAGCGGGCAGCCCAGCATCAGGGCCATCACGGTGCTTCTGGTTTTCATTGATCTCCTCCTTGATTGCCCGGCCTTTGCGGCCGGATTCTTTTGTGATGCCGCGGATGCGGCGAGGTCACGAATCGCGCGTGACCAGGGTGCCCAGTTCTGCCAGCAGGTCATGGGCACGCGGCCACGCGCCATAGCCCGCGGCAGGGTTGAGGTGGCCGACGTTGCCCAGGTCCGCCAGCCGGCTGCCCCATGCCGCAGCCATCTCCGTGACGCGCGCATGGCTGGCCAGTGGGCCCCCGGCGGCATGGTCGCGCAGGATGGTGGATGAAGGGGTAGCAGTCATGGTGGGCACGGAAGGGTCAGGCAGGAACGGCGTGCGGCACGGGCTGACCATGCAGGCGCCGCAGGTCCGCGGCATAGTGACGGCGGCCAATAACGAACAGCAGCGTGGCGGCGGCGCCGGCCAGCGGAATCCACTGCAGCGCGCCGGTCAGGCCGATGCGGTCGGCCAGCACGCCGGTGAGGAACGGCCCCGGTGCCAGCCCCAGCAGGTTGTTGATCAGCGTCAGCGTGGCAAATGCGGTGGCGTGGATATCCGGCCGCGTCAGGTTGGCCACCATTGCGCTGGCGGGGCCGGCGCAGCCGCCCACCAGCAGCATGCCGGCGCCGATCAATGCCAGCTGGAAGGTGCCGGCAGGCAGCCGGAACGCCGTCATCAGCAAGACGCAGCACGCTGCGCTATAGGCGACGGCCATCGGCCATTTGCGGCCGGGCGCGTGTCGCGCCACGCGGTCGGTCAATGCGCCGCAGGCGACCATGCCGGCACCGGATGCCAGCACCAGCAACGCCGCAGTCACGCCGGCACGGTCGCCAGCCATGCCGTAGTCGCGCGCCAGGAAGCTTGGCAGCCACGCCAGCAACGCGGCCATCACCAGCAATTGCAAGGCGCTGCCGGCGCAGGCGCACAGCATGGAGGGCACGGCCAGCAGTTCGCGCGCGAGGCGGCGCGGCGCCAGCCGGTGCGCCCAGGCCGCGTCGTTGTCGCCGTCCCCGTGCATGGCGCCAACGCGCTGCTGCAGCCGGCGCAGCCGCTGCTCGCTGATCGTCAGCGCGTAGCACGCCACCATCGCCAGCCCGAACGCTGCCATCCCGGCAAAGGCCATGCGCCAGCCAAAATGCGCGGACAGGATGCCACCCAGGCCCATGCCCAGCACCGAGCCGAACGCGCCGCCGGCGATGAATGCCGCGCTCAGGCTGGCGCGCAGATGGCGCGGGAATACCGACACGACCACCGCGATCCCCACGCTGCCATAGGCGGCCTCGCCGATGCCGACGCAAAGCCGCGCCAGGAACATCTGGCCGAAGCTGTCCGCCAGCGCGCAGCCCAGCGTGGCCAGGCTCCACAGCGCCGCCATCAGCACCAGGCTGCGCACCCGTCCCCAGCGGTCGGCCAGCAGCGACAGCGGAATCGCGAGCACGCCCACCATCAGCGCCACCACGCCGCCGAGCGCGCCCAGCTCCGTGTCACCGAGCTGCCATTCGGCCTTCAGCAGCGGAAACACCGCGTTGAGCACCTGGCGCGACATATAGTCCGACAGCAGCAGCGCGAACGTCAGCGCAAAGACGAGCCACGCATAGCGCGGTCCGGCGGCAGCGGACAGGGCCGGCGTCGCCGGCGTCGCCGGCTCTGCGGCAAGGCCAAGGCGGGGTCTGGACATGGGCGTCTCCGGAAGCAGACCGGCGGTCTTCGCGCCGCCGTGCGTTCACAGCCCGCCGCCGAAGGGCGACGAGCGCATGCAGTATCTGGCGACCGGGACTGCGCGGTTTGATATTCCGGGACGTACGTTTGACATTCCGGGACAGCTGGGGAAAACGCCGAGACGAAAAAAAACCGGCACCCGAAGGTGCCGGTAGGTGCCGGTTCTGGCTGGCCCGCCGTCAGGCGAGGCGCGGCGAAGCTCAGTCTTCCAGCTTCGGCAGCGAGGCGCTGACCTTGGTCGACAGCAGGCCGCTCTTGGCATACGTCTGCAGCTTCTCGCGCGTGTCGACGATATCCAATGTGCGCATGGTCAGCTGGCCGATACGGTCCAGCGGCGTGAACATCGACTCGCCCTTTTCCATGGTCAGCCGTTCCGGCTTGTAGGTCAGGTTGGGCGAGGTGGTGTTCAGGATCGAGTAGTCGTTGCCGCGGCGCAGTTCGATGGTGACTTCGCCGGTGATGGCGCCCGCCACCCAGCGCTGGGCGGTTTCGCGCAGCATGATGGCTTGCGGGTCGAACCAGCGGCCTTGGTACAGCAGGCGGCCCAGGCGGCGGCCGTTGTCGCGGTACTGCTCGATGGTGTCTTCGTTGTGGATGCCGGTGATCAGGCGCTCGTAGGCGATGAACAGCAGCGCCAGGCCCGGGGCTTCGTAGATGCCGCGGCTCTTGGCTTCGATGATGCGGTTCTCGATCTGGTCGCTCATGCCCAGGCCATGGCGGCCGCCGATGGCGTTGGCTTCGGCGAACAGTTCGACGCTGTTGGCGAAAGTCTTGCCGTTCAGCGCGACCGGCTGGCCTTCTTCGAAGCGCACGGTGACTTCCTCGCGCTTGACCTCGACCTCATCGCGCCAGAACTGCACGCCCATGATCGGCTGCACGATGCGGATGCCCGAATCCAGGTGCTCCAGGTCCTTGGCCTCGTGGGTGGCGCCCAGCATGTTGGAATCGGTCGAGTACGCCTTTTCGGCCGACATCTTGTAGTCGAAGCCGTTCTGGCGCATGAACTCGGACATCTCGGCGCGGCCGCCCAGTTCATCGATGAACTGCTGGTCCAGCCAGGGCTTGTAGATCTGCAGGCCGGGGTTGGTCAGCAGGCCGTAGCGGTAGAAGCGCTCGATGTCGTTGCCCTTGAAGGTGCTGCCGTCGCCCCAGATGTTGACGCCGTCTTCCTTCATCGCGGCGACCAGCATGGTGCCGGTGACGGCGCGGCCGATCGGGGTGGTGTTGAAGTAGGTGATGCCGGCGGTCGAGATATGGAAGGCACCGCACTGCAGCGCGGCGATGCCTTCGGCCACCAGTTGCGCGCGGCAGTCGACCAGGCGGGCTTCCTCGGCGCCGTAGGCCTTGGCGCGGCGCGGGATGTCGTCGTAGTCGGGCTCGTCGGGCTGGCCCAGGTTGGCGGTGTAGGCGTAGGGGATGGCGCCCTTCTGGCGCATCCAGAGGAGTGCCGCGCTGGTATCAAGGCCGCCGGAGAAGGCGATACCGACGCGCTGGCCGGTAGGAATGTGCTGCAAGATGGTAGTCATCGCCAGAAATCAATGTGAATTTGTCGGCTCTTGGACGGGCTTCCACTGCGTCGGCCGCAAGCGGCCGGGGGCGGCGGGAAGCACGGCGACGCGGCCGGCCGAGTCACGTGCCGAGTCAGTGCCAAACGCGAATTGTGACACGGCAGCGCCCACGCGCCAAACGCGGGGGCTGTCGGGGGCGCCGGCGCCACCCGCGCGCGCGCCGGCCGCACGCCATCCGGGCGTTCAAATCCGGCGAACGCGCCTTTCAAAACTCTCGACTGGATTCGCGCCGATACCCCTCCCTATACTGCGCCGCACTGTTGTCGGAAAGCGGAGTCGTCATGCTGCATCGCGCCCTGGAGGGAATCCGGGTCCTGGATTTGTCGCGCATCCTGGCCGGTCCCTGGTGTACCCAGAACCTGGCCGACCTGGGCGCCGAGGTGACCAAGGTCGAACACCCCGAACGCGGCGACGATACCCGCGGCTGGGGGCCGCCGTATCTCGATGCCCCGGCCGGTACCGAAGGCGATCCGCGCCTGTCCGGCTACTTCATCTGCTGCAACCGCGGCAAGCGCTCGGTCACGATCGACTACGGCACGGCCGAGGGCGCCGCGCAGGTGCGCGAGCTGGCGCGCCAGGCCGACGTGCTGGTCGAGAACTACAAGGTCGGCACGCTGCGCCGCTACGGGCTGGACTACGACACGCTCAAGGCAATCAACCCGCGCCTGGTCTACCTGTCGATCACCGGCTTCGGCCAGAGCGGGCCGATGGCGGACAAACCCGGCTACGACTACGTGTTCCAGGGCATGGGCGGGCTGATGAGCTACACCGGCCAGCCCGACGGCACGCCCGGCGCCGGCCCGCTGCGCACCGGCGTGGCCGTGGTCGACCTGTCCACCGGCATGTATGCCACCTCGGCGGTGCTGGCCGCGCTGTACCAGCGCCAGGCCACCGGCGCGGGCGCGCATCTGGATATCGCGCTGCTCGACGTCGCGGTGGCGATGAACGCCAACCAGGCCGCCAACTACCTGGTGTCGGGCCAGAACCCGCAGCGCAGCGGCAACGCCCACCCCAACTGCGCCCCCTATGAAGTATTCCGCTGCGCCGACGGCCACCTGATCCTGGCGATCGGCAACGACAGCCAGTTCGCGCGCTTCTGCGCCGTGGCCGGCATCCCGGCGCTGGCGCAGGACCCGCGCTACGCCACCAATTCCGCGCGCATCGAACACCTGGACGCACTGCGCGCCCGGCTGACCGCGCTCTTCCCCACGCGCACCCGTGCCGCCTGGACCGAGGCCTTCGATGCCGCCGGCGTGCCCTGGGGCCCGATCCACACCATGGACGAAGTCTTCGCCCATCCGCAGGTGCAGCACCGCCGGCTGATGCAGGTGGCTCAGCACCCGGTGATGGGGCGCGTGCCGATGGTGCGCAACCCGATGCTGGCCGGGCACGAGGGCCCGCCGGCAGCGCCGCCGCTGCTGGGCGAACACAGCCCGCCGCGCTGACCTGCCCCGGACCCGTCACCCCATACCGATAACCCTGACACGGAGACACCCACCATGAAACCAGCCCTTATCGCCATGGCGCTGCTCGGCATCGCCGGCACCGCGCACGCCGCCTACCCCGAGCGGCCGATCAAGCTGATCGTGCCCTACGCGGCCGGCGGCACCACCGACATCATCGCCCGCATCGTCGGCACCCGCCTGGGCCCGGTGCTGGGCCAGCCGGTGGTGATCGAGAACCGCCCCGGCGCCGGCGGCGCGGTCGGCAGCGCTTACGCCGCCAAGCAGCCGGCCGACGGCTACACGCTGGTGATGGAGGTGGAAAGCTCGCACGCGGTCAACCCCAACGTCTACCTGAAGACCGCCTACGACCCGGTCAAGGACTTCGCGCCGATCAGCAACCTGGCCGACGTGCCCAACGTGCTGGTGGTCAATCCGTCCTTCCCGGCCACGGACCTGGCGTCGTTCATCAAGCTGCTCAAGGCCAACCCCGGCAAGTATTCGTTCGGCTCGTCCGGCAACGGCGGCCTCAGCCATATGAACGGGGAGCTGTTCATGAACGCCACCGGCACGCGCATGCTGCACGTGCCGTACAAGGGCCTGGGCCCGGCGCTCAACGATGCGGTGGCCGGCCAGATCCAGGTGGTGTTCGACAATATCCCGTCGTCGTCGGGGCTGATCGAGGGCGGCCGCCTGAAGCCGCTGGCGGTGGCCGCGAAGCAGCGCCTGAAGGTGCTGCCCAACGTGCCCACCTATGCCGAGGCCGGCCTGCCGGCGATGAACAACCCGTCGTGGTTCGGCCTGGGCGCGCCGGCCGGCACCCCCGCCGCCATCCTCGACCAGCTCAACGACGCCGTGCGCAAGGTGCTGGCCGAGCCGGAGGTGATCGCCGCCATCGAGAAGCAGGGCGCGATCCCGGCACCGACCTCGCGCAAGGCCTTCGGCGACCTGATCCGTGGGCAGAACGCGCACTGGAAGCAGGTGGTCGAGGACATCCGCTTCACCAAGCTCCAGTAAGCAAGCTCCAGTAACCCACAAGGACCGACATGAGCACACTTCAGCAGGAACCGCACGCCGGCGTCGAGATCGACGCGCGCGGCATTGCCACCGTCACCATCCGCGAGGCGGGCTCGCTCAATATCCTGAGCACGCCGGTAATCGCCTCGCTCACGCGCGCGATCGAGGCGCTCGCCGCCAATGACGCGGTGCGCGTGCTGGTGCTGCGCGGCACCGGCGACAAGGGCTTTATCGGCGGGGCCGACATCAAGGAAATGGCCGCGCTCGACCGCGCCAGCGCCGAGGCCTTCATCAGCGGGCTGCGCCGGCTGTGCGATGCCGTGCGCCACCTGCCGGTGCCGGTGATCGCGCGCATGCCGGGCTGGTGCCTGGGCGGCGGGCTGGAGCTGGCGCTGGCGTGCGATATCCGCATCGCCGCCGACAACGCGCAGCTGGGCATGCCCGAGGTGAAGGTCGGCATCCCGTCGGTGATCCATGCCGCGCTGATGCCGCGCCTGATCGGCAACGCGCGCACCGCGTGGATGCTGCTGACGGGCGAGATCTCTGACGCCGCCGAGGCGCTGCAGTGGGGCCTGGTCAGCCGCGTAGTGCCGCTGGACGGGCTGGACCAGGAAGTCGAGCGCGTCGCCGCGCTGCTGGCGGGCTTTGGCCCGGTCGCGGTGCGCCAGCAGAAGCGCCTGCTGCGCGAGTGGGAAGACGCGCCGCTCGACGTCTCGATCGACAACAGCGTGACCGAGTTCGGCAGCGCCTTCGACACCGGCGAGCCGCAGCAGCACATGGCCACCTTCCTGAACCGCAAGCGCTGAGGCAGCGGACTGCAGCTACGGCGCCGTGGCAGCCACGGCGCCGCCTTCGCGCGTGGCCACCACGCGCGGATCGTTGAGCAGGAACTGCGCGAACGCCTCGGCAAACGCGGGCAGCTTGCCGTCGGCGCGCACGATCAGGTTCAGCTCGCGCAAGGCCCACGGCTCGGCCAGCCGCACTCCCGCCACGCGCGCCTCGCGCAAAGCCTGCGCCGCCACGCTGCGCGGCACCAGCGCCACGCCCACGCCGGCCTCGGCCAGCGACAGCACCGCATCGAAGCTGTGCGCATGCAGGCGCACGTTGGGGCCTTTGCCCGCGCGCTGCGCCATCTCGCGCAGGAACAGGAAGTTGCTGCTGGTGCGGCTCATGCAGACAAAGTCGAACGCCAGCGCCGCGCCGAAGCGCACCTCGGGCTCGCGCGCCAGCGGGTGGTCCGCCGCCATCACCAGCATCAGCTCGTCGCGCGCATAGCGCACCGAGCGCACGCCGGCCGCATCGCCACCACTTTGGAAGTCTCCGGCCAGGATGCCGACATCGGCCTCGTGCGCCGCCACCGCCGCCAGGATCGACTGGCTGGCGCGCTCCTCCAGGTCGATGTTCACGTCCGGATTGGCCAGCAGGAAGCGGCTCACGCTGGGGATGATGAAGCCGTTGAGCGAGCTGCTGTTGGCCAGCAGCCGGATATTGCCCTTCAGCCCGGCCGAGAAGCGCCCCACTTCGCCATGCATGCGCTCGACGCCAAGCAACAGCTCGCGCACGTGGACCAGCAGGGTTTCGCCGGCCGGCGTCAGCTCCATGCCGCGCGCGCTGCGCACGAACAGCGGCGTGCCCATGGCGTGCTCGAGGTTCTTCAGCCGGTAGCTCGCCGCCGACGCGGTGATGTGCGTGGCCGATGCGCCGCCGGACAGGCTTTGCGCATCGGCAATGGCCTGGAACAGGCGCAGGTCGGTCAGTTCGTAACGCAAGGCAACTCCATTGGGGCCGCGGCAGTCGAAACGGTGGCGATGGCCGGCGGCGTCGCGGCCCATTCTAGTGCACCGCGCCGGACTTGCCGGCGGCCGCGCGCGCAGCGCCGTCGCGGATTCAATGTGGACGTCGTCCATTTTCTTTGCTAAGGTATTGTGGACGGCGTACACAAACGTGTGTGCCATTGCCGGACGTGCCGGTTCGCGGGCCCAGTCTCGCGGCCTGAAGACGGCGCGCCGTGCCGATATCCGGCTGCCCCAGGGCAGCCCCCCTTCACAGGAGTTGTCATGCAAGTCCAGCCCTATCTGTTTTTCGAAGGCCGTTGCGATGAAGCGGTCGAGTTCTACAAGCAGACCCTTGGCGCCAGGGTCAACGCCCGGATGACCTTCGCCGACAACCCCGACGCCGGCAAGGGCGGCGAAGGCTGCCAGCCCGGTGCCGGCGCCCGGGACAAGGTCATGCACCTGGAATTCCAGGTCGGCGACAGCATCATTTTGGCTTCCGACGGGCAGTGCTCGAACCAGCCCGCGTTCCAGGGCTTCGGGCTGGCGATCACGTTCCCCGACAAGGCCGGGGTCGAGAAGGCCTTCAACGGCCTGAAGGAAGGCGGCCAGGTGCTGATGCCGCTGGACAAGACCTTCTTTGCCGACCAGTTCGGCATGGTGGCCGACCGTTTCGGCATCATGTGGATGCTGCTGACGGCGCCGAAGTAATCCCCGCACGCGGGTTATCCTGCCGGCGGCGCGCAGTCCCGGGCGATGGGCCCGGCAATGGGTTTACAATGCGCGCCGCCCGCCGGAGAAACCTAGCCATGGACGATCGCATCAACGAACTCGAAATCAAGCTCGCCTTCCAGGAAGACCTGCTCGATACCCTGAACAGCACCGTGGCCCGCCAGCAGCAGCAAATCGACCTGCTGCAGGAACAGTTCCGCGCGCTGTACCAGCAGGTGCGCAGCGCCGCCACCACCGCGGCCGAAGCCGACCCCCTGCAGGAAATCCCGCCGCACTACTGAGCCGGACGGCCCGGCCCCCGGCCTACCCATTGCCGATGTGACGGAACGCCGCCCCTGCCGGGGTAGTCTGACAGGCTGATCCCATTTGCCGCGCCGTCCCCATGGCGCGCCCGATCCGCCACATGCGCCTGACACCCTCCCTGCTGCTTGCCGCCGCCTGCATCGCCGCCCCGGCCGTTGCCGGCTACAACGTCTGGACCGGCGAATATTCCCTGAGCCGCCAGGAACTGCAGACCGAACTGGACAAGCGCTTCCCCGCCACGCTGCGCTACGCCGAAGTCGTCAGCGTGCAGCTCAGCCACCCGCGGCTGGTGCTGGATGAAGCCAGCAACCGCATCACCACCCATGTCGACGCACGCCTGACCAACGGCCTGCTGCCTTCGCCACCGGTCGACGGCAAGCTGGCGCTCAACAGCGGCGTGCGCTACGACCCGGCCAGGCGCGCGGTGCTGCTCGACAACCCGACCGTGCAGCAGGTCGAAGTCGCCGGCATGGCGCAATACCGCGAACAGCTCAACGCCATCGGCGCCGTGGTCGCGCAGCAGTTGCTGAAGGATTACCCGATCTATACCTTCAAGCCGGAGGAACTGCGCGTCGGCGGCAAGGACGTGGAGCCGGGCGCGATCACGGTGGGCAAGGATGAGGTCAGGGTGGAGGTGAAGCAGCGGTAGGCGCGGCCTGCGGCAGCGCCCTTGCCCCTGCCCCGTCCCGGCATCAACCCTTGGTGCCCCGAAACACCAACCCCAGCCCCGCCAGCACCGCCCCCATCCCCGCCAGCGCCAGCGGCGCCATGCGATTGCCCAGCAGCAGGTAATCGAGCGCCGCCGTGCCCGCCGGCACCAGGTAGAACAGGCTGGTCACGTTGACCAGGTTGCCGGCGTGGATCAGGCGGTAGAACAGCAGCGTCGCGCCGATCGAGATCCCGAGCGACAGCCACAGCAGCGGCGCGGCAAACGCCAGCGACGCTTCGAAGGCGAAGGGCTGGAACGGCAGGCACAGCAGGCAGGCCGCCAGGCTGGCGCCGTACTGCAGCGGCAGCACTTCGGCGGGGGCGCGCACGCTGCGCTTCTGCAGGATCGCGCCGACTGTCATGCTGGCCAGCGAGGCCAGCGCGCACAGCACGCCCGCCGGCGACAGCCGGGCCAGCAGCAGGCTGTCGGCGACGACCATGGCCAGCCCCGCGAACGCCAGCGCCAGGCCGCCGAGGCGCGCGGCACTGACGCGGCGCTCGGTCAGCAGCAGCGTCAGCATCGGCTGCGCGCCGAGCACCGTGGCCAGCACGCCGGGCGTCATGCCGCGGTCCAGGGCCAGGAAGTAGAAGACCGAGTAGCCGCCGATCAGCAGCAGGCCCGCGCCGGCCGTGTGCAGCCGCTCGCCGCGCGGCGGCAACAGGCGCCTGCGCGCCAGGCCGATCGCGCCCAGCACGGCGCACACCAGCGCAAAGCGCAGCGTCAGCAGGGCAAACGGGGTGGCATGGTCGAGCGCCAGCCGGGCGGCGATGGCGCCGCTGCTCCATAGCAGCACGAACAGCGGCGTGGCCCAGAGGGCGGTGGATGCGGTGTGCGCGGTGTGCGCGGTGTGGGTTCTGCGCGCGGCGTCGCAGCGCGCCGCGCAGTCTTCGTGGTGGGTCATGGCTTGTCATCTGTCGTCAGCTTGGCGGGCTCCGGCAACGCGCATCGACAGGCGGCCACGGCACGGCGGCAGCGCGCACGCGCGTGCGGCTGCCGTGCGCGCGCGCGCACGAAGGCGGGACTACCGGAGACGAGTGGGGCTGGGGCGCGTGCCCGTCAGCCGCGTGGCGGCGGCGGGTGTGCACCGCCAGGGAACGGCGGCGGCGGCGCGACAGAGGTGAACGCAGGCTGGCGACGCGGGCACGGCAGCGCGCGGCCCGGGGGCGCGGCGATGACGGGGCGTTGGCGGTCTGCGGTCATGGTGGGAAGCGGGAAGGTCAGGAAAACGTGGAACCAGCGATGTGGCGATGCTATGCCCTGTGCGGCGGTCGCGTCAACGCAATCCTGCAGTGCCCGGCTGCAGCCGCTGCACCAGGGCCTGCAACGCCGGTGCGCAGCCGGCCTCGACCTTCAGCGCCAGCATGGCATCGGCACGCGTGGTGCCCAGGTTGAGCGCGGCCACCGGCTTGCCCATCTGGCCCGCCCAGACGCAGAAGCGGTAGCCGGAATAGACCATCAGCGACGATCCCACCACCAGCATCGCGTCGGCGGCGGCCAGCGCCGCGCGGGCGGCGTCGACACGCGGGCGCGGCACGGATTCGCCGAAGAACACCACGTCGGGCTTGAGGATGCCGCCGCAATGGCCGCAATCCGGGACCTGGAACTGCGCGAACAGCGGCGATTCGAAATGCACGTCGCCATCGGCGGCGGGCGGCGCGATCACGTCGCGCAACGCGGCGTTGCGCGACACCAGCCACTCCTGCAGGCCGGCGCGGTCATGGCTGGCGCCGCAGTCCAGGCAGATGGCGCTGGCCAGGCTGCCGTGCAGCTCGATCACGCCCTGGCTGCCGGCGCGCTGGTGCAGGCCGTCGACATTCTGCGTGACCAGCGCCGTCATCCGGCCCTGCTCACCGAGCCGCGCCAGCGCATGGTGCGCGTCGTTGGGCCGCGCCTGCCCCGCCAGCGGCCAGCCGAGCATGCTGCGCGCCCAGTAGCGCTGGCGTCCGGCATGCGAGCCGAGAAAGGCCTGCAGCGTGATCGGCGGCGAGCGCTGCCACTGGCCGCGCGCGTCGCGGTAGCCGGGAATGCCGGAATCGGTGCTGATGCCGGCGCCGGTCAGCACGAACAGGCGCGGGTGGCGCTGCACGAAATCGAACAGCGCCGCTTCGGCTGCCGGGGAAGGCTGCGGTGGCTGCATCGCCAGCGTGCTCACGTGGACGGTTCCTCGGCCTGGCGCGCGGCCTGGCGCGCTTCCCACGCCCGCAGTGCCTCGCGGTAGCGGTCCAGCTCCTGGTAGTAGTAATCGAAGATGCAGGGATCGCAGCCGGAGCCGCAGCACTCGCCGTCGGCGGGCCGTTCCGGCGGCTCGGGGCGGGGATCGTCGGGGGTGATCGTGGAACCGGCTAGGGGGGCGGCGGGGACGACGGGAGACACTTGAGACACTTGCGGAACGCGCGCGCGGCGCCAGGGCAGACCAAGCCCCCAGTATATTCCGGCGCGCGCGCCGGTGCCCCGCGTGCCTTCGTGTGCCTGCGGGCGGCGCCACGAGCCGATCTGCACACTTCCGAAGCGCGTGTTGAATTGTTTTGCCGGGTGGCGCGCACAGGGCCTGCACGCCACGTTTTGCCGGAAGATAGCCGGACCTCCCGCCACGGCAACCGGCCGCGCAGCGGATTGCGACCGATTGCACGGATTGCGACCCCGATCGAGCCATGAAGGCAGCCCCACACCATTGCCTGCGCCACGCCAGCGTGCTGGGCACGCTCGCGGCCCTCGCGCTGGCCGCCGGCACCGCGATGGCCGCGGACCGCCCCGGGCCCGGACGCGACGCTGACGCCGACGCTGCCGCAAGCCTTGCCGCCCCCGCTCCAACGCCAGCCCATACGCATCCGGCCGCGGCCGCGCGTCCGCGCATCTGCCTGGTGCTGTCGGGTGGCGGCGCGCGTGGCGCGGCGCATATCGGCGTGCTCAAGGTGCTGGAGACGATGCGCATCCCGGTCGACTGCATCGCCGGCACCAGCATGGGTTCGCTGGTCGGCGGCGCCTACGCCACCGGCATGGGGCCGGCCGAGATGGAGCGGCTGGTCGGCGGCCTTAGCACGGACAAGCTCTTCAAAGAGCGGCCGCCGCGCCAGGACCTGACCGTGCGGCGCAAGCAGGACGACTTCACCAACCTGATCACGCCCGAGATCGGCTTGCAGGCGAGCGGCCTGCTGCTGCCCAAGGGCGCGGTCTCCGGCGTGCAGCTGGAAACGGTGCTGCGCCAGCTGGCCCGGACCCCGGGCTTCCGCGACTTCGACCAGCTGCCGATCCCGTACCGCGCCGTGGCGACAGACCTGGTGGCAGGCACGCCGGTGGTGTTCAGCCAGGGCGAGCTGGCCAACGTGATGCGCGCCAGCATGTCGGTGCCCGGCGCGGTGGCGCCGGCGGAATACGAGGGCCGGCTGCTGGTCGACGGCGGCCTGACCGACAACCTGCCGGTCGGCGTGGCGCGCGCCATGGGCGCCGATATCGTCATTGCCGTGAACCTGGGCACGCCGCTGATGAAGCGCGAGGAACTGACCTCGGTCATCGGCGTGACCGGCCAGATGCTCAACATCCTGACCGAGCAGAACGTGCGCGCGTCGCTGGCCTCGCTGCGGCCCACCGACGTGCTGATCGAGCCCGCGCTGGGGGATTTCTCCGCGACCGACTTCGACCACCTGCCCACCACCATCCCGATCGGGGAGGCCGCCGCGCGCAAGGTGGCCGACCGCCTCGCGCCGCTGGCGCTGCCGCCGGCGCAGTATGCCGCATTGCGCGCGGCGCAGCAGGCGGTGCAGCCGCCCGACACCCGCCCGGTCGACGAGATCCGGCTGGCGCCGCTGCATCGCGTCAATCCGGAGTATGCGACCGCGGTGATGCAGACCCGGCCGGGCGAGCCGATCGACCAGGCCGCGCTGGACCAGGACATGCGCCGGCTGTTCGGCACCGGCGACTTCGAGCACGTGAACTACGGGATCCTGGAAGAGCCGGGCCGGCGCGTACTCACCGTCAATGCGGTGGAAAAATCGTACGGCCCGGACTACCTGCGTTTCGGGCTGGGGCTGAGCTCGGACTTCCGCGGCGATGCCTACTTCAACCTGATCGGCAGCTACCGGCGCACCTGGCTCAATGCACTGGGGGCGGAATGGCGCACCGACGTGCAGGTGGGCCAGACCTCGGCGCTGACCAGCGAGTTCTACCAGCCGCTGGATACGCGCCAGTACTTCTTCATCGCGCCGCGCATCGAGCTGGAGCGGCGCCCGGTCAATGTGTTCCAGGGCAGCACGCGCATCGCCACCTACGACGTGCGCCGCTTCGACGTCGCGCTCGACGTCGGCAGCCAGTTCACCAAGTACGGCGAGCTGCGCGTCGGGGTGCAGACCGGCTCGGAGCATGCCACCCTCAGCACCGGGCCGGCGTCGCTGTCGCCGGGGCCAGGCAATATCCGGCGCGGCGCCATCACCGGCCGACTCTTCTTCGACCAGCTCGACAGCGTCGACTTCCCGCGCTTCGGCTATGCCGGCGGCTTGCGGATCTACGCCTCGCAACCCGGGCTCGGGGCCGACCGCGCCTATGTCAAGGCGCAGGCCGACGGCGTCTACGCACATTCGTTCGGCGACCACACCGTGTCGTTCGGCTTCAAGGTTGGCGGCAATCCCGGCGGCAACCCGCTGCCGCCCTATGACCTGTTCCAGTGGGGCGGCTTCCTGCAGCAGTCCGGCTACGCCACCGGCCAGCTGATGGGCGGCAACCTGCAGTTTGCGCGGCTGGTGTACTACAACAAGCTGGCGCGGCAGACGCTGCTGCAAGGCGTCTACGCCGGGTTCTCGATGGAGGCGGGCCGCGTGGGCGATCCGCTGGTGCCGGGCAGCCCCACCGGGCTGCTCAAGTCCGGGTCGCTGTTCCTGGCGCTCGACAGCCCGCTCGGGCCGCTTTACCTGGCCTATGGCCGCGCGGCGGCAGGCGTCTACAGCTTCTACCTGTACCTGGGCAAACCGTTCTGAGGCGGCGCATCAATGTGCGCCCGCGGTACCCCACCAAAGTTGTATGTAATGTCTTAATTCAAATGTCTATACTTTTGCTGTCACCAAGACCCCCTCTTGAATGACAACCTTCCCCGGTCGCCGCTTCCCCAGCGGCGACATTTTTATGGGCGCGTGCCGGCGAATGGCGCGCCTATAATCCCTGCCTCGGGCTGCACTTGCAGCCGCCTCCGCGCCACCGTTCCGCGCGCACCGCTTCATGCAGATCGATTTCCACCATTTCACGCCCTGGCTGTCGCTGGCCGGCGGGCTTGTCATCGGCGTCGCGGCGGCGCTGATGATCCTGG
This sequence comes from Cupriavidus taiwanensis, assembly GCF_900249755.1. Classification (NCBI taxonomy): domain Bacteria; kingdom Pseudomonadati; phylum Pseudomonadota; class Betaproteobacteria; order Burkholderiales; family Burkholderiaceae; genus Cupriavidus; species Cupriavidus taiwanensis. The sequence goes on from NZ_LT976854.1 coordinate 2,156,727, forward strand.
GGCTGGGCCGCATTGCCGGCATCAGCGGCATCGTCGGCGGGCTGCTGCGGCTGCCGCACGGCGACACCGCCTGGCGCGCCGCGTTCGTCATCGGCCTGCTGCTGTCGCCATGGCTGGCCACCGCGTTCGATGCCATGCCCGCGGCGCACATCGACGCGGGCTGGACCGAGGTGCTGGTCGCCGGCCTGCTGGTGGGCCTGGGCACGCGCTACGCCGGCGGCTGCACCAGCGGCCACGGCGTGTGCGGCCTGTCGCGCGGATCGGTGCGTTCGCTCGCGGCTACCGCGACCTTCATGGCGGCCGGCTTCCTGACGGTGCTGGTGCAGCGCCACGTACTGGGAGGCTGAACCATGGGCACGCTGCTGGCGTTGCTGGCCGGACTGGTGTTCGGCATCGGCCTGATTCTGTCGGGCATGGCCAACCCGGCCAAGGTGCTGGGCTTTCTGGACCTCGCCGGCGCCTGGGACCCGTCGCTCGCCTTTGTCATGGCCGGCGCGATCGTGTTCGGCGTGGCGGCGTTCGCGCTGGCGCGCCGGCGCCAGCGCTCGTGGCTGGGGCTGCCGATGCAGTGGCCGGCGCTGGCCGCGGTCACGCCGCGGCTGCTGCTGGGCAGCGCCGCGTTCGGGGTGGGCTGGGGCCTGGCCGGATTCTGCCCGGGCCCGGCGCTGGTCGCGCTGGGTGCGGGCTATGCCAAGGCCTGGGGCTTTGTCGCGGCGATGCTGGCCGGCATGGCGCTGTTCGAAGTGGCGGAGGCACTGGCGCGACGGCGCCGTTGATGCGGCGCAGCATGCAATGAATGCTGGCCCCCGGCGGCCGACCGGTTTAACATTGCGCGATTATCGAACAACCGTAGACCACCCCCGCCTCCCATGGATGTCCTCCGCCCCATCGGTCTTGGCCATGCCCAGGCCGACACCGTCCGCGTTGCCCGGCCCCAGGCCGACCTGCTTTCCAGCTTTGCCGGCGATCCCAACTTCATGCTGTCGCTGGCGCGCGGGCTGACCGTGCTCGAAGCCTTTTCCGAACGCAAGCGCCCGCTGACGATTTCGCAGGTGGCGCAACGCACCCAGCTGTCGCGCGCGTCGGTGCGGCGCTGCCTGTATACGCTGGAGCAGCTCGGCTACGTCAGCCAGCAAGACGGGCAATTCGCGCTGCGCCCGCGCGTGCTGCACCTGGGGCATGCGTATTTCTCGTCGACCTCGCTGGTGTCGCTGGCGCAGCCGATCCTGGACAACCTGAGCGCGCGCATCCACGAGACCTGCACGCTGGCGATCCTGGACGGCACCGACATCCTGTACCTGGTGCGCTCCGAGGTGCAGCGCGTGCTGAACTATTCGCTGGGCATGGGCAGCCGGCTGCCGGCCTACTGCACCTCCAACGGCCGGCTGCTGCTGGCGCACCAGCCCGCCACGGTGCTGGACGGCTTCTTCGAGCATGCCGAGCTGCGCCCGCGCACGCTGCAGACCAAGGTCTCGCGGCAGGAACTGGAAGCGTGCTTCGAGCGCGCCCGCGAAGTGGACTACGTGATCGTCGACGAAGAGCTGGAGCCCGGGCTGCGCGCCATGGCGGTGCCGGTTCGCTCGGCTTCGGGCATCGTGCTGGCGGGGCTGAGCGTGAGCGTGCGCGCCGCGCGCGTCTCCGAAGCCGACATGATCACGCGGCTGCTGGCGCCGATGCGCGAAGCCGCCGCCGCGATCGGCCGCATGGTCGGGTCCTGATCCTGCGGCTTGCCGGCTGGGCCGCTGGCCCGCTCACCGGCCCGCTTACCGGCCCGCTTACCGGCCCGCTTACCGGCCCGCTTACCGGCCGGCTTGCCCGCGCAGCCGCGCGGGACTGAGCATGGCGGCGCTCACGCCGTGGTCGGCGATATGCGCCGGCAGCGGCCGCCCCTGCGCCAGCGCGGCGCAGGCCTCGCCCATCGCGGCCGAGGTCTGGATGCCATAGCCGCCCTGCGCGGCCACCCAGAAGAACCCTTCCGCCGCGGGATCGAACCCGCCCACCAGGTCGCCGTCGGCAACGAACGAGCGCAGTCCGGCCCAGGTCCGCGCCGGGCGGCGGATGGTCAGCGTGGTCGCGGCTTCGATCTGGTGGATGCCCATGGCGATGTCCAGTTCCTCGGGCTGCACGTCGTGCGGCGGCACCGGGTCGGCATTGGCCGGCGAGCCGAGCAGCATGCCGGCATCGGGCTTGACGTACCAGGTCTCGTCGAAGCCGTAGAACATCGGCCAGCGCGAAACATCGATCCCCTCGGGCGGGGCAAACACGAAGGCCGAACGCCGGCACGGCTGCAGCCCCACCGGCGCCACGCCCGCGCGCCCGGCCACCACATCGCACCATGCGCCCGCCGCGTTGACCAGCACCGGCGCGCGGTAGATGTCGGCGCCGGCGTGTACGTGCCACAGGCCGTCGCGCCGTTCGATCGCGGCAGCCTCGGCGCCGCAAGCGAGCAGGCCGCCGTGATGGCGCACGCCGCGCAGGTAGCCCTGGTGCAGCACATGCACGTCCATGTCGGCGGCATCGGGCTCCAGCACCGCGCCCAGCACCAGTTCCGGCCGCAGCACCGGCACCAGCGCGCAGGCGCCGGCGCGGTCGAGCCGTTGCGCCCGGGCGCCCAGGCCGGCCAGCACCTGCCAGTGCGCGTCGAGCTGGTCCTGTTCGCCCGGGCGCGCCAGCATCATGGCGCCGCGCGGCGACAGCACCGGATGGTCGGCAAACCCGGCGGGCGGGGCATCGAGGAAGGCGCGGCTGGCCATGGTCAGGCCGCGCACCTGCGGCGTGCCGTAGCTTTCCAGGTAGAGCGCGGCCGAACGGCCGGTGGCATGGTAGCCAGGCTGAGACTCGCGCTCGAGCACGATCACGCTGCCCGCGCGCGCCAGCCAGTACGCCACCGAGGCCCCGGCAATGCCGGCGCCGATGACGAGGTAGTCAGCCGAAAACTGCTTGCCGCCGGCCGGAGCCGGATCGCTGTGGACCATTGCCGTGCGCCTCCCGTGTCATGCGAACTGGCGCGCAATGTAGCGTAAACCGGGCCGGCACCGCGCCAGTCCCGGGGGCGGCGTGTCAGCCGCGGTGCGCCAGTTCCAGTGCGAACACCAGCCGCTGCAGGAAATTTTCCATGCGCCCGTCCGGATTGACGAAGGCGCAGCCGAAGTGGTGGATGGCGCTGTCGTCGTGGCCCACCAGCCAGTGGCCGACCACCTGCATGTCCAGCTCCATCTTGCCCAGCTCGCGGAAGTCCAGCCGGCACCTGGCTACCGTGGTGCCGACCGGCAGGTGGTCGGCGGTGACGGTTTTGGATCGCAGCCCCACCCCGGACAGCGACAGGTCGGCAATATCGAGCCCCAGCACGGTCTTGTCCGGCAGCGGCATCTCGCAGCGGTAGCCCTTGGTCACCAGCGTGCGCGCGCGGAAATGGCGGCGGCGCTGGAAGTGATAGAGCTTTTCCGGAAACCTGGCGACGAAGGCGGGACCGTCTTCATAGCGCGTGGCCGCCGGCCGGCCCACCATGAAATTGACCGGCACGCCGCGCAACAGCCCGGAGAACGCGTTCTCGTCGGAAGTCATCAGCGACATCCGTTCGGGCTCGGCATTGCACCAGTCGAAGACGAAGGTGCGGTTGACCGGGTCGACATGCAGGATCGAGGTGACGAACTGGTGCGCGGTGCGGGTGCGCACGCTCAGCATGCATTTCTGCCACGCCAGGTCGCGCAGCACCGTGCCGATCTGCGAGTTGTGGGTCAGGCGATAGCGGTCGTCCGCCGGCCCGGCTTCGGTGTCGGATTCGGCGCCGTGATCGGCTGGCCCGGGGGCGTCGTGCTGGTTCATAGGTTCACGCAACATCTGGAGGGGCTCGGAGCGGCGGCGATGGGGCCGCCGCGGGGCAACCGCGGACCAGCCGGGAGCCCGTCGGCGGCACCGGCCTGCCGGCCGCGCGCCGCATGTTAAGCGCCTGCACCATTGCCCGGCAAGACCGATGATCTCACTTCGGCAAATCTGTGGCAGAACTTGAGTACAGACTTCCGGGGGGTAGCGCTTGCGTGGCTTTCAGGCCTGCGGCGCCGGGGCGAGCGTGGCCTGCGCGCATTCGCGCAGCCAGGCGAGCAGCGCCAGCCGGCGCGTATCGTGCTCGAACGGCGCGGGCGACAGCAGGTGGTAGGCCGAGCCGTCGGCCGCGAAGCCGGACGGCGCAGCCAGCCGGCCGTCGGCGATCTCGTCGGCCGCCATCAGTTGCGACGCCATGGCCCAGCCCAGGCCCGCCGCCGCGGCCTGCAGGCTCAGGTAGAAATGCTCGTACCAGGCGTCGCCGTCGAAGCGAAAGCGCGCCGCGGCATCCGGGCAAACGGCCTGCCAGCGTTGCCAGGCATCGGGCCGGGTGCGCGTGTGCAAGCGCACCGGCGCCGCCGCCGCGCCCTGCGCAGCCTGCGGCCGGCACACCGGACCCACCCGCTCCTGCGCCACCTCGCGCGCATGCCAGCGCGCATCGAAGGCAAAGTCATTGCGCCGCAGCGCCAGGTCCGCGCCGCTGCGCGCGAAGTCGATCGGCCCGCCCGCCGCCATCAGGTGCAGCGGGATGTCGGGATGGCGCGCGGCAAAGCGCGGCAGCCGCGGGATCAGCCAGCGCATGGCGATGGTCGGCTCGCACGACAGCACCAGCGCCCGCCCCGGGGGTTGCGCGCGGATGCGCGCCGCCGCGGCGGCGAGCCCCTCCATCGACTGCGTCGCTGCCGCGAACAACGATCGTCCCGCCTCGGTCAGGAAGACGCCGCGATTGCGCCGCTCGAACAGCGCCACGCCAAGCGTGTCCTCAAGCTGCCGGATCTGCCGGCTGACCGCGCCATGGGTCAGGTGCAGCTCCTGCGCGGCGCGGGCAAAGCTCTCGTGGCGCGCCGCGGCCTCGAAGAATCGGATCCATCCCAGCCAGTGCATCGGTCAGTTTTTCTCACGGAATCGGGCGAGTATATATCGGTTGTGGAGGCGCTTCCCGGCACGCAGAATTGGGTACGCTTTGGTCGCCGCTGTGATGCTGAAAGGGCGATCAGGGCCAGAAAACAACACATAACCTGACGCAATATGCCCCCTCTCGCCGAATCCCTGGCGGTCGCCATGGTGACCGTGCTGGCCGTGATCAGCCCCGGCCCGGACTTCGCCATGGTCACCCGCAACAGCTATCTGTACGGCCGCCGCGCCGGCTTGCTCAGTGCGCTGGGCATCGCGCTCGGGGTGCAGGTGCATGTGCTCTATACGATGTTCGGGGTGTCGCTGCTGCTGGCCCACGCGCATGGCGTGCTGACGGTGGTGAAGGCGCTGGGCGCGGCTTACCTGGTGTGGATCGGCGTGCAGACGCTGCGCAGGCGCGACGCGCTGGCGGTGGACCTGCGCGGAGGCCGCGCGCTGGCGCCGTTGGCGGCGCTGCGCATGGGCTTCCTGACCAATGCGTTGAACCCGAAGACCACGCTGTTCGTCGTCAGCACCTACACCCAGGTGGTAGATGCCCGCACCGCGGTGCCGGTGCAGTGGGCCTATGGCGGGTTCATGTCGGCCGCACACCTGGCGTGGTTCAGCGTGGTGGCCTGGGTCTTCACCGCGCCGGCGCTGCGCGCGGCCATGCTGCGGCGCCAGCGGCTGCTGGACCGCGCCATCGGCTCGGCCTTGTGCGGACTGGGCGTGGCGCTGGGCTTCAGCAACCTGGCATAGGACCCGGCGCCGCCAGCGGCCAGGCCACACGCAGCAGGTGTTGCGGGCCCTGCGGACCCAGCTGGCTTTCGAACAGCACCAGCCGCGCGACGCGCCACGGCGCGCTGGCCAGCGTGCGGTGCGCATCGAGCCAGGCGCGCAGCGCGCCCTCCGGCACGGTCGGCTTGCAACGGGCCAGCGTCACGTGCGGATGGAAGCGGCGCCGCTCCGGCAGCACGCCGGCGGCGTCCGCCAGCGCCTGCCCCACCTCGGCGTGCAGGGCGCGCAGCGCGTCCAGGCCCGGTCCGGGCGCCAGGCCCGCCCACAGCACCGACCCCGGGCCGCTGCGGAAGCGGCCGGTGCCATACGCCTGCAGCGTGAACGCGGGGGTGCGCAGCGCCGCCAGCGCGGCGCCGAGCTTGTCGGCAGCGTGGGCGGCATCGCCCAGGCTTTCACCGAGGAAGTGCAGGGTCAGGTGGACCTGCGCGGGCGTCGCGGCGCGCACGCCGTGCGCGGCGGGAAGCGTGGACAGCAGCCCCGCCGCCTGTGCGGGTGGGACTTCGACCGCGATGAACAGCCGCGCCATGGCAATGCGGCGGGCCTCAGCCCGTCGCGGCGGCGATGCCCTCGCGCCGCAGCAGGGCACGCTTGCGCTCGATGCCGCCGGCATAGCCGGTGAGTGCGCCCGCGCTGCCGAGCACCCGATGGCAGGGCACGATCACCGACAGCGGGTTGCGGCCGACTGCGCCCCCGACCGCGCGCGCATGCGTGGGCGGCAGCCCCAGCGTGCGCGCCAGTTCCCCGTACGACGCGGTGGCGCCGCACGGGATGTCCAGCAGCGCCTGCCACACGCGTTGCTGGAACGGACTGCCGGCAAAGCGCACCGGCACGGTAAAGGTGTCGCGGCGGCCGGCAAAATATTCGGCCAGCTCGGCGGCGGCGCGCTCCAGCACCGCGGCATCGGCCGCGGGCACGTCGCGGCTGTCGGCAATGCCGGCGGGATGGTACTTCTGCCCCGCGAAGAAGAGGCCGGTCAGGTGCCCGTCGCGCGCGCGCAGCAGCACGGTGCCGAGCGGGCTGTCGATATGGCGATAGCTGGTCATGGGAGGGTCTCCGGTTGCGCCGCGGCCGGCGGCGTGTCCTTCATCGCTTCGTAACGATGCCACAGGTGGATCGCGGCGTAGGCGCGCCACGGCGCCCATTGCGCCGTGCGTTCGTGCATCGCGCGCACGGTGCTGACGCCCAGCACCTTGCGCAGCGCATAGTCGGTGCCGGGGAAGGCATCGGGCCAGCCCAGCGCGCGCATGGCGACATACTGCGCGGTCCAGTCGCCGATCCCATCGATCTCGCGCAGCGCCGCCACCGCCTGCTCCGGCTCTGCCTGCGTATCGAGCACCAGCGTGCCGTCGGCCACGCGCCGCGCCAGGGCCTGCAGCGTGCGCGCCTTGCCCGGCGACACCCCGGCCTCGCGCAGCGCAGTCTCCGGCAACGCGGCCAGCGCGGCGGCGCTCGGAAAGGTGTAGCGCAGGCCCGCCGGCGGCGCGCCCTCCAGCGCCTGCCCGGCGCGCTGCGCCAGCGCGGCCAGGATGCGCCGCGCCTGCACCACCGAAATCACCTGCCCCACCACCGCGCGCACCGCGATCTCGAAGCCGTCGACACAGCCGGGCAGGCGCACGCCAGGCATCGCCTCGGCCAGTTCGCCCAGGTGCCGGTCCACCACGTCGGGACGGCAGCCCAGGTCGCACAGCCGCCGCACCTTGCCCAGCGCTTGCGGAATCACGCGCGCCAGCGACGCCGACAGCGTCACGCGCAGCACCAGCCGGCGCGGCACGTGTTCGACGCGCACCCAGCCGAGGTGGGTATTGCCGCCGGCCTCGACCCGCAACGTGCGCAGGTAGGCGCCGTCGCGGATGGCCTCGATGCCGTCGACCGCGCGCGTGGCCAGGAAGCGCAGCCATGCGTCCCAGGCGAAGGGCGGGCGGTAGCCGAGCTCGAACACCAGCCGGTCGGCCACGCCGTCGGCGGCGCGCCGGCGCAGCGCCAGCGGCGTCAGGCCGTAGCGGGTCTTGAGCACATCGTTGAAGCGGCGCACGCTGCCGAAGCCCGCCGCCAGTGCCACTTCCGTCACCGGCAGCGCGGTATCGGCCAGCAGCCGCTTGGCCAGCAGCAGCCGCTGGGTCTGCGCGTACTCCAGCACCGACACGCCGAACTGCGCGTCGAACAGCCGCCGCAGGTGGCGCTCGGTCACGCCGATGCGCGCCGCCAGCGCGGCCACGCTGCCGTCGGCCATGAAGCCTTCGTCGATCAGCGTGGCGGCGGCCTGCGCCAGCCGGCCGGAAAGATCGGCCAGCCCATGCCCCGGCGCCAGTTCCGGGCGGCAGCGCAGGCACGGGCGGAAGCCATGTTTTTCCGCCGCGGCGGCGCTCTCGTAGAACGTGCAGTTCTCGCGCTTGGGGGTGCGTACCGCGCACACCGGCCGGCAGTACACGCCGGTCGACGACACGCCCACGAAGAAGCGCCCGTCGAAGCGGCGGTCGTGCGAGGCCACGGCCTTGTAGCAGGTATCGGGATCCAGGTTCATGACGGCATGCTACCGCCAGACGCCGCCGCGCATCGGCTGCTTTCGGACATTTCCCTCTGGCGCGCGGGCAAGGGTTGGGGCACAGTTGCCCTGCTCTTATCCTTGCCCATCATCGTTGCCCTCGGAGACTTCATGCGCCGCACCGCCCTGCACCTGTCACTGCTTGCCACGCTGGCCAGCCCCCTGGCGCTGGCGCAGTCCGCGCCGGCGTCCGGACAGACCGTGCAACCGGTGCAGGCGGTGCAGGTGGCGTCCGTCGAAGGCATTACCGAACACCGCCTGCCCAACGGCCTGCGCATCGTGCTGGCACCCGATGCCGCCAAGGCCACCACCACCGTCAACATCACCTACCTGGTCGGCAGCCGCCACGAGAACTACGGCGAGACCGGCATGGCCCACCTGCTCGAGCACCTGCTGTTCAAGGGCACGCCGTCGCTGCCGGGCAAGACCATCCCGGGCGAATTCGCGCGGCGCGGCATGAGCGTGAACGGCACCACCGCGCAGGACCGCACCAACTACTTCGAAACCTTCACCGCCAGCGACGACAACCTCGACTGGGCGCTGCGCATGGAGGCCGACCGCATGGTCAACAGCGTGATCGCGCGCGCCGATCTGGACAGCGAGATGACCGTGGTGCGCAACGAGATGGAAATGGGCGAGAACAGCCCCGGGCGCATGCTGATGCAGCAGACCATGGCCGCCGCCTATCGCTGGCACAACTACGGCAAGGCCCCGATCGGCGCGCGCAGCGACGTGGAAAACGTCAGCATCGAAAACCTGCGCGCCTTCTACCGCCGCCACTACCAGCCCGACAACGCGGTGCTGGTAGTGGCGGGCAAGTTCGATCCCGCCGCCACGCTGGCGCGCATCGAGCGCTATTTCGGGCCGATCCCGCGCCCGCAGCGCGTGCTCCCCGCGGAGCCCACCGTCGAGCCCGCGCAGGAAGGCGCGCGCGAGCTGGTGGTGATGCGCCCGGGCGACACCCGCCTGGTCGCCGCGCAATACCATGTCAGCCCCGGCGCGCACCCCGACACCACTGCGCTGTCGCTGCTGACCATCATCCTCGCTGACACCCCGGGCGGCCGGCTGTACAAGGCGCTGGTGGAGCGCGGCCAGGCCGCGTCGATCGGCAGCGCGTTCTATGCGATGAAAGACCCCGGCGCGCTGCTGTTCATGGCGCAGGCCTCGAAAGACCAGCCGCTCGCCGCCGCGCGCGCCGGGCTGATCACGCAGGTCGAGGGCTTCGCCGAAGCCCCCGTGACCGAAGCCGAGCTGGAGCGCGCGCGCGTGCGCATGCGCAACGCCTACGAGCAGTACATGAACGACCCCGGTGCGCTGGGGATTGCGCTGTCCGAGGCCATCGCCAAGGGCGACTGGCGCCTGTTCTTCCTCGCGCGCGACCGCATCGAGACCACCACGCTGGCCGATGTGCAGCGCGTGGCGCAGAACTACTTTCAGGCGTCGAACCGCACCCTGGGCGTGTTCCTGCCGGCCGAGCAGCCGCTGCGCGCGCAGGTGCCGGCGGCGCCCGACATCGCGGCAATGGTCAGCGGCTACCAGGGCCGGCCGGCGCTGGCCGCGGTGGCGCCGTTCGATCCCAGCCCCGCCAATATCGAGGCCCATACCACGCGCCAGACGCTCGCCAACGGCATGCAGCTGGCGCTGCTGCCCAAGCCCGCGCGCGGTGAAGTGGTGCACGGCGTGCTGGTGCTGCGCATGGGCGATGCGCAGAGCCTGCACGGGCTGACCACGGTAGGCGCGCTCACCGCCGCGATGCTCCGCCGCGGCAGCGCCGGCATGGACCGCCAGCAGATCGCCGACCGCATCGAGGCCCTGCGCGCGCGCGTCGGCATCTCGGGCGGGTCGGAGCAGGTGACGGTCAGCTTCGAGACGCGCCGCGCGCATCTGCCGGAAGTGCTGGCGCTGCTGCGCGGCCTGCTGCGCGCGCCGACCTTCCCCGAGGCCGAATTCGAGACCCTGCGCCAGACCAGCATCGCCGAGCTCGAAAGCGTGCAGCGCGAACCCGGCGTGCTGGCATCCAATGCGCTCGGCCGGCACGGCGACCCCTATCCCGTGGGCGACCCGCGCCATGCGCGCACCATCGCCGAGAACGTCGCCGACCTGCGCGCCGCCACGCTGGCGCAGGTGCGCGACTTCCATGCCCGCTTCTACGGCGCGAGCCATGCGCAGCTGAGCCTGGTCGGCGATTTCGACGGCGCCGCTGCCGCCGCGCAAGTGGCGGAGTTGTTCGGCGACTGGACCGCGCCGCAGCCGTATGCGCGCGTCGACCGGCCATTCGTGCCGATCCCGCCGGCGGAGTTCACGCTGCCCACGCCGGGCAAGGCGAACGCCGTGTACCTGGCCACCGCCCCGATCGACCTGACCAATGACGCGCCCGACTATGCGCTGATGATGATTGCCAACCGCGTGCTGGGCGGCGCCAGCCTGCGCAGCCGGCTGGCGGACCGGCTGCGCCAGCGCGACGGCGTCAGCTATGGCGCGAGCAGCTGGATGCAAGTGGGCGCGCTCGACCGCGCCGGCCGTTTCGGCGTGCGCGCGCAGTACGCGCCGCAAAGCCTGCCGCGCGTGCAGCGCGCCGTGAACGAAGAACTGGAGCGCCTGGTGCGCGAGGGCATTACCGCGCAGGAACTGCACGAGGCCGTCAGCGGCCTGCTGCAGCAGGGCATGGTCAGCCGCAGCCATGACGCCGCGCTGGCCGGCGCGCTGGCCAGCCAGCTCTACCTGGGCCGCACCATGGCCTTTACCGCGCAGCTCGAACAACGCCTGCGCGACGCCACCACCGAGACCGTCAACGCCGCCATCCGCTGCTACATGCAGCCCGGCATGCTGTCGCGCGCCTATGCCGGCGACTTCGCCGGCGCGGCGGCGCAGGCAGCGCCGGCAGCTCCAGCCGGGCAGGCCGCCGGCGCTTCGACCGGCCCCGCTGGCGGCACGGCAACCGGTTCGCCGGCCGGCACAACGGAAGCGGGCGGCACATCACCCGCCCCCCTCTGACATGCCTCTGACATGCCCCTGACACAGATCGGAAACCATACTCGCCGGGCGGTGGTCCCACCCGTGAGCGCGGGCAACGCCTGGTCCCGGCGGCGCTGGCGCGGCGCCTCCGGCGCGGCGCGCTGCAAGGGCCTTGCCGCGACCCCGGGTTGACTGTATATTCGTACAGTATAAGTCGATATAAGAGGTGTGGATGTCAATCGTGCGAGCTGGCAGCAAGGCAGAAGCGCTCAGGCTTCTGGCCTCGGAAGGCGTGCTGGCGCTTGAGCTGGACTACGAGACCGGATGGCAGGACGCCGTCGAACTCGGCAGGCTCGGAGAAAAGCGCGGTATCAAAGTGCAGTATCGCGGACAAGAAAGCATCGCCGTCCGTTCCCGCGAAGCCCTGATCGAAGGGCTGGCCAAACCCAAGGCCACATTCCGTCAACGCAATCTCTATTGCCAGTTCGATCTCGGCACGCTGGCGGACCATGAACTGCTCGACCTCGAAGCCAAGGCCACGCGGCTCGGGGACTATATTCTCGCCGGCCACCTGCTGCGCGACGTCGACGGCGTGTGGCCGCAATAAGCGGCCTGCGCACAATCTTCCAAAAGAAAGAAGCCGCCATGCAGGCGGCTTGCGTCATGTTGGGCCGATCAGGCCAACCACGCCGATCATGCGGCGCCAGCCCGCGTCGGGGTCAATGCCAGACCCGCGTCGCGTGGGCCCAGCGCGCCGCGCATGACTGCGCCACCGGCGTGTCGAGGATCTCGCTGGCGACGTCCTCGGCCGGCGCCGCCGCCGCGGCTTCGAGCGCGGTGCGCCACAGCACCGCCGACACCAGCGTCTTGCATTGGCGTCGCTCGCCATGCGCGAGCGCCAGCAGGCGCTCGTAGCCATCGATCACGATCAGGCGGTCGCCATGGCGCGGCTGCAGGGTGAGCGTGAACAGGTGGTCGCACTCGCACTGCATGCGCCCGCCGCTGACCGCCACCACGATGGCGCCGGGCAACGCGATGCCGCTGCCCTGCACCTCGGCGCGCAGCCGCGCCAGGTGCGCCTGCACGCGCGGATCCGGGGCGGCGGCGACGCTCGCGGCCATCTGCGCCGGCAGCGCACTGAGCACCATCAGCTCGGCCGGCGACACCGCCAGCGTGTACGCCTGCAGCGTGGGCCGATAGGTCGCCACCACTGCGCGCAAGCGGTGCGGCGCGCTGTCATCATGTCCTGCCTGCGGGGCACCGTCGGGCCCGCGAAATTGCATCCTGTCCATGTCGACTCCTGCCACGCCGGGCGGTTGGGGGCTCAGTCGCGCAGCAGATGCTTGGCGATGATCATCTGCTGGATCTGCGTGGTGCCTTCGTACAGGCGCAGCAGGCGCACATCGCGGTAGAAGCGTTCGGCCTTGTATTCGGCGATATAGCCGGCGCCGCCGTGGATCTGCACGGCGCGGTCGGCAACGCGGCCCACCATCTCGGTACAGAACATCTTGGTGCACGAAGCCAGCATGCTGACCTCGGGATCGCTCTTGCCGGCGGGCTTGGCGTCGTAGCGCTGGGCGCAGTCGCGCACCATCGACAGGCCGGCATAGAGTTCGGCCTGGCTGTCGGCGAGCATCGCCTGGATCAGCTGGAAGTCGCCGATCGGGCGGCCGAACTGCTTGCGCTCCTTGGCATACGCCACGGCGTCGGTGATCAGCCGGTGCGCCATGCCGCACGCCAGTGCCGACAGGTGCAGGCGGCCGCGGTCGAGCACCTTCATCGCGGTCTTGAAGCCCACGCCCGGCACCCCGCCGATGATGTTGGCGGCCGGCACGCGCACGTTCTCCAGCACCACGTCGCAGGTCTTGGTGCCGCGCTGGCCCATCTTCTTGTCGGGCTTGCCCAGCGAGATGCCGGGGGTGTCGGCCGGCACGATGAACGACGAGATGCCCGCGGCGCCCGGGCCGCCGGTACGCGCCATCAGCGTGAAGGCGCCCGCGCGCGGCGCGTTGGTGATGAAGCGCTTGGTGCCGTTGATGACGTAGTGGTCGCCGTCCAGCTCGGCCCGGGTCTGCAGCGAGGCCGCGTCGGAGCCGGCGTTCGGCTCGGTCAGCGCGAACGAGATGATCATCTCGCCGCTGGCGATGCGCGGCAGGTACTGCTGCTTCTGTTCCTCGGTGCCGTCCATCAGGATGCCCTGCGAACCGATGCCGACATTGGTGCCGAACACCGAGCGGAAGGCGAACGCGGTATGGCCGAGGTCATAGACCACATCGCATTCCTGCGACATCGACAGGCCGATGCCGCCGTAGTTCTCGGGGATGGAGATGCCGAACAGCCCCATCTCCTTCATGTCGGCGACGATATCGGCGGGCACGTCGTCGGTTTCCTCCAGCGTGTCTTCGGCGGGCTTCAGGCGTTCGTCGATGAAACGCTGCACCGAGGCGCGCAGCAGGGCAAAGGATTCTTGGTCTAGGGCCATGGTGATTCTCCGGGTCAAGCCACTACGTCAGTCTGGCCGCCTATGGTACGCCGGTCGCAAGATTTGACAATCCATTGGATCTTGGACAGAAGCGTCAGCAAAATTTGACAATCGGCCGCATCGCGCCCTCAGGTGACGGCCAGCAGGCCGGCCATGCCGATGCCCAGCGCCGCCAGCGCATCGCCAGCGATCAGGCCCCCGCCGAGCAGCGACGCGGTGTTCATGTCCCGCGGCAAGCCTTGCCGGCGGCCGGAGGCGCCAACCGCTGCCCCCGCGCTGGCCAGCACGCCCCCCGCGGCCATCCATGCCGCCGCCGCCAGGTTGACGAAGCCGCCGAACGACGACGCATAGGGCGAGGGCAGGATCACCGCGTCCAGCATGAAATCCGCGGCCTGGCCGCCCCGGCCGGATCGCGCGAAGCGCTGCCAGGCGGGATGGCCCAGGATGGCACGGCGCAGCAGCGCCGTGGCCAGCCCGATCGCCAGCCCCGCCGCCACCGCCAGGTACTGGCCGGCACGGTCCTGCGACAGCCCATGGAGCACGCCGACGATCTTGTAGGTCATCGCCGAGGTCCAGCGCGCCGGCTGCTGGTCGGACGGCAGGCTGGTCTGGTCCAGCGCCAGCACCGGGTAGGCCTGCAGGAACAGCCGCGCCATCGCCACCGCGACCAGCGCGCCGACCACGATGCCCGCCACCTGGTAGCCGAACTGCACCATGCGGTCGCTGCCCAGGCGCCAGCCGGTGGAGCGGTCCTGCTGCATGTCGCTGGCTTCGGCCGTGGCCACCAGCAGCACCGTGGCCGCGATCAGGCCGACCTGCGGCGCACGCAGGCCGGCGGCCGCCATCAGGATCACCGACAGCACGAACGCCGAAGAAATCGGGTTCTGGTCGACCATGCCGACCGAAATGCCGTTGACCAGCGCGAACACCAGCGCCAGCAGCACGGCAATCAGCTGGAATACCAGCGGCTGCCCGAACCACATCATCCCCGCCGCCACCGTCGCCGCGCCCCACAACAGCGCCCAGGCCGCCACCCAGCCCATGCCCGGCCCGCGCCGCGGCGCGGCCGGTTGCGGCTGGCGCCGCGCCTGCCAGCGCCGGCAGGCCTGTGCCAGCAACTGCGCCAGGTCGACCACGGCCGCCCCCATGATCATGCCCAGCGCCACCAGGAACGTCGCCTTGCGGTACGGGTCGCCCGGCGCGAGCCAGCCGGCGTCGACGAACCATGGGGTCATGGCCCAGCCGGCCAGCCCGCCCACCAGCGCCGCGACGCCCACGCGCGCACCGACGATCATGCCCGCGCCGAAGGTGGCCGCGGACAGGTCCAGCGCCGCCAGCCACGGCACGCGCCCGGCCCCCAGCCCGCTCGCCAGCCCCAGCGCCATGCCGCCGCCAAGCCGCGCCACCGAGCGCCGCAGCAGCACCGGATCGGTCAGCGCGCGCAGGATGTTGGCCACCGCCAGCCCCGACGGAAAGGTCAGCTGCATGCGGTCCACCAGCAACGGCGTGTACAGCATGCCCACGCCCACCCCGAACATGCCGATGCACAGCAGGTACAGCACCAGCTGCCACAGCGGCGGCTGCGCCATGCCCAGCCACGCCATCGCCTGCAGCACCACCGCCATGCCACCCATGCCCGCCACCGACGCCGCCGCGGTCTGGATGTAGTTGGCGCCGTGGCGGCCCGATGCGCCGTAGCCGGCCGTCACCACCGAGCCCAGGATGCCCGCCAGCACCTGCCCGCCGACAAAGAACCCCAGCGAGAAGTTCATGTACGCCGCGGCGACGCCGCCCAGCGGGCCCAGCACCAGCATGCCGGCCGCGCCCAGCATCAGGTGGTATTGCCAGCTGCCTGGGGTTGGCAGCCAGGGCGCGCGAGGCGCGGCATCGGAGGGCAGCATGGGCATGGTGCTGGCGCGGAACAGTGTGCCTGTGGCGAAGCATAGGCGAAGGGCCGCGCCGCCGCGCCGACATCGGCAGCCGCGGGCGGCGGCAGGTGCCAGCCGCTGTACCGGCAGGCGAGCGCCGTGATCGCCAGGCGCAATGCAGAGATCTTCGCGGCCAACAGGACGCGCAAGACGTCGACGATGCCGACGCCCGGGCCGCTCAGCGGCGCAGGTTGTCCACCTGCGCGCGGGCGCCGTCGCGGCGGGCGGCGTCGGCCACCTCGTTGCTGACCACGGTCTGGCCGATCGGCGCCAGCGCAATGCCGGCCAGCTTCAGGTGCTGGATCGCGAACGGAATGCCGATGATGGTCACGAAGTTGGCCAACGCCGCCATGACATGGCCGATGGCCAGCCACACGCCGGCAAAGACGAACCACAGTACATTGCCCACCAGCCCGAGCGCGCCGGTGCCGACATCGTCGCGCCCGGTCAGCTCACGCCGGCTGACGGCCTGCTTGCCGAACGGAAAGAAGGTGAAGCTGCCGATCACGAAGCAGGCCTTGCCCCACGGAATACCGATGATGGAGATAAAGGCCAGCAGCCCTGCCAGCCACCAGGCCAGGCCCATCACCACGCCGCCAAGGATGAACCAGAGGAAATTGCCGATCGCGCGCATGCTGTCTTTTCACCAGTGAGGGAGGAACACGCATGATACGCATGGCGTCGCGCCGGCATGGCGCCAAACGGCCTGGGCGGCAAAAGCGTACCCGTTTCTGCGTGATGCACGGCGTTGCCAAAGAGGTGGCGCCGGCGTCGCCGGTCAGCGCGATAGCGCTTGATTTACCGGAACGGTATACGCCACTGGCGCATCGCGCTTTCGGTCGGAGCAGATACCGCGTACCCGTTTCTGCGTCGCGCCACTGTGGTCGCTGTCGTCTTTGGCAAGCCGGGCGCCGCCGCGGATCTGCATCGGCTAACCCGGAAACACCACCCTGACCCGCAACCCCGGCCCAGCATCCTCCAGCACCACCCGCGCGCCATGCGACTGCGCAATCTCGGCGACGATGGCGAGCCCGAGCCCGCTGCCGCCGGTCGGCGCGTCGGCCACGCGATAGAAACGGTCGAACACGCGCGCGCGTTCTTCGGCAGGGATGCCCGGTCCGTTGTCGCTGACCACCAGTTCCACGCTACGCCCGTTGGCGCCGCGCCGCACCGCCACGTCGATGCGCCCGCCGGCAGGGATGTACGCGAGCGCGTTGTCGAGCAGGTTGGTCAGCAGGATGCGCAAGGCATCGGCGTCGCCGCGTACCACGGCGGGCGCGGCGTCGGCGCTGCCGTCCAGTCCCAGGTCGATGTCGCGATCGAGCGCGGCCTGCGCCATGTCGGCGACCACGCCGGCGGCGAGCTGATGCAGTTCCACCGGTTCGTGCGGGGGCACGGCCGCGCCGGGTTCCTGGCGCGCCAGCGTCAGCAACTGGGTGACGAGGTGGGTCAGCCGCTCCAGCCCCTGGCGCAGCTTGCCGATCGCTTCATCGCGCGCGGCGCCGTCTTCGGCGCGCTCGACCAGCTGGGCCTGCAGCTGCAGTGCCGTCAGCGGCGTGCGCAGCGCGTGCGCGGCATCGGCGACGAAGGCGCGCTGGGTGTCAATGGCATGCGAGAGCCGCCCCAGCAGCTGGTTCAGCGCGGCGCTCAGCGGCGCGATTTCGTCGGGCATGGGGCGCACCGCCAGCGGTGCGAGCGTGTTGGCATCGCGCGCGCGCACCTCGGTGGCAATCTCGCGCAGCGGCCGCAGGCCGCGGCCCACCGCCATCCACACCAGCCAGCCCAGCAGCGGCAGCAACAGCAGCAGCGGCGCCACGGTGCGCAGCGCCATGCGCGCGGCCAGCGTGCGGCGCGCGCTCATCGGCTGCGCGATCTGCACCACGGTGGGCCCCAGCTGCATGCTGTACAGGCGCCACTCGCCCTGCTGCGTGGTCACGTTGGAGAACCCCAGCTCGGCGCGCGCCGGCAGCGCCGGGTGCGAATGCGACAAGTAGAGACTGCGCCCGGAGCCGTCCCAGATATGGATCACCACGTCCTCTTCGGCATGCGCGAGGTCGCCGGGCGCGCCGACGAAGGGCGGCGCGACGGGGGCGGGGAACTGGCTCGGCAGCGCCGCGGCCATCTGCTTCATCTGGTAGTCGAACAGCGCATTGGCTTCCTGCCGCGCCTGCCCGTAGATCAGCGCGGTGGCGATGGCGATGCCGGCCACCAGGCCGGCCGCCAGCCAGCCCAGCAGCGTTCGCTGGATCGAGCGCATCAGCCCGCCTCCCCCTTGCCATCCGCGGCCGCTTCGCCGTCAAGGCGCGGCACCACGTAGCCGACGCCGCGGATATTGCGGATCAGCGCCGCGCCGAACTTCTTGCGCAGCGCATGGATATAGACCTCGACGGTATTGCTGCCGACTTCGTCGTCCCAGCCGTACAACCGCTCCTGCAGCTGCGGCACCGACCACACCTTCCCGGGGCGTGCCATCAGCGCGGACAGCAGCGCGAACTCGCGCGCCGACAGCCGCACCGGCTCGCCGCGGCAGGTGGCTTCGCGCGTGGCGGGATTGAGCACGATGTCGCCGTAGGTGACGAGCGGTTCGGCGCGACCGGCGGCGCGGCGCGCCAGCGCGTGCATGCGCGCGGCCAGCTCCTGCAGGTCGAACGGCTTGACCAGGTAGTCGTCGGCGCCGGCATTGAGCCCGGCGACGCGGTCGGCGACCGCGTCGCGCGCGGTCAGGATCAGCACCGGCGTGGGCACGCCGCGCGCACGCAGCGCGCGCAGCACCTCCAGGCCGGGGCGGCGCGGCAGCCCCAGGTCGAGCAGAATCAGGTCGTAGCACGCCTGGCCGTCCGCCGCGGTGGTAGCCGCGGCCAGGCCTGCATCGCCGTCGCGCACCCAATCGACGGCAAAGCCTTCCTGGCGCAGCGCCAGCTTGACGCTCTCGCCGATCATGGCGTCGTCTTCGACCAGCAGCACGCGCATAGTTAACCGTTCCCCGCCGTGCCGCCCAGGCGCTCGGCCAGCGCTTGCGCCAGCCCCGGCAGCGCCGGATGGCTGGCGGTGATGACATGGACCGGCACCGCCTCGAGCCAGCCGCGCATGCGGCCCTTGGCGACGAAGCGCTCGGCGAACACCGAGGCCTGCAGCGCCGGCACGAAGCGCGGCAGGATGCCGCCGCCCAGGTAGACTCCGCCGCGCGCGCCAAGCACCAGCGCGACATCGGCCGCGACCGAGCCCAGCAGCCCGAAGAACACCGCCATGGCGCGCTGGCACAGCGGGTCGTTGTGCTCGAAGGCGCCCGCGGTGACCTGCGCCGGCTGCAGCGGCGCGAGCAGAAGCGTACCCATTTCTGCGGCCAGCGCGGCATGGATATGCGACAGGCCGCTGCCGCTCAGCAGGCGCTCGGCCGAGACGCGGCCGACGTTGCGATGGGCCGCGCGCCAGGCGATCCATTCGTCGTCAGTGTCCGGCATCAGCTCGATATGGCCGCCTTCGCCGGCCAGCGCCACGGCCAGTCCGCCCGGCGCCGGCACCAGTCCGGAGACGCCCAGGCCGGTGCCGGGGCCGACCAGCGCCAGCGGCGCGGTGCGCACGGCAGTGCCGGCGCGCACCTGCACCAGGCCACCGGCGGGCAGGTGCGGCAGGGCCAGCGCCAGCGCGGTGAAGTCATTGATCGCCACCAGCGTCTGCAGCCCCAGCGCACGCCGCATGCCGTCGATCGAGAAGGTCCAGTTGTGGTTGGTCAGCCGGACCTGGTCGCCGGTCACCGGATTGGCCAGGCCGATCGCGGCGTGGCGCGGCGCGGGCTGGCCCGAGCCGGCCAGGCCGTCGAGGTACTGGCGCAGCGCCGCCTCCAGCGACGGGAAATCCACCACCTTCAGCGCCGTGACGGGCCCGATCCGCATGGGCGCGGTTTCCAGCGCAAAGCGCACGTTGGTGCCGCCTACATCGCCGAGCAGGCGGGGGAAGTCAGCGGAGAAGGATGCGGTAGTGGCCATGGCAGTGGGTAGCGTTCCTCTCGAAAAGTTGGCGCCGCGCGCGGCGCTCAGGTCTTGAACACGTCAAACCCGTGCCGGTGCCGCGACAGCACCAGGCTCACCGGCAACGACGGCGTGGGGCCCTGCAGCGCGCGCTCCAGCACCGCGGCCTTGGCCGCGCCGGCGACGGACAGGAATACGCGCTCGGCTGCCAGCAGCGCGGCCAGGTTCAGCGTGATGCGGGCATGCGGCGCCACCGACGGATGGGTGATGACGTAGCCCGGCTGCGGCTCGCTCAGCGCGCTGTGCAGTTCGGGCGCATCCGGGAACAGCGAGGCGGTATGGCCGTCCTCGCCCATGCCCAGCACCACCACGTCGGGCTGGCGGAACGCGGCGTTGGCGCGCGCCACCGCCTGCGCCGGCGCCGCGGCGTCCTGCGCATCGGCAATCAGCGGCACGAAGGCGGCGCTTGCCGCGGCCTCGCGCAGCAGGTGCGCGCGCACCAGCGCGGCGTTGCTGTCGGCGTGGTCGGGCGGCACCACGCGTTCGTCGACCAGCGTGATGGTTACCGCGTCCCAGCGCACATGCCGGTGGCGCAGCCGTTCGAACATGGCCACCGGCGAGCGCCCGCCCGAGACCGCCAGCACGGCCCAGCCCTTGACGCGCACGGCAAGGTCCAGCGCATTGCCGATCGAGATCGCCAGGGCCTCGGCCTGGTCCATCGGCGTGGGATGTTCGAACAGGCGCATGGCGGCTTCCTTTGCAATGGTGCGAGCCGATGGCTCAGGCTTCCTCGTGCCACAGGCCGCCGTCGCGCGACATCAGCGCCGACGACGCCGCCGGCCCCCAGGTGCCGGCGGTATAGGGCTTGGGCGGGACCGTGCTGGCTTCCCAGGTGTCGATGATGGGTTCGACCCAGCGCCACGCCTGCACCTGTTCGTCGCGGCGCACGAACAGGCCCAGCCGGCCGCGGATCACGTCAAGCAGCAGGCGTTCGTAGGCGCCGGCGCGGCGCACCTTGAACGAGTTGGCGAAGTCCAGGTCGAGCGAGGTGGGCGTCAGCTCCAGCGTATCGCCGGGCTGCTTGACCAGGCAGTACAGGCGGATGCTCTCTTCGGGCTGCAGCTGGATCACCAGCCGGTTCTGCGGCGACAGCGTCAGCGGCCGCGGGAAGATCGCATGCGGGACATCGCGGAAGTGGATCACGATCTCGGCCACGCGCGACTGCATGCGCTTGCCGGTGCGCAGGTAGAACGGCACCCCTTCCCAGCGCCAGTTGGCGATCTCGGCCTTGATCGCGACGAAGGTCTCGGTACGGCTGTCTGCCGCGATACCTTCCTCTTCCAGGTAGCCGGGCACCGGCTTGCCCCCGATGGCACCGGAGCGGTACTGGCCGCGCACGGTCTTCTCGGCCACGTCCTGCGGCGTGATCGGCTTGAGCGCCTTCAGGATCTTGATCTTCTCGTCGCGGATCGCGTCTTCGCTGAGGCTGGCCGGAGGCTCCATCGCCACCATGCACAGCAGCTGCAGCAGGTGGTTCTGCACCATGTCGCGCAGCGCGCCGGTGCGGTCGTAGAAATCGCCGCGCGTTTCCACGCCGAGCTCTTCAGCGATGGTGATCTGCACGTCCTGCACCCACTCGCGCCGCCACAGCGGCTCGAACAGCGCGTTGCCGAAGCGGATCGCCATCAGGTTCTGCACCGACTCCTTGCCGAGGTAATGGTCGATGCGGTAGATCTGCTCTTCGGCGAAGAACTTGGCCACCGCGGAGTTGATCGCCTCGTTCGATTCCAGGTCATGGCCCAGCGGTTTTTCCAGCACGATGCGGACGTTGGGCGCGTGGCGCGTGTTCAGGCCGGTACGCGCCAGCTGCTCGCAGATCGACACGAACAGGTGCGGCGCGGTGGCGAGATAGCACACCACCACCTCGGGCTTGCGCGACAGCAGTTGCGCGGCCAGCGCATCGAAATGCGCCGGCACGCGTGCGTCGGCCTGCACGTAGAAGATGCGGGCGCAGAACTTATCCCATGACTCGGGCGGCGCATGCGCCAGCGCGGGCCGCACCGAGTGTTCCAGCGAGGCGACGTAGTCAGCGGTCGACAGCGGCTGGCTGCCGGTGGCGAGGATGCGTGCGGCCGGATGCAGCAGGCCCGCGTGGTGCGCATCGAACAGGGACGGCAGCAGCTTGCGCCGCGCCAGGTCGCCAGTGCCGCCGAACAGCACCATGTCGAAATCAGGCATGCTCACCCTGCGCTCCTTGAGGATTCGAGTTGTCGCGGCCAGCGCGATGGCCGGCCGTGTTGCGGCCAGTTTACGTGACTCGCCACGGCTTGGCGAGGCAAGCGTACCCGTTTCTGCGTGGCCCGCGGCGTGCAGCGCCCGGCAAAGTGCGCTAGGCTGAAAGCTCCCCCGCAGGAGAACCCCATGCCACGTCATCCAGTGCTCGAGCGGGTCACCGCCCGCATCGTCTCCCGCAGCAGCGCCTCGCGCCAGGCGTATCTCGACCGCACCCGCGCCATGGCCGGGCACAAGGTCGAACGCGCGCAGCTTTCCTGTACCAACCTGGCGCACGCGGTGGCCGCCATGCCTGACGCCGCCAAGATCCGGCTCAAGGCCGACGAGCGGCCCAACCTGGCGATCGTCTCGGCCTACAACGACATGCTGTCGGCGCACCAGCCGCTGGCGGCGTTCCCGCAATGGATCAAGGAAGCCGCGCTGGAAGCCGGCGGCACCGCGCAGTTTGCCGGCGGCACGCCGGCGATGTGCGATGGCGTCACGCAGGGCCAGGACGGCATGGACCTGTCGCTGTTCTCGCGCGACGTGATCGCGCTGGCCGCGGCGGTGGCGCTGTCGCACCAGATGTTCGATGCTGCGCTGTACCTGGGCGTGTGCGACAAGATCGTGCCCGGCCTGGTGATGGGCGCGCTCTCGTTCGGCCACCTGCCCGCGGTGTTCGTGCCCGGCGGGCCGATGACCACCGGCATCAGCAACGACGAGAAAGCACACACGCGGCAGCTCTACGCCGAAGGCAAGATCGGCCGCAAGGAGCTGCTCGAGGCCGAAACCCGTTCCTACCACGGCCCCGGCACCTGCACCTTCTACGGCACCGCCAATTCCAACCAGATGCTGATGGAAATGATGGGCCTGCATTTGCCGGGCACGGCCTTCGTCAACCCCAACACGCCGCTGCGCGAAGCGCTCACGCGCGAGGCCGCGCGCCAGGCGCTGAAGCTGGTGCACGGCGGCGAGCGCTATACGCCCGTGGCCGAGGTGCTGGACGAGCGCGCCTTCGTCAACGGCATCGTCGGGCTGCTGGCCACCGGCGGCTCCACCAACCATACGCTGCACCTGATCGCGATGGCGCGCGTCGCCGGCATCGTGCTGAGCTGGGACGATTTCGACGAGCTCTCGGCAGTGGTGCCGCTGCTGGCGCGCGTGTACCCGAACGGCAAGGCCGACGTGAACCAGTTCCAGGCCGCCGGCGGGCTGGCAGTGGTGATCCGCGGGCTGCTGGCGCTGGGGCTGGTGCATGACGACGTCACCACCATCGTTGGCCGCGGCCTGCAGGACTACACGCGCGAGCCGGTGCTGCGCGACGGCAAGCTGACTTGGATCGATGGCCCGGCCGCGCCGCTCGATGACAGCATCGTGCGCGGCCCCGACGCGCCCTTTGCCCCGGACGGCGGCATCAAGCTGCTCGACGGCAGGCTCGGCCGCGCGGTGATCAAGACCTCCGCGGTCAAGCCCGAGCACCGGGTGGTGCAGGCGCCGGCGATCGTGTTCGAGCATCAGGACGATGTGCTGCACGCGTTCAAGCGCGGCGAGCTCGAGCGCGACTTCATTGCGGTGCTGCCCTGGCAGGGCCCGGCGTCGTGCGGCATGCCGGAACTGCACAAGCTCACGCCCACGCTGACGGTGCTGCAGGACCGCGGCTTCCATGTCGCGCTGGTGACCGACGGGCGCATGTCGGGCGCATCGGGCAAGGTGCCGGCCGCGATCCACGTCTGCCCGGAAGCGCTGCGCGGCGGCGCGATCGCGCGCGTGCGCAGCGGCGACATGATGCGCGTCGATGCGACCACGGGCACGCTCGACGTGCTGGTGCCCGACGACGAATGGCAGGCGCGCGCGCCGGCGCGCCCGGACCTGAGCGCGAATCGGCACGGCGTCGGCCGCGACCTGTTCGCGACCTTCCGCTGCCAGGTCAGTACGGCCGAAAGCGGAGCCTGCACGCTGTTTTCGGATGAAGGCGAGGTCGACGGCGGGCGCAACGAGCGCAGCGGCCACACCGCAGCGACCGTGCCCGCAAGCAGCTAGCCCGGCTGGCGCACCGGCTGGCGCGGCGACGCTGCGGCCGGCCGCGGCGCGGCCGCCGGCGCGCTGTCGGCCACCTTCACCACGCCGGGCACCGAAGATGCCCCCGGCACGTGCAGCTCCTGGATCGGCACCGCTAGCTTGCTGCCGGCCTGTTCCAGCACCTGCTTGATGCGCTCGTAGAAGGCGAAGCGCACGTTCCAGTAATCGTCGTTCGAGGTCCAGTAGCGCACGTTCAGCGTGATGCCCTGCTGCGTGTAGTTGACCACCATGGTTTCGGGCGCGGGCTCGGCCAGCAGCCGCGGCTCGCGCGCCAGCATCGCGCGCAGCGCTTCCAGGCTGCGCTGCACGTCGCTGTCGAAGGTCACCGTAGCCTCGATGTCGGCGCGCCGCGTCGCGTTCTCGCTGTAGTTGGTGATGGCGCTGCCCCACAGCTTGCCGTTGGGCACGCGCAGGCAGACGCCGTCGAAGGTGGTCAGCTCGGTCATGAAGAGCCCGGTCTCGCGCACGGTGCCGGCCACGCCCTGCGCATCGATGTACTGGCCCACGCGGAACGGGCGCAGCAGCACCAGCATGATGCCGGCGGCAATGTTCTGCAGCGTGCCCTGCAGCGCCAGCCCGATCGCCAGGCCCGCCGCGCCCAGCATGGCGATGATGCTGGCGGTCTGGACGCCGAACTGCGACAGCACCAGCACGATGGTCAGCACCCGCACCATCCACTGCAGCGCGTTGGCCAGCAGCGGGCGCATGGTCGCGTCGACATGGGTGCGGCCGAGCGCGCCGCGCGCCGCGGTGGCGACGCGGCCCGACAGCCACCAGCCGATGATCAGGATCAGGATGGCCGCCAGGCAGTTCATGCCCTGGTTGATGGCGAACCGGACCAGGTAGGCCCAGCCCGCCTCGAGCTGGTTGGCATCGATGAAATTGAGATCCATGGGAGCGGCTCCGTTTGCGGTTGTTGTCAGGGTTGTCGACGGTGCTGGCCTTGGGCGGTGATGCGTACCCGTTTCTGCGTGCCGCGGCGGGTTTCCGGACGGACTTCGCGGAGACACCGGGCCGGCGATGTCGTTTGACAAATTCGTGAAATTTGAATGCACGATGTCAGACGATCACCGACAAAGCCGGAAACACGGCACATAGAGGGGACCAACGAGGCGGGAGCGGGTTCCCGCAAGCTGGCGCCGGATCTGGCCGCTGTAGGCGCCAGCCCTTACGCCACAACGGCTGGCGGCGGAGCGCGCGCCGACGCCCGCAGCGGCTACGCGCCCGCGCGCCAGGCGCCTGGGGTGACGCCGAATACGGCCTGGAAACGGCGGCTGAGGTGGCTGGCCGAAGCAAACCCGGCAAGGGCGGCGACTTCATGCAGCGGGCGGCGCGGATCTGATAGCAGTTGCTGTGCCCGTTGCAGGCGGGTGTGCAGCACCCATGCATGCGGCGGCATGCCGAACGACACCCGGAACATGCGCGCGAAGTGGAATTCCGACAGCCCCGCCAGGGCCGCCAGTTCGCCCAGCGTCGGGTTGCTTTCGGGATGGCTGTCGATCCAGTCGCGCACGGTCCGCCGCGCCTGCGCCGACAAGCCGCCGCGCCAGTCGGTCGGGGCGGCACGGCCGGCGTGGGTCAGCACCAGGTGGCTGAGTGCCTCGTGCGCCAGCGCATTGCCGGCCATGCGGGCTTCGGGCGACTGCCAGTCGAGCGCGGCCAGCCGCTGGCTCAGGCCATGCAAGTGCGGATCGTCGGCAAAGGTCAGGTCGCGCAAGGCGACCGCGCGCGGCTCGCGGTCGAGCAGGCGCACGCAGTGCCAGGCCAGCGTTTCGGGGCGAAAGTACAGATGCAGGAAGCGCTGCGGGCCGCCGACATGCCAGCGCGACTCATGGTCGGCCGGCAACAGGCACAGCCTGCCCGGGGCACCGGTGTTGCCGGGCTGGTCGCGCCGGAACGTGGCGTGGCCGCCCTGCAGGTAGACCGACATGGTGTGGTGGCCGGGCCGGGCGTAGCCGGTGCTGTCGTTCCGGTTGCGCCACAGCGCCACGCCCAGGCCGTCGCCGAGCGCCGCGGCACGCTCCAGCGAGGCGCGCGAGCCGCTGAGCGCGGCAAACACCGCGTGGCGCTGGAGCGGATCGGTCGGCAAGGTCATCGGACGCGGGGCGTGGTGGATGGCGGACAGGGATGCGCCGCACGACTTTCAGCGACGAAAGTTGGCGCGCGAGGCATCACTATACCGCCGTCAGCGCACCCGCCGAACACGCAGAAACGGGTACGGTTCGGCCATCGTCGTGCCGGGTTTGCACCTGGCATGCCTGCGTTGTGCCCGATTCAGGCGGGCTGTTCATGCAGCTTGTCGCGCGCCGCCAGCGCGGGGAACAGCCGCATCCACACCGCCACCACCAGCAGCGTGCCGACCCCGCCCAGGATCACCGCGCCCACCGGGCCGAACAGCGCGGCGGTGACGCCGGACTCGAACTCGCCCAGCTGGTTGGACGCACCGATAAACACCGAATTGACGGCGCCGACGCGTCCGCGCATGTCGTCGGGCGTATCCAGCTGGACCAGCGTCGAGCGCACCACCACGCTGATCATGTCCGAAGCGCCCAGCACCACCAGCGCCGCCATCGACAGCGGCAGCCACGTCGAGACCCCGAACACCACCGTGGCGACGCCGAACACCGCCACCGCGGCGAACATGACGCGTCCGGCGCGCCGGTTCAGCGGATGGCGCGCCAGCCACAGCGCCATCGCCAGCGCGCCGATCGCCGGCGACGAGCGCAGCAGTCCCAGCCCCCACGGGCCGGTATGCAGGATGTCGCGCGCATAGATCGGCAACAGCGCGGCGGCGCCGCCCAGCAGCACCGCGACCATATCCAGCGAGATCGCGCCCAGCAGCACCGGACGGCCGCGGATATAGGCAAACCCGGCAAAGACGGTGCGCACGCTGACCGGCGCGGTCAGCCGCTGCGCCGCCTGGCGCAGCGTGATGCCGCCAACCAGCAGCGCCGCAATGGCGAACAGCGTCGCGCTCAGCGTGTACACCACCCCCGGCCCCGCCACATAGGCGAAACCGCCGATGGCCGGGCCGATGATGATGGCGGCCTGTGCCGCCGAGCTGGCCAGCGCCACCGCGCGCGGCAGCTGGCGCGGCGTGACCACACTGGGCAGCAGGGCCTGCAGCGTCGGGTTTTCGAACGCGCGCGTGGCGCCGATCAGCGCGACGAAGACAAAGATGTGGTGGCTGTCGATCCAGCCGCCCAGGCTGGCCGCGGCCATGCCTGCGGCCAGCAGCGCCTCGATCGCCTGGCAGGTGCGCACGATGCGGCGCCGGTCGAAGCGGTCCGCCACGTGTCCGGACATCAGGATCAGCGCCACCGACGGCAGGAACTGCACCAGCCCGACCATGCCCAGCATCAGCGGGTCGCGCGTCAGGTCGTACATCTGCCAGCCCACCGCCACGGTAAAGATCTGGTAGCCGATAGTGGTGCACAGCCGCGCGAACCAGTAGCGGCGAAAGACGGAATCACGGAAAACGCTGTCCGGCTCGGCGGCCGGAACGGTGGCAGGGGAAGACATGGATGCGGCAGGAAGGGGGCGGAGGGTTGCGCACGGGGAGCGGGTTCGCCCGGCGCAAAGGCAAGATTCTAAAGCGTGCGCTTAATTGCTGCATGCAGATGCCGACGACTGCACACGCCATTGGCAAAATGTGCGGGATGGGGCGCGAATCCTGCCTTGTTGTCCGCACAATGATGCACTGACGCGACACGCGCCTGCGGCGCAATGCCCGGCTTCTCGCCTTTGAGAATCACTCGCATTTATAATCGCCGCCCATTGGCGCGACCGGCCGGACCACCGCTTCCGGCGCACGGGACGCGCCCCGTCTCCCAGGAATCTCACCTTGCAGCCCGCTTTCCGCCTGACCGGGGGTGCCATCGGCGCCGCCCTGCTGTTTGCCCATCTCGCCGCCATCCCGGCCCACGCCGCCGAACCGGCTTCCGCCAATCCCGAGGCCACGCTGAACACGGTCACCGTGGTCGGCAACTGGCTGGAAAACGCTAACGAGGCCAAGGTGCTGGAGCATCCGGGCGCGCGGACCATCGTCGACCGCGAAACCTTCGCCGAAGCCGGCGCCAACAATGTGCGGGAGGTGCTGCGCCGCATCCCGGGGGTGCAGGTGCAGGAGAACAACGGCACCGGCGGCAGCGATGTCTCGCTGAACGTCGGCGTGCGCGGGCTGGCCTCGCGGCTGTCGCCGCGCTCGACCATCCTGATGGACGGCATCCCGCTGGCGGTGGCGCCCTATGGCCAGCCGCAGCTGTCGATGGCGCCACTGTCGCTGGGCAACCTCGAGACCATCGACGTGGTGCGCGGCGCGGGCTCGGTGCGTTACGGCCCGCAGAACGTCGGCGGCATCATCAACTTCGTGACGCGGCCGATCCCGCAGGCCTTCGCCGCCGATGCCTCGGTTTCGACCGACATCTACAGCCACGGCGGCAACGTCAAGACCAACCCGACCGCGTTCATCGGCGGCACCAACGAGCAGGGGCTGGGCGGCGCGCTGCTGTACTCGGGCATCCACGGCAACGGCTATCGTGCCAGCAACGACCACGTCAATATCGACGACCTGCTGCTCAAGGGCGCCTACCGGATCTCCAAGACCGACTCGCTGAGCGCGGCGTTCCACTACTACGAAGGCACCGCCGGCATGCCTGGCGGGCTGACGCCGGGCCAGTACGCCGCCGACCCGTTCCAGTCGGTGCGGCCCTTCGACAATTTCAGCGGACGACGCCACGACTTCAGCCTGAAATACAGCCACAACGACGCCGACCGCAAGTTCGAGGTGCTGACGTACTACACCGACAGCTTCCGCGGCAGCAATATCGAGCAGGAAGGCACCGGCGCGCAGGCTGGCAGGCGCCGCCTGACCGCGGCGCCGCGCAACTATCACACCTTCGCGATCGAGCCGCGCTACTCGCAGCTGTTCCGCGGCGAGA
Source organism: Cupriavidus taiwanensis (assembly GCF_900249755.1). Taxonomy (NCBI): domain Bacteria; kingdom Pseudomonadati; phylum Pseudomonadota; class Betaproteobacteria; order Burkholderiales; family Burkholderiaceae; genus Cupriavidus; species Cupriavidus taiwanensis. The sequence continues at coordinate 2,185,625 of NZ_LT976854.1, forward strand.
GCATGAGCCACGAGGTCAGCGCGGGCTACCGCTTCCTGCGCGAAGCCAGCGACGAGCAGGCCTCGCGCACCGCGTACTACGTGCCGGGTTCGATCGATGCGACCACCCTGCCCTCGCCGGTCTACCAGTGGCGCACCGGCGGCACCACCGCCAATGCGGTCTATATCGACGACACCATCAACGTCGGCAACTGGACCATCACGCCCGGGCTGCGCTACGAGTTCATCCGCTCGTACGTGACCGACAATTTCAGCGGCGTGCGCCGCGACGTGTCTTCCAACGAGCCGCTGCCGTCGCTGGCGTTGATGTACCACGTCAGCGACCAGTGGAAGCTGTTCGCCAACGCCGGCGTGTCGTTCGGCCCGCTGCAGTATTTCCAGATCGCGCAGACCACCAATGGCCTGACGCCGGAAAAGGCCAAGACCTACGAGATCGGCACGCACTTCAACGCCAACGGCTGGGGCGGCGAGCTGACGCTGTTCAACATCGATTTCGACGACGAGCTGCAGCTGCGCGGCGGCACCGGCGGCGCACCGGATGCTTGGACCAACCTCGGCGCCACCACCCACCGCGGCGTGGAATCGTCGCTGCGCTATGACTTCGGCGCGCTCGACAAGGCGCTGATGGGCCTGTCCGCCTACGCCACCTACACCTACACCGAAGCCACCTACAACCAGGGCAACTTCGCCGGCCGCGACCTGCCGTTTTATTCGCGCCATGTGGCCACGGTGGGCATGCGCTACGCGCGCAACCGCTGGTCGTTCAATGTCGACGGGTTTGCGCAGTCGAAGCAGCATTCGCCGGGCGACCCGAGCAATTCCACCACCTACCAGACCGCGGAAAGCGCCAATGGCGCGCTGGGCGATATCCCGGGCTATGCGCTGATGAACCTGCGCTTGGGCTATGACTTCGGCAAGGCCGCGCAGAACCTGAAGCTGGCGGTGGGCGTGAAGAACGTGTTCGACAAGCGCTATTTCACGCGCTCGACGGACAACAATGCGGGCAAGTATGTGGGGATGCCGCGGACGTTTTATATCCAGGCGTCGCTGGCGTATTGAGGCAAAACCAGGCTGACGGGGGGAGCAAACCCGCAGAAATGCAAAACGGCTCGCAACTGCGAGCCGTTTTGCTTTCCAGCCTGAGTACGCGATCAAACGATCTCTCGCGTCTCCAGGAACTGCAGCTCCGGGAACCGCTCCTGCGTCAGCCGCAGATTCACCATGCTCGGCGCCAGGTACACATGGTCGCCGGCGCCGTCCAGCGCGACGTTATGCCCGGCCTTGGCGATCAGCTTCTCGATCTCCGCCGGCGCGCCCTTGAGCCAGCGCGCGGTCGCGCATTCATGCGATTCGAAGATGGCGTCGACGCCGTACTCGTGCTCCAGCCGGTGCGCCACCACGTCGAACTGCAGGATACCGACGGCACCGAGCACCAGGTCGTTGGACGCCAGCGGCCGGAACATCTGCGTGGCGCCCTCCTCCGCCAGCTGCTGCAGGCCCTTCTGCAGCTGCTTGACCTTGAGCGGGTTGTTCAGCCGCGCGCGGCGGAAAAACTCCGGTGCGAACGACGGGATGCCGGTGAACTTGAGCGGCTCGCCTTCGGTGAAGACATCGCCCAGGCGGATGGTGCCGTGGTTGGGCACGCCGATGATGTCGCCGGCGTAGGCCTCTTCGGTGGTGTTGCGGTCCTGCGCCATGAAGGTGATGGCGTTGTTGATCGCCACGGTCTTGCCCGCGGAGACATGCAGCAGCTTCATGCCGCGCTCGAAGCGGCCCGAGCACACGCGCACGAAGGCAATGCGGTCGCGGTGGCGGGGGTCCATATTGGCCTGGATCTTGAACACGAAGCCGGTGAACTTCGGCTCCTGCGGCTCGACCACGCGCGAATCCGTATTGCGCGCCAGCGGCGGCGGCGACAGTTCGCACAGCGCGTCCAGCAGCGACTGCACGCCGAAGTTGTTGATCGCCGAGCCAAAGTACACCGGCGTCTGCTTGCCGTTGAGGAAGGCCTCTTTGTCGAAAGTATGCGAAGCCCCGCGCACCAGCTCGATCTCGATGCGCAGATCTTCGGCCTGGCTGCCCAGGATGCGGTCCAGCTCCGGGTTGTCCAGGCCGTCCAGGATCGCGGCCGTGCCCTTGTCGCCGTGCGGGTCGAACAGCTGCACCTTGTCGTCGATCAGGTGGTACACGCCACGGAAGGCCTTGCCCATGCCGATCGGCCACGTCATTGGCGCGCACTGGATCTGCAGCACGTCCTCGATTTCATCGAGCAGTTCGATCGGCGAGCGGCCTTCGCGGTCGAGCTTGTTGATGAAGGTCAGGATGGGGGTGTCGCGCAGCCGGCAGACGTTGAGCAGCTTGATGGTCTGCGCTTCCACGCCGTTGACCGAGTCGATCACCATCACCGCCGAGTCCACCGCGGTCAGCGTGCGGTAGGTGTCTTCGGAGAAGTCCTCGTGGCCCGGGGTGTCGAGCAGGTTGACGATGTTCTCCTGCGCCTTGCCGTCGGCGCTTTCGCGGCGATAAGGGAACTGCATCACCGACGACGTCACCGAGATGCCGCGCTGCTTTTCCAGCTCCATCCAGTCCGAGGTGGCATGGCGGTCGGCCTTGCGCGCCCGCACTTCGCCCGCGACCTGGATTGCGCCGCCGAACCACAGCAGCTTTTCGGTCAGGGTGGTCTTGCCCGCGTCGGGGTGGGAGATGATGGCGAAGGTGCGACGACGCGCAATTTCAGGAACGAGCGAGCTCACGGCAGCGGAGTTTGACTGGGAAATGATGGGATGGCCCGGCGGTGGCCGGAACCAGGGCCGGCAGCGCCGCGGGCGGCCGCAGGGCCGGGCCCCGCGGGCACGCGAAGGGAATGGGGCGGTATTTTACCGGTTTGGGCGCCGCAACGGGATTTGCGTTGCGCCTGCCCGCTCCCCCGCACCCCCTGCACCGCCGCTACTCGGCCAGCTTGTCCGCCGGCTTGCCGCGCAGGCTGCCGAACTGCAGCGCGTACTGGCGCGTCAGCTCGGCGCCAAAGAAGAAGATCTGTGCCGAGTAATACACCCACAGCATCAGCGCGACCACCGACCCCGCCGCGCCATACGATGAGGCCACGGCGCTGTTGCCCAGGTACAGCCCGATCAGCCGCTTGCCGATCGAGAACAGCAGCGCGGTGATGACCGCGCCCATGGTGACATCGCGCCACGCGATGCGCGCGTTGGGCAGCATCTTGAAGATCACCGCGAACAGCGCGGTCACCACCGCGAACGAGAACAGCGTGGAAATCACTTCGGCCACCGGCGCAAACCACGACTGCGTCCACAGCTGGCCCCAGACGCGCTCGACCACCGCCAGCGCCGCATTGACGATCAGCGACACCAGCAGCATGAAGGCCAGCACCAGCACCAGGCTGAACGACAGCAGACGCGTGCGCAGCAACTGGCGCCAGCCGGCGCTGGCCGGCACCGGCACATGCCAGATGTCGTCCAGGCTGCTTTTCAGTTCGGCGAAGGCGCTGGTGGCGCCGACGAACAGGATGCCGGTCGCGATCAGCGCCGCCATGCCGCTGCCGCCGGCGCGGTGCGTGGCGGCCAGGATGCCCTCGATGGCGGCGGCGCCCTGCTCGCCGACCAGGCCTTGGAGCTGCGCGAAGATTTCGCCGCGTGCCGCCTCGGCGCCGAAGAACAGGCCGGCGATCGAGATCACCAGCACCAGGATGGGCGCCAGCGAGAACAGCATGTAGAACGACAGCGCGGCGCCCTTGCTGGCGGCGCGGTGCGCGAACCACGAGGTGACGGCGGCGCTCACCACGCGCAGCGTGCGCGCGCCGGTATGGCGGTCCGGCAGCCAGTGGGGGCGGTGCCGCCGCGGCGACGGCACGTCTTCGGCGCCGGATGAGGAGGAGGGTTCGGTCTTGTCTGTCACGGCCTGGTGCTGGCGCAATCCGGCGCGCGGACCACGCGGGTGGAAGGCGCCTGCCCGCGCGGCGGGCGCTGCGTTCATCTTACTGCGCATTGCGCGGCTTGCCCAAGGCGGGCCGGGGCGCGGCGCGCCGCAGGCGACCTGCTACAGTAAGACCAGGCATACCTGCCGGCGCATCCGTTGCCCCCGCGCCGGCGCAAGGAGGCACCCGTGACCTGCAACCTCCACGCACGTCCGGCGGCCGTGCTGGCGATCATCGCCGTACTCGGCTGTGGCGGCTGCGAGCGCAGCCAGCCCGGCCCCAAGCCCATCTCCGGCACCGCATCGGGCGTCCTGCCCTCGGCAGCCCCGGCTGCTACGCCGTCCAGCCCGGCCAATCCCTCGGGAAGCGCGGGACAGCCTCGCTGACCGCCCCCCGCCGCGGCGCGCGCGTACCCGTTTCTGCGTGGCCACACCGTGATCTGGTTGGCACGATGCACCGCGGTTACTCGCGTGCAGGACTGATGTAAGGCCAGTTTCAACCGTGCAACCGGCTGGGGGCCGCTACACCACGTGCGGCGGGAGCGGCAAATCGCCGGCCGATGCGCGCAAGCAGGCGCCAGCGCCATGTCTGCGCCGCCGCGGCATGTGCGCACCGCGTTGCAGTGACGAAACCGATTGGTCCGGCACAGCCGCACGGCGGCGGCCAGGCGCTGCGAAACGACCCGTAAAGCCGCGCGGCACAAGCGTTTGCGGCCCTTGGCACACTTGTCGCTCTGGCTTCGCCAGGGCGCACGCGTGCGTGCCTGCGCCGGTTCCGTCAAACCCGTCATTGCGCGCTGGAGAACAACCACATGCGTCACCCGCCTTCCCGCATGACGGCGCGCCGGCGCGCATACCGCCTGGCCGGCCCGCCGCCGTCAGAGCTCGACCTGGTGTCGGCGCCACTGCTGCCTTATCCGCGCGCGCGCGCACAGCTCGCGGGCAGTGTGCACGGCACGGCTTGCGTGGCGACCCGCAGACCGGCGCAGGCCAGTCCGGCATGCCGGCGCCATGCGGGCAAGCGGCGCGCCTGAGGGGCCCATACAACAAGGGGGCACGCGAGCCAGCGTGACCGCGCGGATTAGTGTTCCGTCCCCCGGCGGGCACTTTTTTTCCACAGGGAGATGCCGACCATGAAAGCCGCAATGCTCGCCACGGCGCTGGCGGTCTGCTCGGGCAGCGCGATCGCGGCCAGCTACGCGTGGTTCGACCGCCCCGCAGCCGCCGAGCCGAACAGCCACGCTGCGGTCAGCAACGACATCTATGTGCGCGGCTTCGGCTGGGCCTGGGGAGAACTGCAGCTGGATCCGGACACGTCGGGCAGCGAAGCGCAGGCGCCGCCCACGCGGCATGCGCGCGACAGCCAGCGCCGCCGCGACATCGCGCCGTGGCATCGGCAGGACACCTGCGAGCCGCCGCGGCGCACGCGCGGCAAGATCAGCATGAACCTCGCCACCGCGCCCGCGCAGGCGGGCGGCGGCGGGTTGGCGGGCGGGACGGGGGCCTCGCGGCCCCCGCGGGTGGTGCGCTGACGTGCCGGCCGGCACGGGGAAAGGCGGAACCGGCGAGCGGACGTCGCCGGTTCCCCTTTCCCGCTAGCGCCGATGGCGCCGCTGGCGCCGTTGGCTTGCGCTTATTCCCCTGCCGAGGCGTGGCTCTCCACACGGATGTTGTGCTTGTGCATGAGCCGGTACAGGGTCACGCGCGAGACATTGAGCTCGCGCGCGGCCGGCACCACGTGAAAGCCGTGGCTCGCCATCACGGTGCGGATCGCTTCGCGCTCGGCCTCTTCGCGGATCGCATCGAGGGTCTTGCGCGGCAGTTCCGAGCCGCCGTGCAGCTGCAGGTCTTCGGCGGTGATCTTGCGGTTGTCGGTCATCACGATGGCGCGGCGCACGCGGTTGATCAGTTCGCGCACGTTGCCCGGCCAGGCGTATTGCATCATCGCCTGCGTCGCGCACGCGGAGAACCCGCGGATGCGGCGGTGCGCCTCGTGGCCGTGCTCGGCCAGCACCGCATTGGCCAGCAGCAGGATGTCCTCGCCGCGCTCGCGCAGCGCCGGGATGGTCAGCGTCAGCACGCACAGCCGGTGGAACAGGTCCGAGCGGAAGCGCCCGTCGGCCTGCGCCGCCACCAGGTCCACGTGCGTGGCCGAGATGATGCGCAGGTTCAGCGGGATCGACTGATGCCCGCCCAGCCGCGTGATCATGCCCTGCTGCAGGAAGCGCAGCAGTGCCACCTGGCTTTCGAGCGGCAGGTCGCCGATTTCGTCGAGGAACAGCGTGCCGCCCTGCGCCTGTTCGATCCAGCCGATCTTGCGCTGGTTGGCCCCGGTAAATGCACCCTTTTCATAGCCGAACAGCTCTGACTGCACCAGATGCGAGGGAATGGCGCCGCAGTTGATGGCAATGAACGGGCCCTTGCGCCGGCTCGAGGCATCGTGGATCGCCTGCGCGGCCAGTTCCTTGCCGGTGCCGGACTCGCCCGAGATAAACACCGGCGCCTCGTTGTGCGCCACCTTGGCGAGCGAGCGGAACATCGCGCGCATCGCGGCGCATTCGCCGATCATGGTGCCGCGCGACGCGCTTTCCTGCGGTCGCGTGCCGTGCAGCGACGCCATGCCGCGCGCATGCCGCAGCGTGTACAGCAGTTCCGGCATCGAGAACGGCAGGCGCACGTAGTCCACGCAGTAGTCGCGGATCATCCGCCGGACGCGCTCGTTGACGAGCATTGCATCGGAGGTGATCGCCACCCACGTGACATGCAGGTACTGCAGCGCCTGCTCCAGCTGCGCGAACTCGGCTTCGCTGTAGTCGGACTGCAGGTCGATCACGCCCGCCGTGGGCGGGCAGGCACGCACCGCGCGCTCGGCGTCGCGGACCTGCGCCACGCGGCGGATCTCCCATTCCGTGCCGATCACGGACGGATCAAAACCAAAATCTTCATGACGCGACACGACCACGAGCTGTGCAGTGCGTGACGCCTTGCACAGTCGGTCCATCACGATCTCCCGGACGTTAGGCTTGTTCTTGGTGCCGGCTCCCGTGGCCGCCGCAGCGGCGCGCGTCCGTGGCGGACGGTGGGGCTGAACTGGCTGCGGGCATGTGCCCGCGGTCGACGTCGGTGTCACGAGCTGGACAGACTGCGGGTGGACTCGTCAGGTGCGGCAAGGTAGTCCGCACCTGGCTGGAGCTGCTCGCGGATGCGCCGCCGCATGGCCTCCTTCTCGCGCATCAACTCCACGCGCGGCGCCTGCGGCGACTGGCCGGAGTATTGATAGTAGAGCGCCTTGTAGGTGAGCTGGCTCAGGATCCATTCCTGCAGCAGCGTGCGCTGGCGCGCGAGCTCCCCTTCGAGCAGCCGGTGGCGACGCAACAGGTTGGATATGACCGCACGCGCGCTGTCACTGAGTTCGCTGTCTTGCGCAAGCAGCGCGTCAACTTCCGCGGCGACCCCCTCGCTCACGGCCCGTTTGGCGGGCACTTCGCCTGCGGCTTCCCCCACGGCAGCCCAGGCCGGATGCATGGATCGGATGGATCGGTTACTGGACTCCCTGACAGGCCCGATGACGGGTCGCCGGATCTCTCCTGCGGTCATGATTATCCCCGTTGAACAACATCCCCCGGCACTGCACGTCTACGTTTACCACTTTTTCAGTCTTGGAATTTTCTTGTCTGCGTGGCGCGCATGTTGTCCGCACGCTCCCGGTTTGTGGACGGCGCCGTCATCGATATTGACGGTCTCTGTTCCGAAAGCACTGCCGTCCTGGCGCATTGCGCCGACGCGCTTTCGGCCTGGCTCCGGGCATCCTGCCGCATACCCCGGAGTCAAGAAGGGGCGCTTGCCGCGCCCCTCTTTGCCACGCCTATAGTTCAGTGCATTTGCGGCGGTTTGTCCAGCCCCGAGTGGGTGACTTACAGCCAATCTCATCCTTTGGTATGAGCCCTCGCGCACACATGCGAGAGCGCCGGCAGCGGCATGCCGCAGCACGCGCGCACGTGCCTGTGGCGAAACCATACTACGCAGAATCGGGTACGCTCCGACACCCCACCGCGGCAGGGACAGACGTGCGCTGCAACCCGGAAACCGATGGATTCGCGGACCGGGCCTGGCACGCAGAATCGGGTACGCGCCACGGCGCCGGACAGGATCCGCCGCGCGCAGAAACGGGTACGCATCAGCGTTGTGCGAACGGCGATGGCTGCTGTCAACGGCGATAAAAAAGGCGGCCCTCGGCCGCCCTGTCGGGACTCGACGTGATCCAGCCCGCGGCGGTCAGTGTCCCGGGAGATAGTAGAACTTGAAGACGAACACGGCGGCAATGATCCACACCATCACCGGCACGCTGCGTGCGCGCCCGGTCAGCAGCTTGAGCGCCGCATAGCTGATGAAGCCGAACGCCACGCCGTTGGCGACGGAATACGTGAAGGGCATGCCCAGCGCGGTCATCACCGCGGGCACCACTTCGGTCACGTCGTTCCAGTCGATTTCCAGCAGCTCGCGCAACATCAGGCACGACACATACAGCAGCGCCGGCGCGGTCGCATACGCGGGCACCGTGCCCGCCAGCGGCGCGATGAACAGCGCCGCGAGAAACAGCACGGCCACCGTCACCGCGGTCAGCCCGGTACGTCCGCCTGCCTGCACGCCCGAGGCGCTTTCGATATACGCGGTGGTGGACGAGGTGCCCAGGAACGAGCCCGCCATGATCGCAGTGCTGTCGGCCATCAGCGCCTTGTTCAGGCGGTCCATCTTGCCGGCCTTGAGCAGGCCTGCGCGATTGGCCACGCCCATCAGCGTGCCGGTCGCGTCGAACAGTTCCACCAGGAAGAACACCAGCACCACGTTGATGATGCCGATCGACAGGGCCGCGGTGATATCGAGCTTGAACAGCGTCGGGTCGAGCGAGGGCGGCGCGGAAAAGACACCGTGGAAGGTGTTGCCGGCAAAGGCGAAGCTCAGCAGCGTGGTCAGCAGGATGCCGATCAGGATCGCACCCTTCACGCGCAGGTGGTCCAGCGCCACGATCACGAAGAAGCCGATGATCGCCAGCACCGCCGAAGGCTGGTGCAGGTCACCGATGGTCACCAGCGTGGCCGGGCTCGCGGCAACGATGCCGGCGTTCTTCAGCGCGACGATGGCCAGGAACAGGCCGATGCCCGCGGTGATGGCCACGCGGATCGAATGCGGGATGCCATTGACGATCATCTCGCGCACGCGGAACAGCGTCACCAGCAGGAACAGGCAGCCGGAGATGAAGACGGCGCCGAGCGCCGCTTCCCACGGGAAGCCCATGCCCTTGACCACGGTGTAGGCGAAATACGCGTTCAGCCCCATGCCGGGCGCCATCGCAATCGGATAGTTGGCGTAGAAGCCCATGATCAGCGTGCCGATCGCCGCGGCCACGCAGGTGGCGACGAACACCGCGTCCTTGGGCATGCCGGCATCGCCGAGGATCGAGGGGTTGACGAAGATGATGTACGCCATCGTCAGGAACGTGGTGATGCCGGCCAGGATCTCGGTACGGACATCGGTGTGGTGCTCGCGCAGCCTGAATACGCGCTCGAGCAGCGACGGCGCGGCCTGGGGCGCTGCGGGGTTGGATGTACCCGGCTTGGAAGCGGGATCCGGCATCGACATGTAGGGTCTCCTGGTGTCTTATCGTGTGCGCGGCGGCTGGCGCGGCGCCGGCTGCGCGGCAAACGCACTGTGGTCCCGCCCGCGCTGGCGCCGGCACGGCGTACACGAATAAGCGACATGCAAAAGGCGTGATGATCCCATGACGCGCACGCCGCGGGCCAGCCCGCAGACCCGCGCGGCTAGGGACCGGCCCCATCTTGACGATGGCGGCAATCCCCCGTATAAACCCGCCTAGATTCAAGCGACGAGGCAACAGTTCATTCGTTAGCCACCGTCTGGTACTTCGGTTGTCCATGGTGTCCTTTCCTTGAGTTCCCCGTGTCGGATGACGTTTTCGTCATGCGATCTTTTTTGTCCTTTATCTGGAAAGCAAATCATGCAAACCGGTATCGTCAAGTGGTTCAACGACGCCAAGGGCTTCGGCTTCATCAAGCCGGACGCGGGTGGTGACGACCTCTTCGCCCATTTCTCGGAAATCCGCGCCGACGGCTTCAAGTCGCTGCAGGAAAACCAGCGCGTGCAGTTCGAAGTCAAGAATGGCCCGAAGGGCCTGCAGGCCGCGAACATCACCCCGCTGTAAGCGTTGACCGCCCGGCGCACCTCGCGTGCGCCGCACAGCGTAAAACCCCGCCCTGGCGGGGTTTTTTGTTTTCTGCCGCCAGCTCGCGGCAAGGACTTGCGGGGCCACCCTTTTTTCTCCCGCCTTTCTTCCGGCTTTTTCCCGCCTTTTCTCTCCCTCCCCTCGCCGCAGCCAGCCGGATCGGTAGCGCTTCGCCCTGACAACCCGTTTCGCAGAAACGGGTACGGCATGTTGCTCTGCAGAACTGCGGAGGCTTGGCTACGGCGCGCAGAAACGGGTACGCGTCCGCTCACTGACGGTCCCGCGTACCAACATGCGCCTCGCAGAAACGGGTACGCATGGCGCGCTTTGCTGGTTTGAAGCCACGTTCCTACCCGCAGAAACGGGTACGCCACAAATTTTTTTCCGCACGGTTGTATCGCTTTTTCAGCCCGCGCCGGCCACACCTGTCCACACCGGCGGCTCTGGCCCCCCAGCGCAGAAACGGGTACGCACCATGCTGCGCCGCGGAATTCAGCCTTGCCGCCGGCCCCCGCCGCGCCTTCGCAGAATCGGGTACGCCCTGGCGGCGGTGGCCTGGCCGCCGCGCTCGCAGAATCGGGTACGCATCAAGATTGCCTGAGCAGGGGTGCGGCGTTGGGCGCCACATTGCTTTGCCGTAGCGACGCAGAAACGGGTACGGAAGCGCCAGGCCCGGCATGACGACGTATACGGTGGGTGTAAGTACTAGCTTTTCCGCTAGTACGCGTGTACAATGGATACTTAGCGCGAGGACCGCCCCATATCGCGAAGAATCCAACGCAGAAACGGGTACGCTGGGCGCGCGCGGATCCTCACTCGGTCACGCAGAAACGGGTACGGTCTGGCGCCCGGCGGGCTCGCCGGTTTCGTTCGCAGAATTGGGTACGCCGCAGAAACGGGTACGCCGACGCAACTAACGAAGCGAATCTGAGGGCGGCGCAGAAACAGGTACGCTTTGGCGGGGGTTTTCGCAGAAACGGGTACGCGGCACAGCCTGGTGGACCCGTTGTGCAGCCCGGCAGCGAACCAGTTTCTGCGTGGATAACCGGCTGGCGGCGCGGTTATCCACCGGTTTGGGGCCGGTACCTGCGCGCCGGCACGCCAGGCAGGCAGGGATTTCGCAGAATCGGGTACGCCAGGCGGCCTGCGGCCTGTGGAAAAGCCTGTGGGTGGCCCAGGTTATCCCCGCAGAATCCGGTTCGCGCCGGCCGCAGATACGGGTTCGGGTGGTCGCAGATACGGGTTCGCCCCTTCGCTGAATCGGGTACGGATCGCCGCAGAATCGGGTTCGCCGGGGGGTCCTTTTCCCTTAGGAATCAACGGGCTTGGCTTCACGTATACGGTTTACAAGTAGTTAACCCGTATCGGTATCGTTTACTGGTAGCTGAAGGGTTGCGAACCGTGGACAACCCTGCCGGGTTGCCCACCGTCCGCCACCCTGCGACCAGCCATCAGATCCTCCCGGCCGGCAAAAAACCCCGCAAGCAGTGCAGTCGCTTGTGTACCCGTTTCTGCGTGACAAGCTTTGCGGCTTCGAGTACAAAGGCGGGTAATCCGAAGCCAGCCACTATGCCCATCAAACGCTCCCCGGCCGCCACGGGGGATCGAAGCGTCCTCGACCTGGACGCCGAACCCTCCCGCATCATTGTTCCCGGCAACGAGAACAACCTGGTTCCGTCCGAGAAATTCCAGCGCCTGTTCGACGAGGCGCAGGCGATGGAGCGCGAAGACGCCTGGCAGAGCGGCGAAGTCGGCTTCCTCAGCCGCGCCAGCGTCCAGGTCACGCTGCCCTATCGCGCGCCCAAGGGCGCGCCGCCGGTCTGGACCCGCACCAGCGGCAATATTTCGCTGATGATCCAGCCAGGCTATTTCACGCAGCAACGCTCCGAACGCGCCGCCAACGGCCGCCAGAAGCTGGTATCGGAGACGGTGTCGCTGGGGTATCCATACGGCTCCTATCCGCGCCTGATGCTGGCCTGGATCGGCAAGGAGATCATGGCGAAGAAAAAGCGCGGCGAGTTTACCGGCACGGTGGAAGACCGGCGCATTTCGCTTGGCAACTCGCTGTCCGAGTTCATGTACAACCTCGGCATCCCGATGGCCACCGGGGGCAAGCGCGGCACCATGACGCTGGTACGCCAGCAGATGATCCGCCTGTTCTCGGCGACCATCGCCATCGTGCAGAACAAGTCGACGCCAAGCCAGAACCAGAATCCCAACCACGAACCGCTGTCGATCGATCGCGTGGGCTACCTGCTGGCCGATCAGCTGTCGACCTGGTGGGATCCGATGCAGCCGGGCCAGGGCTCGATGTTCGAGAGCTTCGTGGTGCTGTCCGAGCCGTTCTTCAACGAGCTGGTCAACCGGCCCGTGCCGGTGGACATGCGCGCGCTGAAGGCGCTCAAGCAGTCGCCGTTCGCGCTCGACGTGTATTCGTGGCTGACGTACCGGTTCTTTACGATTCAGCGCCGTACCGAAATCCCCTGGGAAGCGCTGCAGATGCAGTTCGGCACGGAAACCGAAAGCGAACGCAAGTTCCGGGCGCTGTTCCGCAAGGCCCTCAAAGACGTGCTGGTGGTCTACCCCGGTGCCAAGGTGGACGCGGATTCTTCCAAGGCGCTGATCCTGCAGCCGTCACGCACCAGCGTGCGCAAGCTGGGCTGAACCGCGGCGCGGGCGCCCGGCCCTGAATGCAAAAAAGGCAAGCGTGAAACGCTTGCCTTTTTTGTTGCCCGTCGCCACTGCATCGCGGCGGGCGAGGGATCAGCCGAGGCTGGATCAGGCCGGCTTGATCGCCGAAGCCTGCAGGCCCTTCGGGCCTTGCTTGACTTCAAACGTCACGCGCTGCCCGTCCTTCAGGGTCTTGAAGCCCGAGCCCTGGATTTCGGAGAAGTGCGCGAACAGGTCTGCACCACCGTCGTCCGGGGTAATGAAGCCAAAGCCCTTGGTCTCGTTGAACCACTTGACCGTACCGGTTGCCATAGGAATTTCCTTTTCGAAGCAAGTTCTTGTACACAACGCAAACAACCGTTCAAGCACGTTGAGTTCTCGTAGATACCGAACGGAAGCCGACGAGGTGACACGACTTGACTCGACTGTAGCGGCATCATAACCACTTTGGATTACGGTGTCATGTGCGGCGTAATGCGCACTATAGATACTTTAGGCACATTGCGGCCTGCTTTTCAAGCAATTTTACTGTCTTGCGCGCTTTTGCCACGCGAAGCGCCGGTCCTGCACTCGCCGAGTGGAAACACAATTTTTGTTAAATTGGAAAACGGTTGATACGTCACCTGGTTTTGGCTACAGTTGCGCCTTAAGAATCAACCGCGCTTTCAGCGCTGAAAGAGAGGTCGCGTGCCAGCCAAAATCATTACGGTCTTTAACCAGAAAGGCGGTTGCGGCAAGACCACGGTCAGCATGCACCTTGCCGGCACGCTGGGCCTGCGCGGTGCGCGCTCCATGCTGGTCGACATGGACGAACAAGGCACTGCGACCCGGTGGGCGGCCCAGGCCAGCGATGAGCGGCCGTTCCCGGCCTCGGTGATCGGCCTCGCGCCGTCCGGCGGCGCGATGCACCGTGAGGTCCGCAAATTTGTCCAGGATTATGACTACATCGTGGTCGACTGCCCGCCAGCCGTCCATTCGGCAGCGCCCTCCAGTGCGTTGCTGATTTCCGACCTTGCGATCATTCCGGTCGTGCCTTCGCCGCCGGACCTGTGGGCCGCAGTAGCTGCCAAAACGCTTGCCCAGCATGCCCAGGTACAGAACGAATCCCTGCTGATCCGGGTGATGGCCAATATGGTCCAGCGTAGGGTGTCGATTGCGCGCCAGGCAATTGAAATTCTTGGCGACGATGGAGACGTCCCGTTGCTGAATTCGATGATCGGGTCGCGTTCGGCGTTCCGCGAATGCCAGGCGATCGGCTGCACCGTGCATGGCGTGGCCGGCGCGCGCGAGGCGGTGCAGGAAGTCGACATGATGGTCGATGAAGTGTTGTCTTTGATTGAGCAATAGGCATGGCTACCAAATTGAAAAGCCTGAAGGCTGGCATGCTCGCCGGCATGGCGGCCGAGAAGAGCCGAAACGATACGATGGACCGCTTCGCGCGCGCGGAAGCGGCCATTTCCCAGCATCCCAACGGCTTGCTGCAGGGCAGGGGGGCTGCCGAAACGTCCCCCGGTTTCAGCGCTGAAAGTCTCGACGACGTCGGCGCGGGCCGGCAGTTGATCCGGATTCCGCTGGCGCAGTTGCATGACAACCCGCTGAATGCGCGCCGCCTCTATGACCCCGCGGTGGTGCAGGAACGCGCCGCGTCGATCGCCACCCACGGGCAGAAGACGCCTGGCCTGGCGGCGCCGGACCCGGCGCGCCCCGGCCATTACATCCTGATCGACGGCCATTACCGCAAGCGAGCTCTGGCATCTGCCGGCAAGCTCGAAATGGAATGTTTTGTCGAGAACGACCTGAGCGACCTGGATTTCTACCGGTTGTCGTTCATGCTGAACGAGCAGCGCTCGGACCAGTCCGCGCTCGACAATGCCATTGCCTGGCGCCAGCTGCTTGACGAAGGCAAGGTCCAGAAGGAAGAAGAGATCTGCGAACTGACCGGCATCTCCGCGGGCACGGTCAACAAGACCCTCGCGCTGCTGCGCCTGCCGGAATCGGTGCTGGGCGTGATGCGTGAATGCCCGAGCGCGATCGGCATTGCCGCCGGCTACGAACTGACGCTGTACTTCAAGCTGGCGGGCGAGGAGCGTACCCGGGAGCTGGCGGCGCGGATCATCCACGACGGGCTGTCGAGCCGCGAAGTCGAGGCGATTCGCAAGCAGGCGCAGGAAGGCAAGGCGCGCAAGGTCAAGGAGATCAGCCGCCAATACAAGATCCGCACCGACAGCGGCCAGCTGCTGGGCACCATCAAGGAATGGGACTCCGGACGCGTGATGCTGGACGTGCAACTGACCGACCGCAGTGCGCGCGAGGCCCTGGTTGAAGCCCTGAAGTCGCGCTTCGGACTCGACAAGACCTTGCTCTGAAACGAAACGGGCACCGCTTCGGCTTCGCGGTGATGCGGGCACCGAACTGGGCGGAGCAAATATCCGGGGGGCAGTGGCAACACTGCCCCCCATTGTTTTCACGCCATCAGATCGCGAGGCGAACGTGCCGCGAATGCCGGGTCGCAGCGCTCGCGGTAGCGCTCCAGCGTGGCGGCAAGCAAGGCATGCAGGCCGCGCACCGAATACCCGCCCAGAGGCTCGGCCGCGCGCTTGCGGCGGGCACGGCCGGTGGGCGGCGTCGCCGCCGGCCCGATCAGGCAGGCGTCTTCCATACCCGGGCTGTCCCATTGCAGCTGGCGGTCCTGCCAGTGGCGCGCCAGCGCAAGCCGTGTCTCTGGCGCAAGGGCGCTCCCGGGGCGGGGCGCTTCCGGATCATTGTCGAGGTTGCCCGGCCCGGCACCCCTGACGCCTGCGGGTCCATGTGATGACAGCGACCGCAATGTCGCGGATGACAACTGGTTCAAGCTGAACCCTTGCTCGCGCAACAGCAGGATGGCGGCGTACGCGGCGCGGTAGCGCTGCCCGTCGCCGGCTTCGGCCTGCGCCGCCAGCCATGACAGGAAGGCGGCAACGCTGTCGGGCGGCAGCGGAGCGCCGGACGGGGCGGTCGCTGGCGCTGCCAGCGTCGTTGCCATGTCGGCGCCGCTCTGAGCCGGCCAGCGCGCCGCGCAAGGGTAGCCGTTATCGTGCAGCCACCGGAACAGGGCAGCCAGCACGCGCAGGCTGTGACGCTGGCTGGCCGGGCTCAGCGGGCCGGTCAGTGGCCGCCACGCGGCCTGGTGCCGCGGCGCGCGGGGCCCGCACCAGCGGCTGGCAGGTTCCGGGCTGGCGAGGAAGGCGAGGTAGGCGTGGCGGTCGTCCAGGTTCAGCTGCAACAGCCCCTTGCCCCGCTCCAGCGCCGCCCACAACAATAAGCGCTCCGCCTCCTTGCGATACGCGGCAAGGGTGCTGCCCCGGCTGCCGGCGGCAGCGCGCAGCCACGCCTTGACCACGGTCACGCCCTGGCTGTAGGGGCAGGTGTGGCCGTCGGCATTGACCGGCGCCTCGCGCAGCCACTCGAGCGGCAACGGCTGGCGCAGCGCCGGGCTCAGCGCAGCCGGCTGCAGCGGCGCGCGGTTGCCGACGTGCGCGTGAAGCAGCGGCGCGCCGTCCGGGTCCTTGAAGACAGTGCGATGCTCGCCGAGCCAGCGGTTGATGGCGGTGCCGGCGAGGGCGCCAATGCGCGGCACCGACCGCCACCACGCAGTACCACGCCGGTTGGCCAGATCTAAAAGAGCTTTAAGCGTCACAATCTCGGCGTGCCGTAGGCGCCGCGCCAGTGCAGGGGCAAACCACAACTCCACGCTGTGCTGGGGCTGTGGCGCCGCGGTGCCGAGCCGCTCCAGTTCACCGAGCGCATCCACCCGGCGATCCATCCCCCGATTCGAGCGCCCCGGGCCGGCCAGCAGCAGATCCGCCAGATCAGCGCGCCCGTGCAGGTGCGCGAGCTGGACCATGCGGTCACGCAAGGCCAGCAGGATGCGCAGCGCCGATTCCGCCCCGGCATCGTCGTCGTCCGTGTCATCGGGCAGGTAGCGGGGCACCACCATGGCGGCCGGCATGCCCTGGACATAGGCGCGCACGGCGGCGAACTCGCTGCGGGTCAGGCTGACGGAGGGCGCGGCAGGAAGCATTGCGCAGTATCGCTAACTTATTGATTTATAAGGCACCCGGACCGAGGCAGAAATCGTCCGGCCCGAAATGCATAGCAAAATGCAATGCCGATAATTTTATGCGCGATGGCGTGGGATGCACAGCCCCGCCGCTACCGGTTCGGCCCATATGCTCCAGGCACCGGCGTCAGCCGCGCCAGCGACGTCGCAGAGCGCCCCCTTTGGGGATTACCCGCTGCAGCGCACCACGACCTTGCATTCGCCGGGCGTGTTTCATATGCTGCAGTTCAGGAGTTATAAATACTTAGATCAGATTTCAGCCGAATCTAAGGCTCTTGCAACATAAGCGTTTCAGACGCACACCGGGGCGATCCGGTATCTCCAGGACAAGCAACGACCTGCAGCCAGACGGGTAGGCTGCACGGCGGCCCCGGAGCCCTGGCGGATCGTATGGAGGTGCAACCGCAGGATAGCGGGGCACATCCGACAAGCAATCACGGATTTTCGCGGGGTCCGTGCTTGCCGCAATAATAAGAGAGCGGCCATGGCCACCATCCTCTTGATCGAGCCTCACCCCCTCCTGCGCCTGGGTCTGCGCCACCTGCTGGCCCAGGCACACCTCGAGGGGGACCTGCTGGACATCGATCCGCTGGCACCCATCGATTCCGACCTCTGGCTCAACGATGCCGACCTGATGGTCTACGGACTGCCGGCCGACCCGGCCAGCGGCTGGTCCATGCTGGAGCAACTGTGCCAGCGGCTGCGGCCACAGCGGGTACTGGTGCTCAGCGAGCAGGCATTGCCCGCGCTGCCCGAGGCCGGGCTGCCCGAGCCGGTGCGCGGCTGCGTGTCCAAACACTGCAGCGCGGATGCGCTGGACGCGGCGGTGCGGCTGGTGCTGGCCGGCGGCGAATGCTTCCCGGCATGGAACCAGCCGATGCCGCAGCCTCACGCGGCCACGGATGCCTCCGCGGTCCATCCGGCGCCGGTCACGGCCGCCGGCGCTGCGCGGGTGGTGGCGCTGCGTCCCGGCGTGGACGATGCCGGCCACGACAGCGCGGCCCCGCTCGCGCAGCGCCAGTTCGCCGCGCACGCCAACGCGTACGAAACGCCATCGGCCGGCTCGCACCTGCTGAATATCACCGAGCGCCAGTACGAGGTCCTGGCACTGCTCGCCAGGGGCTATCCGATCAAGACCGTCAGCCGCATGCTGAACATCTCGATCGCCACGGCCAAGACGCATGCCTGCACGCTGTACCAGCGCCTGCATGTGCGCAACAAGGGCGAAGCGGTCTACGTGGCCCTGCAGAAGGGCGCCACGCTGAACTGGGCCGGGCCGGACCCGGTAGCGCCGCCGGCGCGTGTGCCGGCGCCGGTGGGCCAGGCGGCCTGAGCTGACCGGGTTGGCAACGATGCGGGCGCTGGCACCACGGTGCGCGGCGCCTCATCCTTCTGCTGCGCGGCACTCCGCCAAAAGCATGAGGCGAGTAGGGCAGCGGCTTGCTACCTTCTGAGGAAAGGCATGCGCACAGACCGACGCCGGCGGCTTGGCGCTGGCGCGATGCCTGCCCCGCCGGGCCCGCAGCGCCGCCCGGACCCGACCGCGCGGCCACTGCCAGGGCCGCCCGGGTTGCCGCCGGAACGCGTCCATGTCGACCTACCTGATCGCCAGCAATGAAATGATGAGCCGGGTCCTGGCCCGGCGCCTGCACACGCTCGACCTGCCCGGGCCGATCACCTGCCGCACGCCGCAATGGCTGCAAGCCTCAGCGCCTGCCGCGGCAAGCGCTGCGACGGCGCAGGCCGCGACGCAGGACCCTCCGACCGTCCTCGACCAAACGCCTGCGCACGCCGCGGCGCAGGCCGGCGCGCACCGCGCCCCGCAATTGCCACCCGATCCCGCGGATATCGCGGTGATCGATTGCAGCGGCCTGGAAGGCGATCCCCGCGCCTGGCTGGACCAGCTGCACGCGCGCCTGGCGCCGCGGCGCTGGCTGGTGTTGTCGGATCGTCTCGATCCCGCGCTGATCCTGCATGCCGCTCTGCTCGGCGCCAGCGGCTGCCTGGCGTTGCCCGCGGCGGTGGACCTGGTCTGCGCGGCGACCGCGCTGGTGTGGGCCGGCGGCCAGTGTTTCCCGCGCATGGCGCTGTCGCTGGGCGGTGCCCGTGCGTCCGCGCCCTCCCTCCTTTGTGCGACCCGTCCTACAACCACCGGATGAGGGGCGCAAGGTTGCGAATGGCCTATGCTTGATTCGCCCGGAGGCAGAAGCTGGCCCTCATTTGCAGGCTGGCCGTCCCGGGGAGAAGGGGGTCGTATGGAGGCCGGACTGGAGTTCCTCGTCGTGCGCGGCTTTGCGGTGCGCGAGGGCCGGGGAAAGTGGGCGTGCTGCTTCGAGATCAGGCTCGCCGCCCATCGCGACGAAGGTTGCGGCGCGGATGGCGCCGCCGGCAGCGATGAGCCGCTGCTGTACCGGGGAGAACTGCACGGGCGCCAGTTCGATTGCGAGCTGGCCGCCGCCGATGCCGCGCGCGCGGCCGGCGAGCGCGAGGCCTTGCTGCGCGTGGAGAGCCTCAAGGCGCTGATCATCGCGCAGCATCGGCACCGTGTGCCGCCGTCACTGGTGACCTGAACCTGCAGGCGCGCGCAGCGGTTGTGCAGCGGCACCCGGCGCGAGCGCCCGGTGCCGCTGTGCGTTTGTGGCCCTGCTGTGCCGGGCTTGGCGTGCGGGCCCCGGCGTTCGGGCTTCAGTGTGCAGGTTGCATGGTGCGCCGCATGGCCTCGCCCTTGCCGCCACCGTTCCGTCGACGCGTGCCCGGCCGGCAAAAAAGAAGCCCGCCGACCGGGGGACCATGCGGGCTTTGAAAACGCTGCCCGGTGATGCATGGGCAGCGATCCCGATTGAACATATCGAATTGCGCAAAGACTCTCTATCCACCAGAAGGCCAATGCAGTCATGCACTCTCAACCTGTCTGCACCCTGACCGGCGCAGACCGGGGCCGCGATGCGCGCGCATGCGGCGCCCTGACGATCCGCCCAGGCGGGCGATGCCGCCGCGCGCGGCGCGGTGGTACGCTGCGCCACCAGGCCCTGACTCCCACCCCTCACATCTCTCTCGCACGCCCATGAGCCACTGGCATCTCGTTTCCCTGTTCGGCGAATCCGCGTACCTGCTGCCTTGCGCCGCGTTCCTGTCGCTGTGGCTGTACTGGCGCGGCGCGCCTGGCAGCGCGCGCCACTGGGTGCTGGCGTTCGCCGCGGCCGCGCTGCTGGTGCTGGCGTCCAAGCTCGCGTTCCTGGGCTGGGGCATCGGCAGCGCGGCGCTGGACTTCACCGGCTTCTCTGGCCACGCGATGATGGCGGCGTCGGTGCTGCCGGTGCTGCTGTACCTGGCGGTGCCGGCCGCGTGGCGGCGCCTGGGCTGGCTGGCGGCGGGCGCGGGCGTGGGCCTGGCGCTGCTGGTTGGGGTGTCGCGGCTGGCGCTGCATGCGCACTCGGTGTCGGAGGTAGCGGGCGGGCTGGCGGTAGGCCTGTGCGTGAGCCTGCCGTTCATCCTGCGGCGCACCACGCCGCACGGGCCGCTGGCGATGGTGCTGACCAGCGTGGTGCTGGCCACGGCGCTGGTGATGCCGATGACCGGCACCGTGGGCGCCTCGCACGCGCTGATCCAGCAACTTGCCATGCTGCTGTCCGGGCGCGAGCGCACCTTCCAGCGCGGCGAATGGGCCATGCTCTCGCGCGTGCCCGGGTACGCCAGGGGCCACGCCGTCGCGCGCCCGCAGCGCGTGCCGAGAGCGACCGCGCCAGGCTGATCCCGCCGCCCCCTGTGTGCGCCCGCCAACAGACACTAGAGGGCGGCTCGGCAACCATCGCTCCATCGAGAATTGCATTCGCGGTGGGCGGCCATGGCATCCAGTTCGACCTTTGCGGCAGAGCGACACACGGCACTGCACCTGTTGTACCGGCTGGCCGACGCGGTGCTGGTCGGTGTCTGCGCGGTGATGATCGGTGCGCTGTACTTTCCGGAGGGCATCCGCGGCGCCGCGCCGGTCCACGGCTTTCTGGCGGCGCTGTGCTCGGTCGGGGTGCTGGCGGTGTTCCCTGCGTTTGGCATCTATGAGTCGTGGCGCGGGCGCAGCCGCGCGGCGCTGGTGCTGCGCCTGCTCGCGGCCTGGGCCACGGTGTTTATCGTCGGGCTGATGACGGCGTTCCTGATGCACCAGATCGCCGCGGTGTCGCGGGTCTGGTCGCTGGGCTGGTTCGGTTCCGGCCTGCTGGCGCTGGCGGGGGTGCGTGCGGTCATGTTCCGCATGCTGGGCAATGTGCGCGAGCAGGGCATCAACGCCAAGCGCGTGGTGATCTTCGGCTACGGGCCGCTGGGCCGCGAGATGTACCTGCGCGTCGACCAGATCCGCGCCGCCGGCTACCGCGTGGTCGGCATCTACCATGAAGAGCCGATCGCGGTGCCGGACGGCGTGGTCTCGCTGCGCACCATGGAGGAGGTCAACCTGTTCGTGCGCAGCCAGGCCGTCAGGGAGATCTGGCTGACGCTGCCGATGGTGGCGTGCCGCGACCTGTACGACGTGGTGCGGCAGTTCCGCAACGAGCTGATCGATATCCGCTGGATCCCCGACGTGATGTCGGTGGAGCTGCTGGGCCACCGCTTCAGCGAGTTCCTCGGCCTGCCCGTGATCGACCTGAACAGCCCGCCGGTGTCGGGCATCACCGGCCTGCTCAAGGCCAGCTTCGACCGCGCCTTCGCGCTCGCCGCGCTGATCGGCCTGGCGCCGGTGCTGCTGGTGGTGGCGGCGCTGGTGAAGCTGTCGTCGCCCGGGCCGGTGCTGTTCCGCCAGCGGCGGCTGGGCATGGACGGGCGCCCGTTCGATGTCTTCAAGTTCCGCACCATGCGCCTGCACGCCGATGCGGGCGTGACGCAGGCGGTACGCGGCGATGCGCGCGTGACCCGGGTGGGCGCTTTCCTGCGCCGCACCAGCCTGGACGAACTGCCCCAGTTCTTCAATGTGCTGCGCGGCGAGATGTCGGTGGTGGGCCCGCGCCCCCATGCCATGGAGCACAACGAGCTCTACAAGGAGCTGATCGACCGCTACATGCTGCGCCACCGCGTGAAGCCGGGCATCACCGGCTGGGCCCAGATCAACGGCCTGCGCGGCCAGACCGATACCGTCGAGAAAATGCGCCGGCGTATCGAGTTCGACATCTACTACATCCAGCACTGGTCGTTCCAGCTCGACCTGCAGATCATCCTGCGCACCGCGCTGCACGGGTGGACCGGCGCCAGTGCGTACTGAGGCAATTGCAAGGGCAGCTGCGGTGGTGCCCGGGGGCGCACGGATTGGTGCGCAAACGTACCGAAGCCGCAGCCCGTTAAGCGTGCAATAGGCCGCACCCATAAAACCGGAGGTGTTCCATGAAAGCAACCATCCGCAGCATCCTGGGCGATGTTGCCCGGCTCGATGTGCCGCTCGCCGACCTGGCAGACAGCGATGACCTGTATGCCGCCGGCTTGTCGTCGCTGGCCACCGTGCACGTGATGCTCGCGCTCGAGAATGCTTTCGACATCGAGATCCCGGACCAGATGCTGACGCGCCAGCTGTTCCGCAGCGTCGATTCCCTGGCCACCGCGGTCGAACAGATCCGGCAGCAGCAGGAGGCAGCATGACCCCCGCGGCCCGGGTGGCACTGGCGCATTCCAGCGCGGACCCGGACGCCGTGCGGGTCAGCGCCGAGGCGCTGCTCGCCGCCGCCCAGGCCGCCGCCGCGGTCGCGCAGGCGCATGCCGACGCGGTCGATCGCGACGCGCGCTTCCCGCAGGAAGCCTTCGACAGCCTGCGCGAGCTTGGCCTGGTCGGCGCCATGGTGCCGGCAGCGCAGGGCGGCGCCGGTGCCTCGCTGGCCACGGTGGCGGCAATCTGCCGCGTGCTCGGCGCCGCGTGCGCGTCGACCGGGATGATCTACGCCATGCACCAGATCCAGGTGGCCTGCGTGCTCGAACACGGTACCGGCAGCCCGTGGCACCAGGCCCTGCTCGCACGCATCGCCGCCGAGCAATTGCTGCTGGCTTCGGCGACGTCCGAAGAGGCCATCGGCGGCGCGCTGCGCAGCAGCGGCTGCGCGCTCAACGTCGACGGCGAGCGCTTTCACCTGCTCAAGATGGCGCCGACTATTTCGTACGGTGCGCATGCCGACGGCATCCTGATCACGTCGCGCCGCCATGCCGATGCCGCGCCCTCGGACCAGGTCCTGGTGTGCGCGCTGAAGCCGGACTACACGCTGCAAAGCCTGAACGCGTGGGACACGCTGGGCATGCGCGGCACCTGCAGCAATGGCTTCCGGCTCGAAGCCACGGGTGCGCTGGCACAGGTGCTGCCGGTGCCGTTCGGCGAGATCGCCGACGCCACCATGACGCCGGTGTCGCACATTTTGTGGAGTGCGCTGTGGCTCGGCATCTGCAGCGATGCGGTGGCGCGCGCCAAGACTTACTTCCAGGGGCAGGCACGGGCGCGGCCCGGCTCGCTGCCGCCGTCGGCGGCGCGCGTGGCCGAAGCGGTCAGCCTGCTGCAGCTGATCGAAGGACGGCTGGAGCTGGCGCTGGCGCAACAGCGCCGCCGCCATGCCGAGCCGTCGGTGTCCGGCGCATTCGCGCTGGCCGCGGGCATGAACGGGCTCAAGACCGCGGTGTCCACGCTGGCGCTGGACGCGGTGCAGCAAGCCATGCTGGTGTGCGGCATGGCGGGCTACAAGCAAGGCACGCCATTCAGCCTGGGCCGCCACTTGCGCGACCTGTGGTCGGCGCCGCTGATGATCAACAACGACCGCATCCTGACCAACACGGCCAATCTGTTGCTGGCCGACCGTTCCTGAGGGAGATCGCATGGACCTCCATACCCTGACCGACGCCGGCGCCCTGGGCGGCGCCGCGGCCGACGCCAGTGCCGCCGCGCCGGACGGCAAGCCGGCGCCGGGCCCATCCGGCCCCACCTTCCTCGAGCAACTGGTGGCCGAGGGCCTGATGATCCCGACCGGCGTGCCCGGCCTCTATGGCCGCAACACCACCTTCGAATCGATCTGCGAGGGCATGAACACCGTCATGACGCGGCTGGGGCACGGGCTCGGCGCCGAGACGCTGCACTTCCCGCCGGCCATGGGCCAGGCCGATTTCGAGGCCAGCGGCTACATGAAGAGCTTTCCGCAGCTGGCCGGCACCGTGCACAGCTTCTGCGGCGACGACAAGGGCCACCGCCGCCTGCTGGCGCGCCTGGAGGACAAGGACGACTGGACCGACCAGCAGCAGCCGACCGGCGTGGTGCTGACCCCGGCGGCGTGCTATCCGGTCTACCCGGTGATCGCGCGGCGCGGCCCGCTGCCCGAGGGCGGCAAGGTGGTCAACGTGATGTCGTACTGCTTCCGCCACGAGTCTTCGCTGGAGCCGACCCGCATGCAGCTGTTCCGCCAGCGCGAGTATGTCTGCCTGGGCACGCCGCAGCGCATCGCGGCGTTCCGCGAGCAGTGGCTCGCGCGCGTGCCGGAGCTGGCCGAGGCGCTGCTGCTGCCGGTGCAGACCGACGTTGCCAACGATCCGTTCTTCGGGCGCGCCGGCAAGCTCGTGGCCGAAAGCCAGCGCGAGCTCAGGCTCAAGTTCGAGCTGCTGATCCCGATCAACGACGGCGCGCCGCCCTCGGCGTGCATGAGCTTCAACTACCACATGGACCACTTCGGCAACATGTGGGGCCTGCGCACCGCGGACGGCGCCATCGCGCACACGGGCTGCGTCGGCATCGGCGTCGAGCGCATGGCGCTGGCGCTGCTGCGCCACCACGGCTTGGATCCGGCACGCTGGCCCCAAACCGTCCGCGACACGCTGTGGGGAGAGTAAATGTACGGCGACGGCAGGGCCAGGGTGCGCGCAGGCCGCTCCACCTGGCATGGCGGCAATCCGGTCTGGTCCCATGCGAACCAGCAGATCGACCTGTGGGTCGAGCTGCTGCAGGGGTGGGATCTCGAGCCCATTGCCGCACTGCCGTTCACCGTGGCGCAGGACTTCGAGGGCGACCAGTTCACGCTCTCGGCATTCCCCGCCAACGACCTGGAGCGCCTGTACGGCATCGTCACGCACGAGCTGTCGATGTACGACCGGCTCGAGGCGCATGTTGCCACCCAGACCGCGCGCGGCAACGTGGTGCTGCTCGAAGTCGACAGCTACCAGCTGCCGCAGCCGGCCGGCACCTACCGCCGCCAGCATATGCGCTCGTGCATCGGCATCGACGTGCTGGTGCCCGAGGCGGCCGCGGTGGGCTATTTCCACGGCGACGGCTACCACACCGCCAGCGGCGACGACTATGCCGCCATCTTCCGCCCGGCGACGGTAGGCTACGGTGACGTCGCGGCGTTCCCGCACGCGTCGGTGGCGCGGCGGCGCTTTGCCGCGCTGACCGATGCCGCGCTGATGCGGACTTCGCTGGAGCTGCTGCGCCACCACCTGTCGCGCCGTCCGCAGCAGAACCCGATCAGCGTGTTCCGCATGGCGTTCCCCGGCCATCTCGAACACCTGATGGCGCGCGGCGAGCCCAACTTCCAGGTCTATGCGACCAGCGTCTTGCGCCAGCTGGGCGTCAACTTCGAACTGCTCGGCCGCTACCTGCGCTGGCTGGTGCTGCACGGGCACTCGCTGCCCGACAGCATCGGCGAGGCCTGCTACACCATGGCCTCCGAAGCCATGGTGATGCAGTTCCGGCTGATGCGCGCGGTGATCAGCCGCAAGTCCGATCCCTGCCAGGACTGCCTGGACCAGCTCGAGCAGGCCTACCACGGCACGGTGCCGGCGCTGGCCTCGCACTTCGGCGCGAGCGTGGCATGAGCGCGCGCGACGCGGCGCAACTGGCGCAAGGCCAGTCCGCGGGCACGCCTGCCGCGACGACAACTACCGCATCCTGCCCGGCGATCGCCCCGGGCGTGGCCGTTGGCCCATGCGAGCTGGCAGGCGACTGGCGCTGGCTGGAAACGCTCGCGGGCGCTGTGCAGACGCCGGCGGAGCTGGCGCCCGATGCGGCTTGGCTGCCCGCGCCCGTGCCCGGCACGGTGGCCGCGGCCATGCGCGCGGCGGGCCGCTGGGACGACAGCGCGCCGCCGCCGCTGCACCGGCATGACTACTGGTACCGCGTGCGCTTTGCCGGCAGCGGCGCGCGCACGCTGCGCTGCAATGGCCTGGCGACGCTGGCCGAAGTGTGGCTCAACGGGGTGCTGGTGCTCACCACGCGCCATATGTTCGCGGCCCACCAGGTGGCGGTGCAGCTGGCCGGAGACAACACGCTGCACCTGTGCTTTCGCGCGCTGCATCCGTGGCTGCGCGGGCAGCGCGGGCAGGTCCGCTGGAAGCCGCGCATGATCGTGCCTCCCGCGCTGCGCGCGGTGCGCACCACGCTGCTCGGCCACATGCCGGGCTGGTGCCCGCCGGTCCATGCGGTCGGACCGTGGCGCAGCATCGAGCTGCTGGATCCGGCCAGCGCCGATCCGCTGCACGGCGTGCGCGCCGAGGTCAGCACGCAGCTCGACGGTACCGACGGCACCGACGGCATCATCACGCTGACGCTGCACTTCCCGGGACCAGCGCCGGCACAGGCGCGCTGGCTGGCCGCGCAGGGCGACGACGAAGTCTGGGGCAGCCTCGCGCGCACGGGCACGCATGTGCTGGCCGGCACGCTGCGCGTGCCGCACGCGCGCCGCTGGTGGCCGCACACGCACGGCGATCCGGTCCTGTACCGCGTCGAGGCGCACCTCGGCACGCAGGCGCTGCATTGCGCGCAGGTCGGCTTTCGCACCGTGGAGGAAGACCGCGACGGCGAGCCCGGCGCCTTTGCGCTGCGCATCAATGGCGAGCGCATCTTCTGCCGCGGTGCCTGCGTGTCCAGCCATGACCTGCCAGGACTGGCCGACAGCGACGAGGCCGTGGCGCGCTGGCTGCGGCTGGCGCGCGGCGCGGGCATGAACATGGTGCGCGTCAGCGGCGTCACCTGCTACCCCGGCGAGGCCTTCTACCGCTGCTGCGACGCGCTCGGCCTGATGGTGTGGCAGGACTTCATGTTCGCCAATTTCGACTATGGCGCGGACCCGCACGCCGCGCGCGGCCTGATGGACGATGCCGCGCGCGAAGTCGGCCAGTGGCTGCAGTCCACGCGCGCGCATCCGGCCATCGCGGTGCTGTGCGGCGGCAGCGAAGCCGAGCAGCAGGCGGCGATGCTGGGCACGCCGCGCGGCGACTGGCGCCAGCCGCTGTTCGACGAGCTGATCCCCGGGCTGGTGGCCAGGCACCGTGCCGATGCGGTGTACGTGCGCAACTCGCCCAGCGAAGGCGCGTGGCCGTTCCAGCCCGATACCGGCATCACCCATTACTACGGCGTGGGCGCCTACCAGCGCCCGCTCGCGGACGCGCGCCTGGCCCGCGTGCGCTTTGCCGCCGAGTGCCTGGCCTTTGCCAACGTGCCGTGCGCGCGCACGCTGCGCGAACACGGCCTGACCCAGCCGCTGCACGACCCGCGCTGGAAGGCGCGCGTGCCACGCGATGCCGGCGCGGCGTGGGACTTCGAGGATATCCGCGACTTCTACCTGCGCGCGCTGTACCAGGTCGACCCGCCGCGCCTGCGCTATGAGCGCCCGGCGCGCTACCTGGCGCTGTCGCGCGCGGTGGTGGCCGAGGTCATGACGGACGTCTTCAGCGAGTGGCGGCGCGTGGGTTCCACCTGCGCGGGCGCCCTGGTGTGGCAGCTGCAGGACCTGCTGCCCGGTGCCGGCTGGGGCATCGTCGATGCGTGCGGCCGACCCAAGTCGGCCTGGCATGCCTTGCGCGCGGTGTCGCAGCCGGTGCAGGTGCTGCTGACCGACGAGGGCCTCAATGGCCTGCATGTGCATGTCATCAACGAAACCGCGCAGCCGCGCACGGTGCTGCTGACGCTGCGCTGCCTGCGCGACGGCGAGGCGGTGGCGGCGCAGGCGCGGCAGGAGCTGGCGCTGCGCCCGCGCGAATCCTGCCGGATCGCGGCGGCGGCGATGCTCGACCATTTCTTCGATTTCACCTATGCCTACCGCTTCGGCCCGCC
Organism: Cupriavidus taiwanensis; assembly: GCF_900249755.1. Lineage (NCBI taxonomy): Bacteria > Pseudomonadati > Pseudomonadota > Betaproteobacteria > Burkholderiales > Burkholderiaceae > Cupriavidus > Cupriavidus taiwanensis. The sequence goes on from NZ_LT976854.1 coordinate 2,213,617, forward strand.
CGCCCACGACGTGGTGCTGGCCACGCTGCATGCCGAAGGCGACAGCGGCGGCGTGCCGCTGAGCCAGGCGGTCTACCTGCCCGACCGCGGCGCCGGCGCGCTGGCGGCACCCGAGCTGCAGGGCAGCGTCGAATGCGTGCAGGGCCAGTGGTGGCTGCGCATCGGCACGCGCCGCTTTGCGCGCTGGGTGCATATCGAGGACCACGCCTATCTGCCGGAACAGGACTGGTTCCACCTCGGGCCCGGTGAAACGCGGCGCATCCGCCTGATGCATGAGAGCGGCCCCGACGCCGCCACCGGTCCCATCCCTTCGGGCGAGATCTACGCCATCAACGCCGAGCGCCCCGCCAGCTACGGCGCGTAGGACGCAAGCGCCGCTCGCGGCGCGCTGCCCCCTTGCCATGCCTCGCCTGGCCGCCTGCCGCGGCACGCGGTCCGCGGGCTTGCCGCGGGCCGGCACTTGCCGTTGCCGCCAGCCGCAAGGACGGGCGCGGCGCCGCGCCGGCCTGCTACCAACCAACCAAAGGATGAACGAGTACCAGCCGTCTGCCTACTGTCGCTTCAGTGCGCCATAGCACTTAATACAGTCAACCGACGCGGCAGGCACACAGCGCACCGCAGGGCTTGCGCGGCGGGACGGAAAGCGGCCTGCGGCCCGTCATCTGTCAGTCATACGCGGTGTCAACAAGTCGGTAAGCGTCAGTCACGGGTGGAGCGGTACAGCCGGGCCTTGCACCACGCAACCAGTGCGCGAGCGGCGGCCCAGTGCCGGTCCCGGGTCAACGGGGAGAATCAGCATGATCACGCAACGGTCGGACCTGCATGTCAATCATCTGCTCAATGCCTTGCCGCGGCAGGAATGGGAAACGCTGTCGCGCCACTTTGAACTGGTCCGGCTGCGTGCCGGCGAATTGCTGACTGACACCAGCCAGCGCATCGTGCATGTGTATTTCCCGACCACTTCGGTGGTGTCGCTGCTGTCGCTGCTCGAAGACGGCGCCACGGTGGAGTTTGCCGCGGTCGGCAACGAAGGCCTGGTCGGCATTCCGGTGGTGACCGGCGGCGACACCATGCCCAGCCGCGTCGAAGTGCGCAGCCCGGGTTTTGCCTACCGCATTCCCGCGCGCGCGCTGCGCGCCGAGCTGTCCTACCTGCCGACGCTGCAGCGGGTCACGCTGCTGTATGTGCAGGCGGTGCTGACGCAAATTGCGCAGACCGCGGCCTGCAACCGCCATCACTCGCTGAACAAGCAACTGTGCCGCTGGCTGCTGCTGGCGCGCGACCGCATGAATTCCAACGAGCTGGTCATCACCCAGCAGGTCATCGCCAACATGCTGGGCGTGCGCCGCGAGGGCGTCACCGAAGCGGCCGGCAAGCTGGAAAACCTGGGGCTGATCCACCACAGCCGCGGCCATATCACCATCCTCGATCATTGCGGGCTCGAGAAGCATTCCTGCGAATGCTACAAGCTGGTCAAGCGCGAGTACGACCGCCTGTTGCCCGCGCTGGCCCACGCCTGAAGCGCCCCGGGCGCGCGGCACGGCAGCGGCCGTGCGCCCGTGGTGTGGCCAGCGTCGGCAACGCTGGCGGCGCTGGCGGCGCTTGCCGTTGGCGTCAGGCGTATGCCCGCTGCGCGGGGTCGGCGCCGAACGCCGACAGCAGGCCGGCGATGACCGTTTCATAAGCGCACTCCATCGTGTCCAGGCACTCGCTACAGCGGTCCGGTCGGCTGCGTGCCATGGCCCGGGCCAGGCGGAACTGCAGCACCTTGCTTTCCGCAGCCATGCGGTTGGCCGCCTGCGCCACGCGTGCGGGCACATCGTAACCATGCTCGCCGAACCAAGCGAGGCAGTGATGCAGCATCTCGAAGTTCGCCCCCAACTGGCGCGGCAGGTTGAAGCCGTAGTGATGGAAGTAGGCGTCGCCGCGTGCCAGGATCACCGCGACATGTTCGTCGAAGTCGGCGCGCCAGCGCGTGACCGGGTTCAGCGCGGGGCGCCGTCCCAGGTGGTGGCGCATCAGCGCCGCGGCGGCGTCGGCCGCGGCCACGCCGCGCAACGGCGCGCGCACGCGCTTGGCGCATTCGGCGTACGGGAACAGGATGTTGCCGTCGCGCAGTTCGGGCGCGAGGCGCAACAGGCCGCGGTAGTCCTGCGCTTCGGCGGTGTGGTAGCCGAGGCTGTGATAGTAGGACAGCCGCTGCGCAGCGGGGTCGATCCGGTCGATCGCGACGGTGGTCTTCACATGCGCCTGGCGGTAGGCGGTGGCGCGCGTGTCGGGCAGGTAGTAGCTGTCCATCTCCACCAGCACGGTATGGCCGCGCCCGACCTGTTCGAGCAGATGCGCCTGCAGCGTGTCGTAGACCGCCATCTCCTGCACCACCGTGCCGTACAGCAGCTCGAGGTCCGCCTGCGGATACTTGAAGAAGGTGAAATGGTCGCCCTCGTAGTCCTGCGTCACGGTGAAGGCCAGCGCCGCGCGCGGCTCCAGCCCCCAGCCGTACAGCAGCTCGATCCACAGGTCCATGTAGCAATTGGTCTCCTGCCAGACCGCGGCTTCGTCGTGCAGCCAGCGCTGCACCGGCCTGGCCACGTGGCAGGGCGACTGGCGCGTGTAGTGATAGCCGCGGTCGGCGGCCGCGCTTGCCGTGCTTGCTGCCCTGGTTGCTACCGCCCGCTCCATGTCGTTCCTCCGCCGTGCGTGCATGCCGCCGGGCCGCGATGGCAAGCGCTGCGCCTGCACGGCCCACTGTATTGCAACGCCGCCGGGCGCCGCCATCGGTGCGTTCTCCAACAGAGCGCGCGCGATCGCGGGCGGCCTGCCGCGGCGGCGCAAGTAGCGTGTGCGGAATCGAACAGATTGCGCCAGGCCGGCTGCCTAGACTGGCTGGCATCCCCGTCATGGCGGTCAGGGACCGCTGCCGGGCGTACCCGTTTCTGCGAGGCCGCGGCTGCGCAGCGCCGGGCCGGACGCGCCGCATGCGCGGGACGCTTGGAACAGGCGACACTTCAGGAGGCATGATGCGAATTCGCACCCGGGAAGAAAACCAGACGCCGCCGCCGGTCAACGGCGAAATCCATGCGGCCCTGCAGGGGCTGGGCGACAGCGCGGTGCATGGCGCGGCGTTGCCGGTGGTGCAGCCCGTGATCCTTGCCGGCGGCGCCGGTACGCGCCTGTGGCCGCTGTCGCGCGAACAGTTCCCGAAGCAGCTGCTGAACCTGATTGCCGAAGACACGCTGCTCGAAGCCACCGCCAACCGCCTCGCCGGCGTGGCCGCGCTGGCGGGCCGCCCGGACGGCATGGAGGCGGCGCAGATCGTGGTTTGCGGCGAAGAGCACCGCTTCATGATCACCGACATGATGAAGCGCGCCGGCAAGCCCGCGCGCGTGCTGTCCGAGCCGTGCGGGCGCAATACCGCGCCGGCGCTGACGGTGGCCGCGCTGCATGCGCTCGCCGCCGCGGGCGAGGGCGGCGATGCGGTGCTGGTGGTCACGCCGGCCGACCACAGCGTGGCCGACGTCGCGTCCTTCCGCGAGGCCATCGCCACCGCGATCCAGCATGCGGACCTGGGTGCCATCGTCACGCTGGGCGTGAAGCCGGTGGCGCCGGAAACCGGCTTCGGCTACATCCGCGCGGCGGGCGGCGCCGACCGCGGCGCCTTCATGCTGGACCGCTTCGTCGAGAAGCCGCACCTGGAACTGGCCAAGCACTATGTCGAGTCCGGCGAGTTCTGGTGGAACAGCGGCATCTTCGTGGTGCGCGCCTCGGTGTGGCTGCGCGCGGTGGCCGAGCTGCAGCCCGAGATGGCACGGCAATGCCGCGCCGCCTATGCGGCGAGCGAGCACGCCGCCTGCGCCGGCGAGGTGCTGTGCCTGGGCAAGGAGGCGTTCCACGCCTGTCCGTCCGATTCGATCGACTATGCCGTGATGGAGAAGCTCGAGACCCTGCCCGATATCGCCGGCATGCTGGTGCCGCTCGATGCCGGCTGGTCCGACGTGGGCTCGTGGGCGGCGATCTGGGATATCGCGCCCAAGGACGCCAGCGGCAATGCCGGGCGCGGGCGCGTGCTGTTCGACGGCGCCAGCTCGTGCCTGGCGCATTCCGAAGGCCGCCTGATCGCGTGCGTCGGGGTGCAGGACGTGGTGGTGGTGGAGACCGCCGATGCGGTGCTGGTGGTCGACAAGGCCCACGTGCAGGACGTGAAGAACATCGTCCAGCGCATCCGTTCCGAGCATGGCAATGAAGTGGTGAACCACCGCAAGGTGCGCAGGCCCTGGGGCTGCTATGACTCGATCGACCGCGGCGACCGTTTCCAGGTCAAGCGCATCGTGGTCGAACCGGGCGCCAGCCTGTCGCTGCAGATGCACTACCACCGCGCCGAGCACTGGGTGGTGGTGCGCGGCACCGCGCGCGTGACCTGCGGCGACAGCATCAGCATTCTTTCGGAGAACCAGTCGACCTACATCCCCATCGGCACGCTGCACCGGCTAGAGAACCCGGGCAAGACGCCGCTGGAGATCATCGAGGTGCAGTCGGGCGCGTATCTGGGCGAAGACGACATCGTGAGGTTCGAAGACAACTACGGGCGCAAGTAGGGGGTCGGCGGCCAGTGCGTGGGCCCGTGCGCCGGCAGGCGCGGCGGGCAGGCACCGGTTGCTGCGTGATTGGCGTGAGGCAGCGTTTGGCGGGGAGAGATGTCGTGAGCAGAATGTCATTTGCCGGAGCCGTACCGGTACCCGACCAGGTGTCGCCGCGCAGCGGCGCGAACGCGCGCGTGCTGCTGGACCACGCAGGCTGGATCCTTGCCGCCGGGCTGACCGGCGCCGCCATCGCCTGGATGGCGTGGCTGTCCACCCCTGACCTGTACCGCGCCAAGGCGCTGGTGCAGCTGCAGACGCGCGACAGCGCCGGCCGCGCGGCCGCGCCGCAGCTGGACCTGGGCATGCTCAAGAGCCGTGCCGTGGTCGGCCCGGTGGTCGAGCGCCTGCACCTGGATATCGAGATCCAGCCGCTGCGCGCGCCGCTGCTGGGCAGCGTGGTCAACCACTTCGCCGAGCCCGGCAAGCTGCGCGGGCCGTGGCCGGCCGAGCTGGGCTATGCGTGGGGCGGCGAGCGCGTGGCGGTGGAGCGCCTGAACGTTCCGGCGCGGCTGCTCAACGTGCCGCTGACGCTGGAGATCCTGCCCGACAACGGCTTCCGGCTGAGCGGGCCGGACGCGCAGGTCGAGGGCCGCGCGGGCCAGGTCGCCGAGGCCAGCGGCATCTCGATGCTGGTGGGGCGGATCGAGGCGCGCCCGGGTACGCGCTTCCTGGTGACGCGGCGCGACCTGACGCTGACCGTCGATGCCGTCACGCGCGAATTGCGCGTCGAGGGCGAATCGAGCGACGCTACCACGCTGCGCATCAGCTGGCAGAACCGCGACCCCGCCACCGCGGCCGCGCTGGTCAACGGCATTGCCGATTCCTATATCAAGGGCCAGGCCGAGCAGCGCCAGGACGACGCCGCCGCGACGCTGGCCTTCCTGTCGGGCGAACTGCCGCGCGTGAAGGCCGAGCTGGAGCGCGCCGAGAGCGCGCTGACGCGCTACCGCTCGCGCTCGGGTTCGCTGGCGCCGAGCCAGGACGTGCAATCCTATTTGAACGGCAGCATGGAATACCAGCGCCAGATCGCGCTGCTGCGCCTGGAGCGCACCAAGCTGCTGCAGCGCTTCACCACCGAAGCCAACGAGGTCCGCACGGTCGACAGCCAGATCCAGCAGCTCACGCGCGAGCGCCAGGAGATGGACGCACGCATGCAGAACCTGTCGGCATCGGAACGCGAATCGGTGGCGCTGACGCGCGACGTCAAGGTGGCCGAGGACATGTACATGACCTTGCGCAACAAGGTCGAGCAGCTGTCGCTGGCGCAGCTCGACCGCACCGGGCAGGTGCGCATCGTCGACAACGCGCTCACGCCCACCGTGCCGGTCGGCATGGGACCGTGGCCGCCGGCCGCGGGCGGCGGCGTGCTCGGCATGCTGCTGGCGGCCGGGGCGCTGACGCTGCGCCAGCGCGTGCGGCCCACCGTGGCCACCGCCAATGACGCGGAAGACAAGCTGGGCATCACCATGCTCGGCGACATCGCCTTCAGCCGCGAACAGGCGGCGCTCGAGCGCATGGTCTCGGCCAAGGCGCTGCTGGGCGTGGCCGCGGGCTATGCCGCGCCGCCGTCGGCGCGCCTGGAGCGGCCGCGGCCGTCGAGCGCGGTGATCGACGTGGCCGCGCTGGAGGATGACAGCGCCGACCGGATGCTGCGGCTGGGCCTGCACGACCAGTTCCTGCTGGCGCGCAACGCGCCGCACTCGCTGGCGGTGGAAGGGCTGCGCAATATCCGCGCGGCGGTGCATTTTGCCCTGCGCAGCGCGCCGGACCATGTCATCGCCGTCACCAGCCCGGCGCCCGGCGCGGGCAAGACCTTTGCGTCGGTGAACCTGGCCGTGCTGTTCGCCGAAGCCGGCCAGCGCGTGCTGCTGATCGACGCCGACCTGCGCCGCGGCCGCGTCGCCAGCTGGTTCGACCAGCCCGCCGAATCGGGCCTGGCCGAGCTGCTGACCGGCCACGTGCCGCTGTCGGCCGCGGTGCGGCCCACGGTGGTCAACGGCTTGTCGATCCTGCCGGCGGGCTTGCCGCCGTCGAACCCGTCGGAACTGCTGATGCGCCCCGGCATGGCCGAAGCGCTGCGCCAGTGCGCCGCGCGCTTCGACCTGGTGCTGATCGACACTCCGCCGGTGCTGGCGGTGGCCGATGCCAGCCTGGTCGCGAACCTGGCCGGCTCGACCCTGGTGGTGCTGCGTGCCGACGCGACCCTGCCCGGCCAGGTCGATGAAACGCTCAAGCGCCTGCAGCGGGCCGATGCGCGCCTGCTGGGCGGCATTCTCAACTGCGTGATCGCCAAGCGCAGCAACCGTGCCGAGTTCAGCAGCGTCAACCCGTACCTCGGGATGCCGGCGACCACGCCGATCTCGCGGCGCATCGGGCAGGCGCTGCACCGTGAAGAAAAAAGAGAATAAGGGGGACGCGGAAACGGGTGAGCGTACCCGTTTCTGCGTGCAGATGCGGGTCCTGTTCCACCGGCTCGGCGGCTGACCATCCGCTCGCCAGGAGGCGACATGAGGCGGCTTATGTTCGAAGGCTGTGCCGGCTGGCTGCACGAGGCACATGGAAAGACCGGGGTAGTCCTGTGCGCGCCGCTTGGCCACGAGGCCATGTGGTCGCACCGGGCATGGCGGCATCTCGCCGACGACCTCGCCGCGGCCGGCATGCCGGTGCTGCGCTTTGACTATCCCTGCACCGGCGACTCTGCCGGGGCCTGCGATGCGCCGCATTTCGTCGGGCGCGCGGCCGCGAGCATCGTCGCCGCGGCGGCGCAGCTGCGCGCGCTCGCGGGAGTCGAGCGCATCGTGCTGTGCGGGCTGCGCGCCGGCGCCAGCCTCGCGGTGCAGGCCGCCGAGGCGATGCGCTCGCACCCGGCATGGCAGGGCCGCGTTGCCGCACTGGTGCTGCTGGCGCCGGTGGTCAATGGCCGCGCCTACCTGCGCGAGCTGCGTGCACTGCATCTGAACTGGCTCAACAGCGTCGGGCCGTCCGAAACCCCGTCACCGGCACCGGCGGGCGCGCTCGACGTGCTGGCCTTCCGCTTCACCGCCGACACCGTGCGCGACCTGGAGGCGCTGCGCCTGGACCGCGGCACGAACTGCCCCGCACCGCGCGTGCTGGTGCTCGACCCCTGGCCCGGCACCGCCTCCGCGGCGGGCGCGCTGGCGCAGTACTACACCGACGGCGGCGCAAAAGTCGATACGGCCGCGTTTCCCGAGTACGGCGAGATGATGCAATCGGCCGAGTTTGCCGGGGTGCCGGCGCAGGCCTGGCGGCAACTGGTGCAGTGGCTGGCGCCGGCATCGGCCGCGCTGCCGGCGGCGCTTCGGCACCTGCACGGGGCAGTGCGCGCGGCATCGCTGCGCGTGGCCGTCGATGGCGTGGTCGAGGAGTCGGTCTGGCTCGATGCGCGGCGCCAGTTCGGCATCCTGTGCATGCCGCGCGACGCGGCGCCCGCGCCGGTCGCGGTGATCTTCCCGAATACCGGCGGCAACCACCATGTCGGCGATGGCCGCATGTTCGTCACGCTGGCGCGCCGGCTGGCACGGCTGGGCGTGGTTTCGCTGCGGCTCGACGTGGCGGCGCTGGGCGACAGCCCGCGCGCACCGCGCAGCATGAGCATTCCCGAGATCTACTCGCCCGGGCCGCGCGCCGACGTGAGCGCCGCGGTCGACTGGATGCGCGCACGCGGTTGCCGCTGCATCGTGCTGGCCGGGGTGTGCTCCGGCGCCTTCCTGAGCCTGCACGCCGCGCTGTCCAACCCCGGCGTGAACGGCCTGGTGCTGGCCAACCTGGTGAAGTTCCGCTGGGACCGCGCCGACGACCGCAGCGCGGGCAAGGGCGCGCGATCGTGGCAGGGCTGGCTGGCCGCCGCGCGCCGTGGCGGCAACTGGCAACGGGTGCTGCAGGGAGACGTGCGCATCGGCCCCCTCGCCGCGGCCATGGCGCGCCACGCGTACCGGCATGCCACCGAGCGCGCGGCGTACCGGCTGACCCGGCTGCGCGGCGGCGAAGACCTGGCCTCGGCCACGGCCTACGCGCGGGCCGCGATGCGCAGCCTGAACGAGCGTGGGGTGCAGATCGACATGCTGTACGGGTCAGAGGATATGGGGCTGGATGAGGCGCAGCTGCGCTTTGGCAGAGAGCTGGAAGCGCTGGCGCCGCTGGCGCATGTCACCGTGCAGCGGCATGGGTGCATGGATCATGCGTTGTTTCTGGCGGATGGGAGGCAGGTTTTTTGTGACCATGTGGTCAGGCATGTGGTGGGGAAGGTGGCGGCGATGGAGGAGGTGGGGGAGGGGTTGATGCGGGGGGCTAAGGCTTGTTGATGGTCTTGTTCCGTCGCTGTTGGTGACATGCTGTCGGCTCTTGAACCGCCTGGTTCCGCCCTGCTGGGCGGGTCACTTTTTGTCCGAGCGACAAAAAGTAACCAAAAAACGCGTCGCCTGTGCGGCTGGCAATCAATTCCACGGCGTTGGTGGTTCCAGCGGTGGTGATTTCCGTTTGGCTTGGGTGCCCGTTCGACCCTGCTAACGCTATGTGAGTTAGGGACAACGCCTTCGATAACCGACTATTGAACGATCCCAAACTAGGGCGTAGGCAGCCTGCTGCCGGCCTTATCGCGGGGACGCCTACGGCTGCTGCGCAGGGAGTATCTCAGGTCGGGGGCTCTGGCACGGAACGCGTCGCTGCGCTCGCTTGGCGCCCGGGTGTGTCCGCGCCAGCGCCAGTGCCGTGCCGGCGCCCCGCGACCACTACCACTGGTTTGCTCCCCTCTCCCGCCTGCGGGAGAGGGGCCGGGGGTGAGGGCAGGGAGCCTCAACGAAGTCAGGCCTTCCGCAGCGAAGCAGCCACGGCA